>NZ_CP039383.2:304030-608060 GCF_004803715.2 Luteimonas yindakuii
ATCAGCAGGGCGACGGCACCCGCAACCACCACCATGCCGCGGTTGGACACCAGGCCGAGGCGGATGACCTCGCCGGTGGACAGTGCCAGCAGCGTGCGTGACTTGTCGGCCGGCGCGGTCGCGTCCTGCGCGTGCGCCTCCACGGCATCGGTCGCCGATGCGCGCCGGCGCACCACCTGCTCCAGCGCCAGCGCTTCGGCAAGCGTGAGGACCTGCATGCGTGCTTCCGGCTTGCTGCCGCCGGCCGATTCCAGCCGCACCTCGGCGACGCCGAACAGGCGGTGCAGCAGGGTCTGGTGCAGCGCCACGTCATGGATGCGCGAGAACGGGATCTGCCGCAGGCTGCGTTCGAACAGCCCGCTGCGCACGAACACGCTGTCGCTGGCGATGCGGTAGCGGAAGGTGAGGTAGCGCCAGACCGCGCCGATCAGCAACGCCACCAGCGCCACCGCAACGATGCCCAGGCGCGCGCCGTCGTCGCGGCTGGCGCCGAACAGGGCGATCGCCACCAGCGGCACCAGCATCTGGCCGACCTGCGACAGCAGCACGAACAGCCACGACAGCGGATGCAGCCGGCGTTCGCCGTCGGTGGGCAGCAGGGCGTCGGCAGCCGCGTCGGTAACCGTCGCGGTGCTGCTGGCCGCGATGCTGCCGGCGCCGTGCAGGTGGCCCGGGTCGCCGTCGTCGCCGGCCGGATCAGGCGTCGTCGTCATCGTGGCCGATCCAGGCAGCGAGGCGGTCGCGCAGGCGTTCGGCGTCGCCGGCATCGAGGCAGGGCACCGCCACCGCGCTGTCGCGGGTGCCGGCGGTATGGACGATCAGGGTCGACAGGTTGGCCTGGCGTTCCAGCGGTCCGCGGCGCAGGTCGATGTGCTGCACGCGCGTGCCCGGCACCCGCGTCTCGGTGAACCACAACCGCCCACGCTGCAGGCCGAAACCATCCGCATCCAGCCGCCAGCGCGTCCAGCGGTAGCGGCGCAGGCCCATCCAGCCGCCCAGCGCCACCAGCGCCAGCCAGGCCGCCAGGGCGCCGAGCCGCACCGCATCGCCGCCGATCCAGATCCCGGCGGCGACCAGCGCCACCGCCGCCGGCACCGCGACCCCGATGGCACCCGACAGCGCGAACAGCCAGCGCGCGCGCCGTGGCAGCGCATTCCAGCCGTCGTCGGCGGCGAGCGCTGGCGCCAGGCCAAGGTCGTCGAGCTCGATCATCCGGCAGTCTCCTCGTGCGCCTTCGGGTAGGGGTAGCGCTCGCCGCTGCCCGGCGGGCGGATCGAATAGCGCTTGTAGGTCCACTGGTACTGCGCCGGATCGCGCCGGGCGATGCGCTCCACCGCCTGGTTGAGCGCGGCCACCGCGGTGCGCGGATCGGCATCGGTGAGGCCGGGCGGGGCGGGCTCGATGCGCAGCGCGAAATCCGGGCCGTCGCCGATGCGTTCGCAGTAGGCGAACAGCACCGTGGCGCCGGTCTTCGCCGCCAACCGGCCGAGCAGGGTCATGGTCAGCGCACGGGTGCCGAAGAATGGTGCGTATTCGCCCTCGCCGGCCTTCGGCTGCTGGTCGGGCAGGATCCCGGTCACCCCGCCGCCGCGCAGCAGGCGCACCAGCTGGCGCACCGCGGCCCCGTCGGCGCGGATCTGGGTCACGCGGTCACCGGCGTTGGCGCGCACCCGCCGCAGGAAGGCTTCGCCCACGGCCGACTCCGGCGCCCGGTACAGCACCGAGATCGGCGTGCGCGCGGCCAGCCACTGGTTGAGCAGTTCCCAGTTGCCGTAGTGCGGCGCGGCCACGATCAGCCCGCGGCCGGATGCCAGCGCGTCATCGAACAGCGCGGTGCCATGGGATTCGCGGATCAACGCAAGGTTGGCGGCGGCCGGCCGGGTCCAGAAGCGCAATGTTTCGACGAACTGCAGCGCGGTGGTCCGCAGCACCGCCGCATGCCAGATCTCGCGTTCGGCGGGCAGGGCATCGGGATAGGCGATGGCCAGGTTCTGCCGGGCGACGCGGCTCTCGCGCGCGTCCAGCCGGTTCCATGCCATGGCCAGCGCGGCCGCCACGGCACGTTGCCAGCGCCATGGCAGGCGGGAAAACAGCGCGGCGAGCGCATACAGCAGGCGGGCGAGGAAGGCGGGCATGCGGGCAGTGTAGAGGGCGGCAGTCGGCCGCAGGACCGGCCGTGGGCGACGCCAGGCGTTAACCTCCCCCGGTCGCCATTGCCCACAGCCCGGATGCTCTGCCTGATCCAGCGCGTCACCCGCGCCAGTGTCGTCGTCGACGACGAAACCATCGGTGCCATCGGCCCCGGCCTGCTCGCCCTGGTCGGCGTGGAGCCCGGCGACGGTGCCGCACAGGTCGGGCGCATGGCCGAGCGGCTGCTCGGCTACCGGGTGTTCTCCGACGAGGCCGGGCGCATGAACCGCTCGCTGGCCGACACCGCGGGTGGGCTGTTGCTGGTCAGCCAGTTCACCCTGGCCGCCGACACCCGCTCCGGCATGCGCCCGGGTTTCAGCACCGCCGCCGCGCCTGCCGAGGCCGAAGCGGTATTCGACCGGCTGGTCGCGTTGTGCCGCGAACGGCATGCGCCAGGCGTGGAAACCGGCCGCTTCGGCGCGCATATGCAGATCAGCCTGGTCAACGATGGCCCGGTGACGTTCCTGCTCGAGGCGTGAGCGGGCGGCGGTCCGACAGGAACCCTGCGCAGCGATGTGCAGCAGGCGCGGTTACCCGGATGCTGCGCGGCACAGTGGAAATCGGGAGCATCCGGCCCCATATGTTGTTCCGGGCCCGCCACGCAGGCCCCGTCATCGTCCTGCCGCGGACCTGAACCGCGCGGCATCCGTGCCCCCTTCTCGACCGGGAACCGGGGCGCTGCTGGTATAATTACGGGTTCACTTTTTTCCAATCTTCTGGTAGCGCGATTCTATGGCCAACGAACGTCAGGCGGCGCCGCAGTCCGACATCAAGCAGCTGATCAGCAAGGGCCTGGAGCAGGGCTATCTGACCTATGCCGAGGTCAACGATCACCTGCCCGACGACCTCGTCGATCCGGAGCAGATCGAAGACATCATCGGCATGATCAATGGCATGGGCATCCAGGTCCACGAGACCACGCCCGATGCCGAGACCCTGCTGCTGGCCGGCGAGGCCAGCGGCAACCGCGATGTCGACGACACCGCCGCCGAAGAGGCCGCCGCCACCCTGACCGCGCTTGACGGCGAGGGCGGCCGCACCACCGACCCGGTGCGCATGTACATGCGCGAGATGGGCACCGTCGAGCTGCTGACGCGCGAGGGCGAGATCGCCATCGCCAAGCGCATCGAGGAAGGCCTGAACCAGATGCTCGCCGCGCTGGCGAGCTTCCCGTGGTCGGTCCAGCTGCTGCTGGAGGACTTCGAGCTGCACAGGGCCGGCAAGAAGCGCCTGCCGGAGATCGTGGTCGGCTTCAACGACCTCATCGAGGAGCAGGACGCGCTCGCCGCCGCGGCCGAGGAAGAGGCTGCCAACGCGCCGCCGCCCGACCCCGACGCCGAGGCCGAGACCGAAGAGGACGAGGAGGCGACCACCGAGACCACGGAGGAAGCCGCGCCGTCGGGTCCGGATCCGGCCGAGGTCGCGCGCCGCATGGATGCGATGGCGGCCATCTACACCAAGTTCCAGAAGTCCTACGCCAAGAACGGCGCCTCCGCCAAGGCGGTGATGAAGCTGCGCGAGGAGATGGCGGAGATCTTCGTCACCTTCAAGCTGCCGCTGCCGCTGATGGACACCCTGGTGCGCAAGCTGCGCGAGGTGGTCAACGAGATCAAGGACCACGAGCGCCGCATCCTCGACCTGTCCACCCGTGTGGCCAAGATGCCGCGCAAGGACTTCATCCGCGCATGGGACGGCAACCAGACCAATACGGACTGGGCCGACGAGATGATCAAGCGCAAGCAGAAGTGGTCGTCCGCGCTGAAGGACGTGCGTGACCAGATCGTCGCCGAGCAGGAAGCCATCATCGCCACCGAGAAGGCGATGGGCGTGACGCTCACCGACCTCAAGGAAATCAACCGTGCGATGGCCTATGGCGAAGCCAAGGCACGCAAGGCCAAGAAGGAAATGGTCGAGGCCAACCTGCGCCTGGTGATCTCGATCGCGAAGAAGTACACCAACCGTGGCCTGCAGTTCCTCGACCTCATCCAGGAAGGCAACATCGGCCTGATGAAGGCGGTCGACAAGTTCGAGCACCGCCGCGGCTTCAAGTTCTCGACCTACGCCACCTGGTGGATCCGCCAGGCGATCACCCGCTCCATCGCCGACCAGGCGCGCACCATCCGCATCCCGGTGCACATGATCGAGACGATCAACAAGTTGAACCGCATCTCGCGGCAGATGCTGCAGCAGTACGGCCGCGAGGCGACGCCGGAGGAGCTGGCCCGGGAGATGGACATGCCCGAGGACAAGATCCGCAAGGTGATGAAGATCGCCAAGGAGCCGATTTCCATGGAGACGCCGATCGGCGACGACGAGGATTCGCACCTGGGCGACTTCATCGAGGACACCAACGTGGAGTCCCCGGTCGAGGCCACCACCAACATCAACCTGCAGGAAACCGTGCACGAGGTCCTGGCCGGCCTGACCCCGCGCGAAGCCAAGGTGCTGCGCATGCGCTTCGGCATCGACATGAACACCGACCACACCCTCGAGGAAGTCGGTAAGCAGTTCGACGTCACCCGCGAGCGCATCCGCCAGATCGAGGCCAAGGCGCTGCGCAAGCTGCGCCACCCGTCGCGGTCCGAGCAGCTGCGCAGCTTCCTCGACATCGACTGAGCCGCGCCACCGCCGTACCCGGAAAAGCCCGCCTCGCGCGGGCTTTTTCGTGTCTGCCCCTGCGCAGGCCGGCCACCACACACCTTTCCCGTTCAGGGAAGAGTTCGGCAGGACGACCGATAGGGACGGGAAAGCCGCTCCCACGCCCTTCTCCCGCATGCGGGAGAAGGTGGCGCGAAGCGCCGGACGAGGGCGGCGCGGTACCGCCCCACGCCCCGATCACTTCCACCCGCGCATCCTCGCGCCTCGGCGCAGGAGACCCGCATGGCAGACCAGGTGGACGTGGCGATCATCGGCGGCGGCCCGGCGGGGCTCACCGCGGCAACCTACCTGCGGCGCTTCCTGCGCAGCTGCGTGGTCATCGATGCCGGCAACAGCCGCGCCCGCTACATCCCCGAGAGCCATAACTGCCCGGGCTTCCCGCAGGGCGTCTCCGGCCGCGACCTGCTGGCGAAGATGCGCGCGCAGGCCGGGACCTTCGAGGCCGACATCGTCGAGGCGCGGGTCGAACGCATCGAGGCCACGGGCGACGGCTTCCGCCTCAGCGCCGGCGACCGTCACTGGGACGCGCGCAACGTCATCCTCGCCACCGGCCTGGCCGACCGCCTGCCCGACGTGCCGTGGTGCGAGGACGCGATCGCCTGTGGCGCGTTGCGGCTGTGCGCGGTCTGCGATGCCTACGAGGCGCGCGACCAGCACATCGGCATCCATGGGCCGGCCGACGGGCTGGTCGGCCATGCGCGCTTCCTGCGCGCGTACTCGCCGCAGGTGACGCTGCTGCCCAGCGACCGCGATCTTGCCGACGAGGACGCCGCGCAGGCGCAGGAACTCGGCGTGCGCGTGCTGCCCGCCGGCGGCACGCTGGAGTTCGACGGCGAACGCTGCCATTACCGCGCCGCTGACGGCACCGACGAAGTGTTCGACACGGTCTATCCCTACCTCGGCTACGAAGGCCATGGCGATCTGTTGGCCGGTGTCGGCCTGGATGCCAACGAAGGCGACCTGCGCGTCGACCCGCACCAGCAGACCCGCGTGCCCGGCCTCTACGCCATCGGCGACATCGTCAGCGGCCTCAACCAGATCTCGGTGGCGTTCGGCCAGGCCGCGGTCGCCGCCACCCACGTGCACAACAACCTGCCGCTGCTGCCGCGTGACTGAGGGCATGCGCCTGTCCAACGCCGCAATCCCGGAGTCTGGCGGCCCTGCGTGCCTGCCGTGCGGTGCAGCGGGATGAGGGTGCGCGACCTAGGTGCCCCACACCCGGCTGCTAAGATGCGCGACGGCGGCACCGCCCGGGCCTATAGCTCAACGGTCAGAGCAGAGGACTCATAATCCTTTGGTTCCAGGTTCGAATCCTGGTGGGCCCACCACACGCGGATCCTGCTGATCCGTACTGTTCGTGAATGCACAGGTCAGCCGCTGCAGCCACCCTGCGACCGCATCACGCCTCTGTTGGCTGGACGCCATGGCCGCCGCCCTTCGCGAGCGGCGCCTCCGGTCTTCCCTTCACCATCGGGAGCTTCCATGAGCAAGCGAATCCGCGTCGGCATCATCGGCCTCAATCCGGGCATCCACTGGGCTGCGATGGCGCACATGCCGGCATTGGCCGCCCTCGCGCACGACTACGAGGTGGTCGGCGTTGCCAATACCAGCCTGGCCAGCGCGCAACGCGCCGCCGCGGCGTTCGGCCTGCGCGATGCCTTCGAGAATGCGCAGGCGCTGGTGGAGTCGCCGGAGGTGGACCTGGTCGTCGTCACCGTCAAGGTGCCGCACCACCATGCGCTGGTCAGCGCGGCGTTGAACGCCGGCAAGCATGTCTATTGCGAATGGCCGCTCGGCAACGGTCTGGCGGAGGCACGCGAGCTCGCCGACCTCGCCGGGACGCGTGGCGTCGTCGCCGCCGTCGGCACGCAGATGCGCGTCGCGCCCGAGATCGAGCATCTGCGGCAGCTCATCGCCGAGGGCTATGTCGGCCAGGTGCTGTCGACGACGCTGGTCGGCAGCGGCGGCCAGTGGACCGGGCAGACCGATGCCGCGCATGCCTATCTCGAGGATGTCCGCAACGGCGCCACGCTGCTCAGCATTCCGCTGGGGCATACGCTCGCGGGCTTCCGCGATGTCCTGGGCGACTTCGCCAGCATTTCGGCGCAGCTGATCGTCCGCCGCACGAGCACGCACGTCACTGATACCGACGAGACCATCGTCAGGACCACGCCGGACCAGGTGCTGGTGCAGGGCACCCTCGAAAGCGGCGCCGCGTACTCGATCCACTACCGCGGCGGCGTCTCGCGCGGGGTCAACCTGCTGTGGGAAATCAACGGCACCGAGGGCGATATCCAGGTCACCGCCGCCAGCGGCCACGCCCAGCTGACGCAGCTCTCGGTGCGCGGTGCACGCGGCACTGACAGCGAGCTGACGCCACTGATGCCGCCCGCCAGTACCTACGCAGGCTGGCCGGACGACGTGATGGCCCGCAACGTCGCCCGCATCTATGCGTTGATCGCCGCCGACATCCGCACCGGCACGCGCTCCGCGCCCGGCTTCAACGACGCGGTCGCGCTGCACGAAACCCTCGATGCAATCGAACGCAGTAACGCCGCCCTGCACACGCCCGGCGCAGTCTCCCCGGAGTTGTCCCGATGAGTACCGATGCCATGCCACGCCTGTCGATCCTCGAACTTGGCCGCGTACGCGAAGGCGGCGACCGCCGTACCGCGCTCGACGAGGCACGCGAACTCGCCCGCCAGGCCGAGGACTGGGGCTATGAGCGGTTCTGGATCGCCGAGCACCACAACATGCCCGCGGTCACCACCGCGGCGACTTCGCTGGTGATCGCCCACGTCGCCGCCGGCACGCGCAGGATCCGCGTCGGCGCGGGCGGGGTGATGCTGCCCAACCACGCGCCCTACATCATCGCCGAGCAGTTCGGCACGCTGGCGACGCTGTTCCCCGGCCGCATCGACTTAGGGCTAGGCCGTGCGCCGGGAACCGACCAGCTGACCCTGCGCGCGTTGCGCCGCCCACCGGGCAATTCCGACAACTTCCCACAGGACGTGCAGGAGCTGCAGGCCTGGCTGGCGCCGGTGCAACCGGGCCAGCGCATCGAGGCGGTGCCGGGGTCGGGCACCGAGGTGCCGCTGTGGATCCTCGGCTCCAGCCTGTTCGGTGCGCAGCTCGCCGCCGAACTCGGGCTGCCGTACGGCTTCGCCTCGCACTTCGCCCCGCAGGCGCTGGACCAGGCGCTGGCGATCTATCGCGAACGCTTCAAGCCGTCGCCGCAACTCGACAAACCCTATGCGCTGGTTGGCGTGAACATCGTCGCCGCGCCCACCGATGCGGAAGCGCGGCGCCTGGCGACCAGCCAGCAGATGTCGTTCACCGACATCTTCCGCGGCACCCGCAACCTCACCCAGCCGCCGATCGACGACATCGAGGATTACTGGACGCCGCAGGAGAAGGCGCAGGCGTCGCAGATGCTGGCGCACAGCATCATCGGCGGCCCGGAGACCGTGCGTGCGGGCATGCAAGCGCTGGCCGAGCGCACCGGCGCCGACGAGCTGATGGTGGTCTCCGACCTGTTCGATTTCGACCTGCGGTTGCGTTCCTTCCGGATGATCGCGGAGATCGCCGGGGCGCTCTGAACGCCCCGGGCCCGTGATCAGACCAGTTGCAGCGGCGGCAGGTCGAACACCAGCACTTCCGCCGCGCGTCCCTGCGTCAGGGTCAGCGTCGTCTCGTCCTCGAGCTTCAGCGCGTCGCCGGCGGCAAGGCCGATGCCGTTGACGGTCAGTTCGCCGCGCACCAGGTGCACATAGCCGAGGCGACCGGGTGCGAACGCGTATTCGGCGTGCTCGTCGCCGTCGAACAGGCCCGCAAGCAGCAGCGCGTCCTGGTGGATGGTGACCGAGGCGTCGCGGCCGTCGGGGCTCACCACCAGCTGCAGGCGGCCGCGCTTCTCTGCTTCCGGAAACGCCTTCTGCTCGTAGCCCGGCGCGATCCCGGTGATCTGCGGAATGATCCAGATCTGCAGGAAGTGCGTGGTGCCCTCGCTGTCATGGTTGTACTCGGAGTGGGTGATGCCGCGGCCGGCGCTCATCCGCTGCACTTCACCGGGGACGATCGACGCACTGTTGCCCATCGAGTCCTTGTGGCCGAGGGCGCCCTCGATCACGTAGCTGATGATCTCCATGTCGCGGTGGCCATGCGTGCCGAAGCCTTGGCCGGGCGCCACGCGGTCCTCGTTGATCACCCGCAGCGGGCCCCAGTGCATGTGGCGCGGGTCGTGGTAGTTGGCGAAGGAAAAGCTGTGCCAGGAATCGAGCCAGCCGTGATCGGCATGGCCACGTTCATTGGCGGGACGAAGAGTGATCATTGCAGGCCTCCTCAGGCGTTGGCGTGGCCGATGGATGTGCGGGTCTGGCGCATGCGGTCCAGGCTGTAGTCGCCTGCGCCTTGGGCGGCCAGCAGCAGGAAGCCAGCGGCCATCGCCACGTTCTTGAACAGGTTGTTGAACTGGTTCGCGTCGCCAAGGTCGAGGTGGAACAGCAGGCCGCTGGCCACCGAGAAGGCTGCCAGCCCCAACGCGGCCCAGCGGGTGAACAGGCCTGCCAGGACGGCGAGGCCACCCCCGAGCTCGAGCGCGATGACCAGCGGCAGCAGGGCGCCGGGCACGCCCATCGAATCCATATAGCCCTGGGTGGCGGCGAAGCCGGAGATCTTTGAAAGACCGGACAGAATGAAGATCAGCGAGAGGCCGATACGGCCGGCGAGGATGGCGGTGTTGTTCATGGAATGGCTCCGTTGCGATGGGGCGGCCGTGCCGCGCGATGTGGAGCCAGTCTGGACCGTTGCGTTAACTGCACCAATCCGTCGATAGAAGATTGATTGATTCGATTCTGGGGACAATGCGCGCCGCGGCGTGTCCGGGTGACCCGTATAGTCCCGGCAACCCCGGGGGAACAGCTGGATGGACCGGATCGACTCCATGCGCGCGTTCGTGGTGGCCGTGCGTGCCAACGGGTTCGCGGCGGCCGCGCGCGAACTCGACGTGCCGCGTTCGAAAGTCAGCAAGCAGATCCGCGCGCTGGAGGACGAGCTGGGCGTGCAGCTGCTCATGCGCACCACCCGCAGCCTGCACCTCACCGAGGCCGGCACCGGGTTCTACGAAGCCGCACTCGAGGTGCTGGACGCCTTCGACGAAGCCGGCGAGCAGGCGCGTGCCGGTGCCGGGCAGGTCGCGGGTGTGTTGCGGGTCAACGCGCCGGTCTCGTTCGGCATCGACGTGCTGGGGCCGCTGGTTCCCGGCTTCCACGCGCTGCATCCCGACGTGCGGCTGCAGATCCACCTGTCGGATGCGCTGCTCGACCCGGTGGCCGGCGGCTTCGACGTGACGATCCGCATCGCCGACCTCGTGGATTCGTCACTGGTGGCCCGGCGACTGATGCCGGCGGAGCGCGTGCTGGTCGCATCTCCAGGCTACCTGCGCGACCGCGGCGTGCCCGCGTCCCCCGACGCACTGGCCACGCACGCCTTCCTCAACTACGGCTGCATGCAGGGCGGAGTGACGCTCCCGCTCAGCCGCGGTGGCGAGACGGTGCGCGTCTCCACCGACGGTCCGGTGGTCGCCGACAACGGTGATCTGCTGTCCACGCTGGCCGAAGCGGACATGGGCATCGCCCTGCTGCCGCGCTTCATCGTGCAGCGGGCGCTGGATGCCGGACGCCTGCGGGTGGTGTTGTCGGAGTGGAGCACGCCGCCGATCGCGGTCAACGCCCTCTACGCGGCCACCCGGCGCGTGCCGCTGCGCACGCGCCGCTTCATCGACTTCCTCGCCGGGCAGCTGGATCCGCACGCGGACGGATAGCTGTCCTCGCGACGCAGCCGTCGTTGACGCCAGGGTGCGATGCGTTCGCCTGCCGCCACCGACAGCGGTGGCCGCGGCAGGCGACGGTCACGCGGCTACCGTCGCGTCACCCGGTAGATGACGCCGTTGGCGTCGTCGCTGACCAGCAGCGCGCCGTCACCGTCCACGGTGACGCCGGCGGGCCGGCCCCAGACCGTGCTGCCGTCGAGCACGAAGCCGGTCATGAAGTCCTCGTAGGCGCCGGTCGGCTGGCCGCCCTGCATGCGCACGCGCACCACCTTGTAGCCGGTCATGCGCGGCCGGCTGTGCGAACCGTGCAGGGTCACGAAGGCATCGCCGCGGTATTCGGCGGGGAAGGCCGCGTGGTCGTAGAACGCCACCGCCAGTGCCGAGGAATGCGCCTGGAACAGCACGTCCGGCATCCGCGCATGCGCCTCGAGGTCGGGGCGCTTGCCGGCCAGTGCCGGATCCTCGAGGCCGCCGAGGTGGTACCAGGGCCAGCCGTGGAACGAGCCGTCGTCGATGCGCGCCATGAAGTCGGGGGTCACGTCGGGGCCGAGGTGGTCGCGTTCGTTGACCACGCACCACAGGTTGCCGGTCCCCGGCTGCATCGCCATGCCCGAGCAGTTGCGCAGGCCTGTCGCCCAGTTGCGCAGGTTGCCGCCGTCGGCGTCGAACACGCGGACCACGCCGCGGTTCTCCTCCTTGCCCCAGGCCGCACCGCGCCCGTGCGTGGCCTCGTGCTGCTGGATCTGTGCCGGCGTCATCTCCGGCATGCCGCCGACGCCGAGGTTGGAGCCCGAACCGATCGACACGAACAGCCGCTGGCCGTCGCGCGAGACCGCGAGGTCGCGCGTCCAGTGACGCTCGGTGGGGATGCCGTCGATGATCACTTCGGCCGGTCCCGCGGCGCGGGCCTCGCCGTTGTAGGGATAGCGCACCACCCGGTCCGCCGCCGCCACGTAGACATGGCGCGGGTTGGTGGCGGGCACGAACGCGATGCCGTACGGCCGGTCGAGGCCCTCGGCGAACACCACCGGCGTCGCCGGCGTGCCGGTGGCCCCGGCGCGGAACACCAGCACGCGGCCGGTGCCGCTCTCGGCCAGGAAGATGTCGCCATTGGGTGCGGTGCGCAGCGTGCGCGGCTGCTTGAAGCCGGTGGCGAACACGTCCGCGGTGAAGCCGTCGGGCACGTCGGGCAAGGCGCCGGCCGCCGGCGGCACCACCGTGGCGATGCCGGCCACCGAGCCTTCGGGGTCCAGACCCATCGCAGGCGCGGGCACGTGCGCGGCACGGATATGGCGGGCGAAGCCGGGCGCGTCATCGGTCCAGTCGCTGCCGACGGCCGAGCCGGAGCCGGTGCGGACACCGCCGCCCTGCGCGCAGGCGGCGAGGATCAGCACGGCCAGCGGAATCTGTACGAGACGCGACAGCGGTGGGACGTTCATGGCTGCGCTCCTGAAGCGTTGCGTGACCGGAAGGCGCGGACGGCTTCATCGGCGCCGCGGGCATGGCACCCGCCTCCCGTGGTACCGGCGATCGTTGGCCCGCGCAGGTCAGCACACGGTGATTGCATGTAGCGGCGGCCGTTACGGTGCCGCGGCTGCTGTGCTCCGGCCGGCCCACCGCCGTGGGGATGCGCCGCGCCCTGCCTGCGCCGCGGCCTGTTCACATTTGTGTGTTGCCGGCCATGTATTACTGCGCGACGCCAGCAAGAGTGCCGGCGGACGGATGAGGGAAATGATGCGGCTCGCGGATTACATCGAAGACAACGCAACAGAAATCGTCGACGCAGCGGAGGCCTTTGCCGGCACCCAGCTCGCGGGCCGGGTGGCCCTGGACAGCGAAACACTGCGCGACCACCTGCCGCAGATCCTCGGGATCATCGTCACCGACCTGCGTGGCAGCCAGACCGCGCAGCAGGAGCGCGAGAAGGCCGAGGGTGAGCACGACACGCCGGCGACGTCGCCGATGTCACCCGCGCAATGGCATGGCCAGCTGCGCGCGAAGTCGGGCTTCAGCATCGAGCACCTTGTCGCCGAATACCGCGTGCTGCGAGCCGCGGTGCTGCGCCTGTGGAGCGAGCAGAAGACGGTGACCGCCGAATCCTTCGAAGACATGATGCGATTCAACCAGGCCATCGACCAGGCGATCGCCGAATCGGTGGCCTACTACGCCACCGAAGCGGAAACCTGGCGCAACATCTTCCTCGGCGTGCTTGGCCACGACCTGCGTGGGCCGCTCACCGCCATCCTGCTGACATCCAACGTGATGTCGCAGCTGACCACGGAAGCACCGCTGTCGCGTTTGACCAAGCGCCTGGTCATGAGCGGCGAGCGCATGGCCACCCTGCTCGACGACCTGCTGGATTTCAGTCGCACCTCGCTCGGCGTCGGCATCCGCATCACCCGCAAGGATGCGGACCTCGCCCAGGAGCTGCGCGACGAGATCGAGATGCTGCGCATGGCGTGGCCGGACACGCAGATGGATTTCGACGCGCCTGACGGGATGCAGGCCTGTGTCGATGCATCGCGCCTGCGTGAGGCGCTCGCCAACCTGGTGAACAACGCGGTCAAGCACGGCGACGCGCAGGCGCGGGTGCGGGTCACCCTCGGCGAGGATGACGCCGGCATCGTGCTGACCGTCGAGAACATGGGCAATGCCATCCCCGCGGCCACGCTGTCGACGATGTTCGAACCGCTGCGTCGCGGCGCCGAATACGCCGGGCTGGAGGACGGCGCCAGCCTCGGCCTGGGCCTGTTCGTCGTGCGCGAGGTGGTCCGGGCGCATGACGGCGAAGTCACTGTGCGCTCCGCCGGCGACAGCACCACCTTCACCATGCGCATGCCGTCGACCGCCCCTGCGAACGACGCCCTGATCGACTGATGCGTCGCACCGCCCGGCCGGATGGCCGGCAGCGGTGCCGTATCCTGCGTTGCATCGCGCAACCGGGTCAGGGGGACCTTCGTGAGCAACGACACCGATACCCGTCCGCTGCCTGCGGGTGACATGGTCCGGCCTGCCGCCACTGCTGCGCATCGCCGACGGCAACGACACCGTATCCCTTCTCCCGCCTGCGGGAGAAGGTGCCCAACGGGCGGATGAGGGCACGCCCATGCCTACCCGCGAAGAAGCCAGACGCGTCTTCGATGACGCCGTTCTCGAACGCCTCGTCGCCCTCAACCCCGAATGCGCTGCTGAGAAATCCCGCGGCCACATCCGCTGGCTGCACACCGGGTTCCGGAAGCCCCTGCACGCCCGCAGCAACCAGTGCCCGGCCAGCGCGCTTCGCCACCTACAACGAGACCAGCGGCGACACCGCAGCCGAAGCCATCACCACCGTAGCAGCGGCCTACCGCAGCTATGGCCGAACGACACTGTCGACCAGGTCCGCGCCATCGCCGACGTCATCGCCGCAACCCGATGCCGCTGTCCATCGATGACATCGCCACCCGCTTCACCGCACGCGGCCCATGGAAGAAGCGCCTATCAAAGCTGCTGGAATGCTG
Organism: Luteimonas yindakuii; assembly: GCF_004803715.2. Classification (NCBI taxonomy): domain Bacteria; kingdom Pseudomonadati; phylum Pseudomonadota; class Gammaproteobacteria; order Lysobacterales; family Lysobacteraceae; genus Luteimonas; species Luteimonas yindakuii. The sequence continues at coordinate 318,209 of NZ_CP039383.2, forward strand.
GTCGGCCGCGCGCAGGAACAGGACGGAGCCTTCAGCTGGCCTCAGGGGCGTACGACGATCGTGCTAGATACATACAGGGCTGAACGGCAGCAAGAGTCATCGAATGAAAACTGACGCGATTAGCGCACTCCTCGATACGTCTGTGTTGCGATGGATGACGCAGTCGACTCGTGTAAAAAAACCATACGCCCTTCCAATAGGAGGGAGTACTCGGATGTTTCAAGTGGCCCATATTGTCCCTCGCAAGGAACCCACCGGCTGGAGGACGGGCGAAGTACGTGCACTCCCTGAGCTTTGCGAGCAGGTTAAAAATCAGCGGCTTGTCCTTTGTCGAAGCGATGAGCTCATCGGTGAGGAAATGGGCGGAACTCAGACCGGCCAAGGGCTAGTCGGAGACCTCGTTGGCACGATCACGTTCCGTGATGCGTTGTCGCCGATCGAACGGAGCCGCTTCATGTCGTTGCCGCTTGGCATTTACAACTCAAGCAGCTGCAGGAACAGTTTTTTAAAGCTTCTATTGGAGGCGTATCAAAGAGGCGAATTGCAGAACATCCGAAAGTGGCCTCTGACGCCCTTCGAGCTCGACAGTATTGAGAGGTTCGACCGGTTCGCAGATATTTGCTCGTGTCTCGAGGAATCGCAGTTCGCGGACGGTTGGCACCTTTGGACCGCAGAACGCAATGGGGTCGACTTTTTCCTGACCTTAGACAAGCGGTTCGTAAACGTCATGACCCGCACGTCGCGCGTACCCCTGATTTCGCTGCCCGTATTTCCATCAGAGCTCGTCGAGATTTTACGTATGAAGGAGCGCGCGGCCATTGGCTAACCGCGCTTGGGTTCTTCTGCCACAATCCCCCCGCTCCGGCGGCCATGCCCGGAACACGCCACATGGACGCGGCGGAGCATTCCCGCGCCCGGCATGCGCCGGGCGTTTCAATGACAAGGAGATGGTCATGACGCAGAACCTGCTTTCGCTCGAACTGTCCGCCGAGGACACCGCCGCCATCAACGCGGCGCTTACCGATATCGAGTCGCGCCTGGCTGGGCGGTTGCTTGCTCTGGATGCGCCGGCGCGCCGCAGGCTCACCAAGATGGGCGACAAGTCCGAGGCTTTCGTGCGGCAGACGCTGGTGGTGCTGGAACAGAACCCGGACATCGTGCCGCCGGCGCTGGGCCTGGCCGAGGCACAGGCCGACATCCGTGCGGTCGATGCGCTGCGGCCGCTGATGGCGCGCATGCAGCGGCTGGTGCAGCGCATGTCGGATTCGGAAATGGCGCTGGGCAGCGATGCGATGAGCACCGCGCTGGAAGGCTACGCGCTGCTCAAGGTGAGCGGCCGCAGCCGCGGGCTGGAGCCGCTGAGCAACGCGCTGTCGGAGCGCTTTACGCGTAGCAGCAGCCGCGCCGCGGCCGAGCCCGAACCGGCGGCCTGACCGGCGCGTGGCAGCTGCCACACGGCACATGGAGAAGCCCCGGAAACGGGGCTTCTTCTTTTCTGCGGGCTGTAGGTCGGATGGGCTGGAAGGTGGCCGCCGCAGCACATCGCCGGGCGACGTTGGCCTGACGCCCGACGCAACGCTGCGGCAGCCCGCGGAACACTGCGCCAGCCCGGCGCAATGCTTCGCCGTCCGGGCTCGAGGCTCCGCGATCCGGGAAAAGAACCCCGCCGCCCGGGCGAAAAGCTTCGCCGTCCGGCTTGACGGGCCCGGCGGTCCGGGCAACACGCTCGACCATCGGACCGGAACACGCCACCGGCCGGGCAGAACAGTCCGGAGCCCGGGTCCGGCACTCCGCCGGCCGGGCTCCGAGCCCCACCAGCCGGGTCCGGTGCTCCGTCGCCGGGCCTCGGAGTTCCGCAGTTGGACAAATTCTGTCCATCCACGTGCTCGCGGTTGCGCGTGAATCGGAGGTTGGCGAGCGCCCTCATCCGGCGCTTCGCGCCACTTGGACCCGCGACATCCATGTCGCTCGCCTTGCAGGCGGTTTCACCGTCCGGTTCCGCGGTCCTGTCGATCTGTCTCCCGTGTGCGGGTAGCACGATGACAGTGCAGGCCATGGCGGTCAGCCCGACTGTGCAAATTCACGCGCATGGCGCGCGGCAAATGCTGACGGGTTCATCCAAGGCACCCGCGCGGGCGGCATGTGTGTTGCAGAGCGCGATCCGCGTCACACCCGTAGCGGCACGCCCGTGTTTGGCAGGCGCGTGCATGCATGCCCGTCGCATTGCGCCCTCCGGCGCACGGCGGCGGCCGCGTGACGCCGGCGGACGGTGCAAGCGCATGCGCTAGAGTGCGGGTCCGCCACTGCGACGACGGAGCCCGCGCTGCACCTCCTGCGACTGTTACGGACCTACTGGGCCGACCGTGCCGTGCTGGCCGTGCTGATCGCGACGGCGGCGTGGCTTGCGCTCACGCTGGCGCGCGGGCCGGGCGAGCTGGCGGCGATCTGGGTGGGCAACGGCATCCTCACCGGATGGCTGCTGAGCCGGCGCACCGCGACCTGGCCGGGCTACGTCGCCATCGCCTTCGCCGCCGAACTGCCGGCACGCCTGCTGGCGGGCGACGCGCCGGCGTACGCCGCCGCCATCGCGCTGTGCAACCTGGTCGAAGTGCTGGCCGTGGCGGCTGTGGTGCGCAGCCGGGTGCCCGACATCCGCAACCCGCGGCACTGGATGCGCCTGGGCGGGATCGCGATCGCCGCCACGCTGGTGGCCTGCGCGGTCGCCGGCGCGATGGCCGCCTCGGTCGCGCACGGCCTGCATGGCCAGCCGTGGGGGCGGGCGTTCGCCAGCTGGTACGCCGCGCATGTGGTGGGCATGGTGGTCGTGGCCACGACCACCCTGGTGGTGCAGCGCGAGAGGCTACGCCTGTTCACCGCACAGGGGCGCGGCTGGAGCCTGGCGGCGACGATGGGCCTGCTGGTGGCGGTCGCGACCGGCGTTTTCCTCACCCCGTATCCGCTGCTGTTCCTGGCCTACCCGGCGCTGCTGCTGGTGGCGGCGCGCCACCAGTTCGTGGGCGTGGCGCTGGGGGTGATCGCGCTGGGGCTGATCGGCGCCGGCGCCACCCATCTCGGGTATGGCCCGCTGTGGCTGCACGACCTCGACGACCACGGACGCATCGCGCTGTTGCAGGTGTATCTCGCCGGCGGTTGCCTGATGACGATTCCGCTGTGCCTGGCGATGGCCGAGCGGCAGCGGCTTGCCGCGAGCCTGCGCGAGAGCGAACGCCGCTACCGCATGCTGGCCGACCACTCGCATGACGCCATCGCCCGCGTACGCGCGGACGGCGAGCGCCTGTACGTCTCGCCGTCGTCGGCCGAGATGTTCGGCTGGTCGCCGGCGGAGCTGTTGGGTTCGCGCTGGGACATCGTGCATCCGGACGACCGCGCGCAGCAGCAGCAGGCCATGGCCGAGGTGCTGGCCACCGGCAGGGCGCGCACCGATGTGTTCCGGGTGCGCCATCGCGACGGCCATTACGTGTGGATCGAGGCGGTCTCGCGTCGCATTCCGGCGGACGACGGCGGTGACAGCGGCGACCTCATGCTCGCTGCCCGCGACATCTCCCGCCGCGTGGCGGTGGAGCAGGCGCTGGAGGAAAGCCGGCGCGAACTCGAGCGGCTGGCGCGCGCCGACGCGCTGACCGGCCTCGCCAACCGGCGCGAGTTCGACGCACGCCTTGCGCAGGCGCTCAGGCGCCTGCAGCGCCACGGCACGCCGGTGGCGCTGCTGTGCATGGACATCGACCATTTCAAGCGCATCAACGATGGCCATGGCCACGCCTGCGGCGATGCGGTACTGCAGCTGTTCGCCCGGCGCCTGTGCGACGCCGTGCGCGGGACCGACCTCGTGGCGCGCCTGGGCGGCGACGAATTCACCATCCTGGTCGAGGACGCCGCGCCGGGATCGGCGGAAGCGGTCGCGCGCAAGATCGTCGCCGCCAGTGCGCAGCCGGTCGACGTCGACGCCACGCCACTGGTCGTCACCACCAGCATCGGCATCGCCTATGCGCTCGAGCCCGTCGATGCGGTGACCTTCATGGCGCGGGCCGACGCGGCGCTGTACGCGGCCAAGGACGCGGGGCGCAACGGCTATCGGGTGCACGTGCAGGGCTGAGTGCGGATCACCGCCGTGCCTGCGGTGGGTGTCCACACACGACGCAGCCTGCCCGGCGAGCGCCTGCAGTGGCGGCCTCCGCTGGTGGCCCGCTCCCGCGGCCACGGTCGCGGAGGGAAGGCGCGGCCGATACGATTCGCCCGGGGCGTGCACGTCGACCGGGGAGTGATGTGATGTTTTCAACAACCGGGCCGGCGGTCCGCCTGGCCGAATCAGCGGCAGCGGACGAGGGCATTCCAGGGCTGCGTCATGCGGCGGCCTGTCGCGCCGGCGCGCGCCGGGCTCACGCCACGGAAGCGTGCTGATGCGATTCGATCCCCTCGAAGAGGCGCCGGAGTCCTTGATGCGGTGGCTGCGGCCGGCCGGGCTGGCGCTGCTGGCGCTGTTCATCGGGACGGCGGCGATGATGATCGTCTCGCCACTGGTCACCGCGCTGGGTGGTCCCGGCCCGGGCCCGTGGTCGCGGATCCTGCTGTACGTCGTCAGCGCACTGGCATTCGTCGTGTTGCTGCGCCGCAGCCGACGCAAGCAACAGGCGCGCGAGGCGCTCCGCGTGGAACTCGAAGCCGAGCGCGCCCAGCGCGCCAGCGCAGGGCTGGCGGAACCGGCATCGGCCAGCCACGTGGAAGTCCGCCCGACCGTGCTGGTGGCCGGAGTGCTGGCCGCGGCGATGGGGGGCGTGGCGCTCTGGCTGCTCGGCGATCGGCTGGACGGCGGCCAGTCCGGTGCAGCATGGCTGATGCTCGGCGCCGGCGTGACCGCGGTCATCGGGGAACTGCGGCGGGCGGGCGAGATCGGCTGAGCAGGCGGTCGCGACGGTCGCGGCCGGCGTGCGCCGGACCTGGCCGTCGAGCGCCGGCCGATGCGACGAAGCCTGCGGCGATGCGCGATCACGCCGGGTAGGAGCGCGCCGCGGCTCGTCGGGCCGGGGGAGGCGATCAGGGTGATCGGACACGACACGGCGGGGACGTCGCCGGCTGCCCGGGCGGCGAACCGTGGCACCATAGCGCCTCTGTAACCGGTTACAACGGAGTGGACGTGGCTGATTCCGCACGCATCGACAGCCTGCTTGCCAGGATGACCATGGACGAGAAGGTCGGCCAGCTCGGTTGCTTCGCCGACATGCACCGGCCGTTCGCGGCCGACGTCAATCCCGAAGTCGCGCAGCAGAGTGCCCAGGACGTGCTGGCCGAGGTGCGCGCCGGGCGCGTGGGCACGCTGTTCAACGGCGTGGGCGCAGCACTGGGGCGCGAGGCGCAGCGCATCGCGGTGGAGGAGTCGCGGCTGGGCATCCCGCTGCTGTTCGCCGCCGACGTGATCCACGGCATGCGCACCGTGTTTCCGATTCCGCTCGGCGAGGCGGCGAGCTTCGAACCGGACCTTGCGTGGCGCACCGCGCGCGCCGCGGCGATCGAGGCCACCGCCGCCGGACTGCATTGGACCTTCGCCCCCGCGGTCGACATCGCCCGCGACCAGCGCTGGGGGCGTGGTGCCGAAGGCGCCGGCGAGGACGTGCTGCTGGGCTGCGTGTTCGGCGCCGCGCGCGTGCGCGGCTTCCAGGGCGACGACCTGCGTGCGGAGGATTCGCTGCTGGCCACGCCCAAGCATTTCGCCGCCTACGGTGGCGCCGCGGCGGGCCTGGATTACAGCCAGGTCGACATCTCCGAACAGACCCTGCGCGACGTGCACCTGCCGCCGTTCCGCGCCTGCATCGAGGCCGGCGCGCTCACCCTGATGAGCGCCTTCAACGACATCAACGGCGTCCCCGCCAGCGCCAACCGCTGGCTGATGACCGACCTGCTGCGCAGCGAGTGGGGCTTCGAGGGGCTGGTGATCGGCGACTACACCGCCGACATGGAACTGATCGCCCACGGCTATGCCGAAGACGAGCGCGATGCGACCCGGTTGTCGTTCACCGCGGGCCTCGACATCAGCATGCAGAGCGGCTTCTACCGCGATCACCTGCCCGCGCTGGTCGCGGACGGCGCGGTTGCGCAGGAACAGCTCGATGCCTCGGTGCGCCGGGTGCTGGAACTGAAAGAGCGGCTGGGCCTGTTCGACAATCCGTACCGCTCGCTCGACCCGCAGCGCGAGGCCGACAGCTCGCATCGCGACGCGCACGAGGCATTGGCCCGCGATGCCGCGCGGCGCTCGATCGTGCTGCTGAAGAACGACGGTGGCGTGCTGCCGTTGCGCAAGGCGGGGCAGAAGATCGCACTGATCGGCCCGATGGCCGGGGACCGCGACAACCTCGAAGGTTGCTGGGTGCTGTTCGGCGACCGCGAACGCTATGTGGATCTCGTGAGCGGGGTGCGTGCGGCGCTGGAGGATCCGGATCTGCTGACGGTCCGTGCCGGCAGCGGTCTGGAGGAACCGCTGCCCGGTGGCATCGAGGCCGCGGTTGCCGCTGCACGCGACGCCGACGTGGTGGTGCTGGCGCTTGGCGAGCCGCAGCGCTACAGCGGCGAGGCGCAGTCGCGGGTGGCGATCACCCTGCCGCCGGCGCAGCAGGCACTGGCCGATGCCGTGCTCGCGACCGGCACTCCCATCGTGGTGCTGCTGCGCCATGGACGCGCGCTGGCCCTGGAGGGCGGCGTGCGCGATGCGCAGGCGGTGCTCGCCTGCTGGTTCCTCGGCAGCCAGACCGGCCACGCCAGCGCCGACGTGCTGTTCGGCGACTACAACCCGTCGGCGCGGCTGCCGGTGAGCTTTCCGCACCACTCCGGGCAGCAGCCGTACTTCTATGCGCATCCGCGTTCCGGCCGGCCCGAGCTGCCTGGCGTCACCGAGTTCAAGAACCGCTGGCGCGACTGCGGCAACGACGCGTTGTATCCGTTCGGCCATGGGCTGTCGTACACCACGTTCGAGTACGGCACGCCGCGGCTGTCGACCACGCGGATGGCGTGGGATGGCAGGTTGACCGCGAGCGTCGAGGTGACCAACACCGGCACGGTGGGGGGCGAGGAGGTGGTGCAGCTGTACATCCATGACCGCGTCGCCAGCCGCGTGCGCCCGGTGCGCGAGCTGAAGGCGTTCCGCAAGGTCGCGATCGGCCCGGGCGAGACGGTGGAAGTCAGCTTCGAGCTCGCCCGCGCGCAACTGGCCTTCACCGGGCCGGACCTGCGCTTCGAAGCGGAGCCTGGCGCGTTCGACCTGTGGCTGGCGCCCTCGTCGGTCGCCGGCGAGCCGTTGCGCTTCGAGCTGCTGGGGCCGGGGGTGGAATAACCCCTCTCCCGCTTGCGGGAGAGGGGCAGCGGTGAGGGCAGACGGACACGAGCGTGGCCCTCATCCGCCCCTTCGGGGCACCTCGCTCCGCGCCCCGGCCCTCGCGTTGCCGCTCGGGCGTTCAGCGGCACGCGGACCATTGGCCCGCAAGCGTGCCGCTTCACCCCGCTCGCGGGAGAAGGGTCTTGGGCCCGCTCACGTGTGGCACTTTGGCGCCAGTCGCACCAGGCGAGACGGCCCTCGCGTACAAGGACCGCCCGCTGACGTAACCGACGTGCCCGCTTGAACGCCATCCTCCGTGCTTCCGACCACCCGATCGCCACGCCTGCGGGCACGCAGGCCCTCGCCGCGCCCGGCGGCGGTGACCTTGCCCAGCGCCTGACCCGCCGCTACGGCGACCGCATCACCGGCCACTTCGTGGTGCCCGGCCAGGACGGCAGCTTCGCGCCGTTCCCGGACGACCTGCCGCCGGCGCTGGCCGCCGCCCTGCGCACGCGCGGGGTCAACCAGTTGTATGCCCACCAGGCGCGCGCCTGGCAGGCGGCGCGTGACGGAAAGCACCTGGTGGTGGCGACGCCAACCGCCTCCGGCAAGTCGCTGTGCTACACGCTGCCGGTGGTGGCCGCGGCACTCGCCGAAGGCAGGAAGGCGCTGTACCTGTTCCCGACCAAGGCGCTGGCGCAGGACCAGGTGGCCGAGCTGCTGGAACTGAACCGCGCCGGCGAGCTCGGCCTGCGCGCGGCCACCTTCGATGGCGACACCCCCGGCGATGCGCGCCAGGCGATCCGCTTGAATGGCGACATCGTGGTCAGCAACCCCGATATGCTCCACCAGGGCATCCTGCCGCACCACACCAAGTGGGCGCAGTTCTTCGAGAACCTGCGCTACGTGGTGATCGACGAGGTGCACACCTACCGCGGCGTGTTCGGTTCGCACGTGGCCAACGTGATCCGCCGGCTCAAGCGCGTGTGCGCGTTCTATGGCGTGCGCCCGCAGTTCATCCTGTGCTCGGCGACGATCGGCAACGCCGCCGACCACGGTCGCGCGCTGATCGAGGACGAGGTCGAGGCTATCCTCGAATCCGGCGCACCACGCGGCGACAAGCACGTGCTGCTGTGGAATCCGCCGGTGGTAAACCCGGACCTCGGCCTGCGCGCGTCGGCGCGCTCGCAGTCAAACCGCATCGCGCGCCTCGCCATCAAGGCGGGGCTGAAGACGCTGGTGTTCTGCCAGACCCGGCTGATGGTGGAGGTGCTGACCAAGTACCTGAAGGAGGTCTTCGACCACGATCCGCGCAAGCCGCGACGCATCCGTGCCTACCGCGGCGGCTATCTGCCCACCGAACGCCGCGAGGTCGAGCGTGCGATGCGTGCAGGCGACATCGACGGCATCGTCAGCACCTCGGCGCTGGAACTCGGCGTCGATATCGGCAGCCTCGACGTGGTGGTCCTCAACGGCTATCCCGGCAGCGTCTCGGCCACCTGGCAGCGCTTTGGTCGCGCCGGCCGCCGACAACAGCCGTCGCTGGGCGTGCTGGTGGCGAGCTCGCAGCCGATGGACCAGTACATCGTGCGGCATCCGGAGTTCTTCGCCGGCGCCAATCCCGAGCAGGCGCGCATCGAGCCCGACCAGCCGCTGATCCTGATGGACCACATCCGCTGCGCTGCCTTCGAGCTGCCGTTCGTCGATGGCGACTATTTCGGCCCGGTGGAACCGGCGCCATGGCTGGAAGTGCTGGCCGAATCCGGCGTGCTGCACCACGAGGCCACGCGCTGGGAGTGGATCGCCGACAGCTACCCGGCGCAGGCGGTCAACCTGCGCTCGGTGGCGGACGGCAACTTCGTCGTCGTCGACCGCACCGATGGCCGCCAGACCATCATCGCCGAGGTCGACTATTCGGCCGCCGCGCTCACCCTGTACGAGGGCGCGATCCACATGATCCAGTCGGAACCGTTCCAGGTGGAGCGTCTCGACTGGGACGGCCGCAAGGCCTATGTGCGCCGCACCCACGTCGACTACTACACCGACGCGATCGACTACACCAAGCTCAAGGTGCTCGACGAGGCCGAGAGCGCCACCGCGGGCGCAGGACTCGCACGGCATGGCGAAGTGCACGTGGTGCGGCGGGTGTCGGGCTACAAGAAGATCCGCTTCCACACCCACGAGAACATCGGCTACGGCCCGGTGAACCTGCCCGACCAGGAACTGCACACCACCGCGGCGTGGTGGCAGCTGCCGCAGGCGGTGCTGGACGCCGCGTTCGAAAGCCGGCAGCACGCACTCGACGGCTTTCTCGGCGCCGCGCATGCGCTGCACCTGGTCGCACAGCTGCTGGTGATGGCCGAGGCGCAGGACCTGCAGAAGGCGGTGGGCAGCGGCGACGGCGCGTGGTTCGCCAGTGCCGATGGCGCCGGTCGCGGGCAGTGGCGCAATGCGGAAGGCCAGCCGGGATCGCCGGACGACGTGCGCGGCTTCACCCCGACGCTGTACCTCTACGACAACTACCCCGGCGGCGTCGGCCTGTCGCTGCCGCTGTTCGAACGCCGCGCCGAACTGCATGCGCGCGCGGTGGAACTGGTGCGCGACTGCGGCTGCCGCGGCGGCTGCCCGGCCTGCGTGGGGCCGGTGCTGGAAGCGCAGGAAGGCGAGGGCGCCGATTCGCCGAAGCGCACCGCGCAACGCGTGCTCGCCCTGCTGGGCGCGGTCGACGCATGAGCGCGCTGGCACGCAAGCTGGCCGGGCTGCGCCGGCAGGCGGGCTCGACGTCCATGGATCCCCGCCTTCACGGGGATGACGTTCAAGGGTCTGGCGCCCACGGCGCTGCGGGCCCCAATGCCGTCACTCCCGCGCAGGCGGGAGTCCATGGACGTGTGCACTGGGAGTCCCATTCGACAGAGGCACTGGGTCCCCGCCTGCGCGGGGATGACGGGCAGGGGATCACCATTCGTACGGGGTCCGACATGCATGCCGTCAGTCCCGCGCAGGCGGGAGACCATGGACGTGTGCACTGGGGCTCCGATTCGGAAGGGGCACTGGATGACCAGCCATCCGGCCGTTGGGAGCCCCGCCTTCGTGGGGATGACGGTCAAGGGTGGGGCGCCCACGGCGCTGTGGGCCCCGATGCCGTCACTCCCGCGCAGGCGGGAGTCCATGGACACCCGGACCCCGACAGCCGGCCGTGCATCGATCCGCGCCCACGCGGGTACGACGGGAGCCGGCATGGCGTGGGCAGCTTCGCGCCTGCAGGACCGGAACGGATTGAAGCGGTACAGGACATGCCGACGATCCCCGCGCCCGCACGTCGCGCCGACCCCGCTGCGCAACTGCGGCGCCTGCTCAACCTGCGCCCGCAGGCACCGTTGCGCGCCGCACCCGCGGCGGACCGCATGCTGCCGGGCGAACAGATCGCGCCGGGGCTGTACTACACCGAAAGCTGGACCCCATGGCCGCGCGGCGACGATCTCGTGCTGCACGGCATCGGCCAGGGCGAGGTCGAACGCGGACGCGTGCTGGCCTTCGACACCGAGACCACCGGCCTGGCCGGCGGCACCGGCACCCGCGCCTTCATGATCGGCGCGGCCGACTGGCACGATGGTGGCCTGCGCCTGCGCCAGCTGCTGATCGCCACGCTCGCGGCCGAGACCAGCATGCTGCGGACGTTCGCCGGCTGGCTCGGCGAACACACGGTGCTGCTGTCCTACAACGGCAAGAGCTACGACCGCCCGCTGCTGACCACCCGCTACCGGCTGGCGCGACTGGCCGATCCACTGCCGGCCTGCGGCCATATCGACCTGCTGCACCCGATGCGCCGCCGCTACCGCACGGTGTGGCCGAACTGCCGCCTCGCCACCGCCGAGCGCGAACTGCTGGGCGTGGTGCGCGAGGACGATCTGCCGGGCTCGCAGGCACCCGCGGCCTGGCTGCAGTACCTGCGCGGCGGCAGCGCCGCTACCCTGCGCCGGGTCGGCGACCACAACGCACAGGACCTGAGGAGCCTGTGCGGGTTGCTCGACGCAGTGGCCGATCCGGCGTAGCGGGCCTTCACGCGGTACTGGCGGTGGGCCGGCGAGCGTGCCGCCACGGCTCCCGCACGAGGTCATTCCGATGGATGCAGCAGCGGCATCGTTCTGGCGACGCAACGGCCTGTCACTGGTCCTCGCGTGCATGTTCATCACTGCGCTGTGCGGGCAGTTCGTCGTCGGGCATCGGGTTTCGGAGGCCGAACACGCGCGCGAGGGCCGGCCACCGGAGTCGCTGGTGGAATACGCCAGCAGCGGCCATTTCATCTCCGCGACCTTCGAGAACTGGGAAAGCGAATTCCTGCAGATGGGCATGTACGTGCTGCTGACGGTATGGCTGCGCCAGCGCGGATCGGCGGAGTCGCGGCCGCTCGATCCCGCGCAGGAAGAAGAGCGGATCGACGCGGGCCCGACGCCGCGACCGGTGCTGGCGGGCGGCGCCTGGAAAGCGCTGTACGCGAACTCGTTGTCACTGGCGTTCCTGGCCCTGTTCCTGGCCTCGTTCGTGCTGCACCTCTACGGCAGCTGGCAGGACGAACTCGCCGTCCGCGCGGCCGCGGGACAACCGCCCATCGAGGTCTGGCAGCACCTGGCCGGGGCGGAATTCTGGTTCGAGTCGCTGCAGAACTGGCAGAGCGAGTTCCTCGCGGTGCTGGCGATCGTAGTGCTGTCGATCTTCCTGCGCCAGGACAAGTCCCCGGAATCCAAGCCGCTGCGTGCGCCGCACCGGCAGACCGGCACGTAAACGCGTGTGCGCGAGGCGGTTCATTGCCGCCGGTCGCGGCCGATAGCGTGGGATCGCCGTCCTCCGGAACCTCATGTCCAGCACCACATCCTGCGACGCCTGCGGCGAAGGCCGCGCGCTGCCGATGCCGATCGCGATGGCTTTCCAGCCCATCGTCGACCTCGCCAGCGGCGAGGTGCATGCCTACGAGGCGCTGGTGCGCGGCGCCGATGGTGCGTCGGCGTTCACCGTGCTGGCGGCGATTCCCGACGACCGCCTGTATGCCTTCGACCAGGCCTGCCGGGTCACGGCGATCGAGACCGCCGCCGCGCTGGGCATGCGGCAGACGCTGTCGATCAACTTCCTGCCCAACGCGGTGTACCAGCCGGAGAACTGCATCCGCCGCACGCTTGCCGCCGCGCGCCGTGCCGACTGGCCGCTGGAACGCATCCTGTTCGAGGTCGCCGAACGCGAGCACGTGGCGCGCCCGCAGCACCTGCTCGACATCCTCGGCGCCTACCGCTCGATGGGCTTCCGCACCGCGATCGACGACTTCGGTGCCGGCTATGCCGGGCTGAACCTGCTGGCGGCGTTCCAGCCCGACCTGGTCAAGCTCGACATGGCACTGGTGCGCGGCATCGATGGCGACCGCGCGCGGCGGATCATCGTCGACCATGCGACGCGCATGTGCGTGGCGCTCGGCGTGGCGGTCGTGGCCGAAGGCGTGGAAACGCGCGACGAAGCGGCGGCACTGCGCGACCTCGGCATCGACCTGCAGCAGGGTTACCTGTACGCCCGCCCGCAACTCGGCGCACTGCCGGAGCCGGTGTTCGCGGCCTGACAGGCCCGGGTACAGTCCACTGCGGGTAACGGCGCCGGAGCGCCGCGATGACGAATGCGCGGTGGTTATCGAAACGTAACGGCCGGTGCGTGCATCATGCGCGGCTTCCCCGTTCCGGATCGAGCCCGTGCAGCGACGCGATTTCCTGCTGGCGACCGCCATTGCCGCCGTGCTTGCCGGGCGTGGTGGCGGCGCACTGGCCGCGCCCGCCACGGCCGGCCCCGCGCAGCCGTTCGACGATGCCACGGTGCCCGCACTGGCACGCGCCACGGCCGCCGCACCGTACCAGCCACCCGCGCAGGACCTGCCGGCGTCGCTGGAGGCACTGGGCTACGACGCCTATCGCGACCTGCGCTATCGCGGCGACCAGGCGTTGTGGGCCGGGCGTGGGCTGCCGTCCACCGCGCAGTTCTTCCATCGCGGTTTCCTGTTCCCGCAGCGGGTGGAGATGTACGAGGTCGCCGACGGCCAGGCCACCGCGATCGCGTTCTCGCCCGACCTGTTCGACTACGGCCGCCAGGCGCCGGTGGCTGCCGATGCCGGGTTCGGCTTCGCCGGCTTCCGCCTGCATGTCGCCGGCGGTGGCCGCGCCGATGGCGACGAACTGTGCGCGTTCCTCGGTGCGAGCTATTTCCGTGCGGTGGCGCAGGGGCTGGCGTACGGGCTGTCCGCACGCGGCCTCGCGCTGGGCACCGGCGATCCGGGCCCGGAGGAATTCCCGCTGTTCCGCGCGTTCTGGCTGGAGCGGCCACGGGCCGGCAGTGCATCGACGGTGGTCCACGCCCTGCTGGACAGCCCGAGCGTCGCCGGCGCCTACCGCTTGGTGATCACCGCGGACGGTCCGCGTACACGCATCGAGGTCGAAGCACGGCTGTATCCGCGGGTGCAGTTGCGCGCGGTCGGCATCGCTCCGCTGACCAGCATGTTCGCCTTCGATGCCAGCGACCGCGTGGGCGTGGACGATTACCGCCCCGCTGTGCACGACTCCGATGGCCTGGCCCTGTGGACCGGCAGCGGTGAACAGGTCTGGCGCGCGCTGGCCAATCCCGCGGCGCTGCAGGTCAGCGGCCTGCAGGACCGCGATCCGCGCGGCTTCGGGCTGATGCAGCGCAAGCGCGACTTCGAGGATTTCCTCGACACCGAGGCCGATTACGAGCGTCGCCCCAGCCTTTGGGTGGAGCCGCGCGACCCGTGGGGCGAGGGCGAGGTGCACCTGGTCGAAATCCCCACCGCCGACGAGTTCCACGACAACATCGTCGCCGCCTGGCGGCCGGCGCAGCCGCTGGCCGCGGGGCAGGAATCGCGCTGGCGCTACGTGTTGCACTGGGAGGCGATGCACAGCTGGGATCCCACGCTGGCACTGGTGACGGCCACCCGTGCAGGCGCCGCGTTCGAGGACGGCGTGCGCCTGTTCGTGCTCGACTGGCACGGTGGCGCACTCGACGCATTGGCCGATGGGGTGACGCCGCTGCTCGAGCTGTCGGCCAGTGCCGGCGAAGTGCGCAACGCCGTGGTCCAGCGCAATCCGGAGGATGGCCAGTGGCGCACCAGTTTCGAGCTCGTGCCCGGTGCGGCCACCGCCGTGGAGTTGCGTGCACGCTTGCATACCGGGGGCCGCGCGCTGGGCGAAACCTGGCTCTACCGGTGGACGTCGTGATGTCTCCACATACCGCGTCTCTTCCGTTGCACGGGTCGCCTCGCGCATGACCTCCGCCGATCCGGCGGGGGCCGCCGCCGTGCACGCACTGCCGCCCGACGCACCGATGCCCATGCCGGTGCAATCGCTGCGCACCGGTACCCGCCCGGTCGGGCGCCTGCCGACCACGCCACGCGGCATGGCAGGCCGCCGTGCCGCGGTCATCGGCGGTGCCGCGCTGCTCACGCTGGTGGCCGCGTACCAGATCTGGTGGCTGCTGCGCGGCGGCGGCATCAGCGTGGCCGAGGGCCTGCTGATCGCGATCTTCATCGCGCTGTTCGCCTGGATCGTGCAGTCCTTCGTCGGCACGTTCGCCGGCTTCCTGGTGATGCTGCAGCGGCGCCCGGCGCGCCTGGGCCTCGACCCTCGCGCGCCGTTGCCCACGCCGCGCGAGCGCACCGCGCTGCTGATGCCGACCTACAACGAGGACCCGGCACGGCTGATGTCCGGGCTGCAGGCGACCTGCGAATCGCTGATCGCGACCGGCCATGCGCGGATGTTCGACGTGTTCGTGCTCAGCGATACCCGTCGGCCGGAGGTGCAGCACGCCGAGGAGATCGAGTTCGAGGCACTGCGCGAGCGTCTGGGTGACGGCATCCGCCTGTGGTACCGGCTGCGCGAGGACAACAGCGAACGCAAGGCCGGCAACATCGCCGACTGGGTGCGCCGCTGGGGCGCGGCATGGCCGAAGTTCCTGATCCTCGACGCCGACAGCCTGATGACCGGCGAGACGCTGGTGCGCCTGGCGGACGCGGTCGAACGCCACGACGATGTCGCGCTGGTGCAGACGCTGCCGGTCATCGTCAACGGACGCACCCTGTTCGCGCGCATGCAGCAGTTCTCCGGGCGCGTGTACGGGCCGGTGATCGCCTACGGCGTGGCCTGGTGGCATGGCGCGGAGAGCAACTACTGGGGCCACAACGCGATGATCCGCACGCGCGCGTTCGCGGAGAACTGCGGGCTGCCCGAGCTCGACGGCCCGACCCCGTTCGCCGGCCACGTGCTCAGCCACGACTTCGTGGAGGCGGCGATGATGCGCCGTGGTGGCTGGGCGCTGCACATGGTGCCGGGGCTCGGCGGCAGCTACGAGGAAGGCCCGCCCACGCTCACCGACATGCTTGTGCGCGACCGCCGCTGGTGCCAGGGCAACCTGCAGCACGGCGGCGTGCTGCCCACCAGGGGCCTGCACTGGGTCAGCCGCTGGCACATGCTGATCGGCATCGGCCATTACCTCACCGCCCCGCTGTGGGCGATGCTGATGCTGGTGGGGCTGTCCCTGCCGCTGCTGGCGCTGGCGCCCGGCGAGGCGTATTCCCCGGCGCGCTACTGGATGGAGCAGGACGCCAACCGCTTCCTGTGGGTGTTCGCGCTGACCATGTCGATGCTACTGGCGCCCAAGCTGTTCGGGTACCTCGCGACCGTGGTCGACCGCGACATGCGCCGCGGCAGCGGCGGTGCCGCGCGCGCGGCGATGGGCGTGCTGCTGGAAACCGTGCTGGCCGCGCTGATGGCGCCGGTGACGATGTACGTGCAATGCCGCGGCGTGGCTGAGGTGCTGGCGGGCAAGGACTCCGGCTGGGACTCGCAGCAGCGCGACGATGGCAGCCAGCCACTGTCGGCGCTGGTGCGCAGCTATGGCGGCGCCACGGTGCTGGGGCTGGTCGCGCTGGTGATGGCACTGGGCGTGTCGCCGGGGCTGGCAGCGTGGATGTCGCCGGTGATCGCCGGCCTGCTGTTCTCGATCCCGATCGTGAGGATCACCTCGTCGCGCGCGGCCGGGCAGTGGCTGCAGCGCCGCCGCGTCTTCGCCACCCCCGAGGAACTGTCGCCGCCGACGGTGCTGGTGCGCGCCAGCGAACTGCGCGCCGAACCGCATCCGTCGGATGCGCGCCGGCGCAAGCGGGTGCGCCGCGGGTAGAGGGTCTGCCTGGTCCCGGCGAACCGGACGCCTCTCCCGCGTGCGGAAGAGGGGCCCGGCACGACATCACCCGCACGCCGCGATCCGCGCCCATCCGCGGCAAAGCACGCCCTTCCGCAGCGCCCGTGCCGCACACCGGCCGAATGATTACCCTTGCCCTTGGCCTTTCCCCGGACCCGACATGCCCCTGGATGCACTCGAACGCGAAACCGCCCCCGATCCGCAGTGGTCGATCATCTGGCTGCATGGCCTTGGCGCCGACGGCCACGATTTCATGCCGATCGTGCCGGAGCTGGTGCGTCGCGACTGGCCGGCGTTGCGCTTCGTGTTCCCGCATGCACCGGTGCGCCCGGTGACGATCAACAACGGCATGCCGATGCGCGCCTGGTACGACATCCGCGAAACCGACCTGGCCAACCGCGCCGACGAATCGGGCGTGCTTGCCTCGGTGGCGGAAGTGGACACGCTGATCGATCGCGAACACGAACGCGGCATTCCCGCTTCGCGCATCGTACTCGCCGGCTTCTCGCAGGGCGGTGCGGTGACGCTCGCGGCCGGCCTGCGCCGGCGCGAACCGCTGGCCGGGCTGGTCGGCCTGTCGACCTACATGCCAGCCCCGAACGGCGCACAAGCCGCGCTGGTGGACGGCGCGACGCGCCAGCCGGTGTTCATGGCCCACGGCACCCAGGACCCGGTGGTGCCGCTGCAGGGCGGGCTGCAGAGCGCGCAGCTGCTGCGCGGGCTGGGCTTCGATGTCGACTGGCGCACCTACCCGATGCCGCATTCGGTCAGCATGGAAGAGATCGTCGACCTCGGCGACTGGCTGACCGCCCGTTTCACCGGCTGACGCAGCGGCACGCAGGAAGCACGCCGCATGAGCGATCCCGTCCGCGAACCCTGGCTGCCCGACCTGTGCCGGCTGCGTCGGCTGGGCGCGCTGCTGGGCCTCGCCCAGCTGGTGGTCGTGGTGGTGACGCTGGTGCCGGATGGCCGGCGCGAATGGGACCTGGCGCAGTTCCTCAGCGTCAGCGGGTATGCGTTGTGGCTGGCGCTGGCGGTGGGCGTGCTGCTGTGCGTGTCGCGCCGCGCGCTGTCGCGGCTGCCGCCGCGCACCGGTGCGCTGGCGGCAGTGGCGCTGGCGGCGGGCGTGGCGTGGCTGGCGGCGGCGGTCGTGCACGCGCTGTATGCCAGCGTCGGCGCCATCGGCGAGTGGCCCCGGTTCTGGCGCTTCACCACCGGCTCGGCCGCGGTCACCGCGCTGATCGCCGCGCTGGCCCTGCGCTACTTCTATGTCATCGATGGCTGGCAGGCGCAGGTGCAGGCCAACGCGCGGGCCGAGGCCGATGCGCTGCAGGCACGCATCCGCCCGCATTTCCTCTTCAACAGCATGAACATGATCGCCAGCCTGCTGCAGCGCGATCCGCAGGTGGCCGAGCGCGCGGTGCTCGACCTGTCCGACCTGTTCCGCGCCGCGCTGGTCGCCGGTGATGGCCAGGCCACGCTGGCGGAGGAAGTGGAACTTTCCGAGCGCTACCTCGCCATCGAGCAGTTGCGCCTGGGCGAACGCCTGCAGGTGGCCTGGACGCGCACCGAGCCGCTGCCGTGGACGCTGCCGATGCCGCGACTGGTGCTGCAGCCACTGCTGGAGAACGCGGTGCTGCATGGCATCTCGCGGCTGCCCGCGGGCGGCACCGTCGCGATCGTGCTGCGCGTGGATGGCGACCGCCTGCATGTCAGCGTGCGCAACCCGTCGCTGCCGCCGCAGCAGCAGCTCACCCGTGGCGCGGGGCACGCGCAGCGCAGCATCGGCCACCGGCTGGCCTGGGCCTTCGGCAAGCGCGCGCGGATGACCTCCGGCTGGGCGGAGGGCTACTATGTCTGCACGCTGGATCTGCCGCTGGGGAACGAAGGGACGCGGACGTGATCATGAGAGTGGTGATTGCCGACGACGAACCGCTGGCACGCGAGCGCCTGCGCGCGCTGCTGGCGCCGGATACGGGCGTCGAAGTGGTGGCCGAGGTCGGCGACGGACAGGCCGCGCTGGAAGCCTGCGCCGCCCACGACGCCGATCTGGTGCTGCTCGACATCGCCATGCCCGGCATCGACGGCCTCGAGGTCGCGCGCCATCTGGCCGCCTTCGATCCACGCCCGGCGGTGGTGTTCTGCACCGCCTACGACGCGCACGCGCTGTCGGCGTTCGACGCCGCCGCGGTCGACTACCTGGTCAAGCCGGTGCGCCCGGAGCGGCTGCACGCCGCGCTCGAGCGTGCGCGCACCTTCACCCTCGGCCGCGGCCAGTCCACCGGCGACGGCGGCGCCCGCGCTCGCACCCACCTGTGCGCGCGCCTGCGCGGCAGCCTGCGGCTGATCCCGATCGAGGACATCCATTACCTGCAGGCGGACGAGAAGTACGTGGTGGTCCACCATGCGCGCGGCGAGGACCTGATCGAGGAATCCCTGAAGTCGCTGGAACTGGAATTCGGCGAACGCTTCATGCGCATCCACCGCAACTGCCTGGTCTCGCGGCACGAACTGGTCGAACTGCGCCGTGGCCACGACGGCCAGGTGCACGCGGTGCTGCGGCACGTGCCGCAGCCGCTGGAAGTCAGCCGCCGCTGCGTGTCGCAGGTCAAGGACGCGATCCGCGCGCTCTAGCTGTCGGCACGGCGCGGGCAGTGCCGTCGCGCCCAGTGCGCGAAACCCGTTCCTGACTGCCGGATGCCCGCCCGGCGGCGCTTCCCGGCCACCCTGCGATAATGCGCGGCATGAAGAACACCCTGCGTATCGCCACCCGGAAGAGCCCGCTTGCCCTGTGGCAGAGCGAACACGTCGCTGCATGCCTGCGCGCGCTGCATTCCGGGCTCGACGTGGTGCTGGTGCCGATGTCCACCCGGGGCGACGAGGTGCTGGACCGTTCGCTGGCGGCGATCGGCGGCAAGGGCCTGTTCCTGAAGGAACTCGAGCTGGCCATGCAGCGTGGCGACGCCGATTGCGCGGTGCATTCGCTGAAGGACGTGCCGATGGAACTCGAGCCCGGCTTCGCGCTGCCGGCGGTGCTTGCGCGCGCCGACCACGCCGACGCCTTCGTCAGCAACCGCTTCGACGGCATCGCCGACCTGCCGCGGGGCGCCTGCGTCGGCACGTCGTCGCTGCGGCGGCAGGCGCAACTGCGCGCGCTGCGGCCCGACCTCGTGCTGCGTGACCTGCGGGGCAACGTCAACACCCGGCTGGGGCGGCTGGATGCCGGCGAGTACGACGCCATCGTGCTCGCCTGCGCCGGGCTGCAGCGACTCGGGCTGGAGTCGCGCATCCGCTCGCGCCTGGACGCGCCGGACTGGCTGCCGGCGCCGTCGCAGGGCGCGATCGCGGTGGAGAGCCTGGCGGGCGATGCACGCATCAACGCGCTGCTCGCTCCGTTGGAACACGCCCCGACGCGCATCTGCATCGAGGCCGAGCGGGCGATGAACCGCGCGCTGCATGGCAGCTGCCATGTGCCGGTGGCCGGGTTGGCGGTGCTCGCCGGCGATCGCGTGCTGCTGCGCGGGATGGTCGGTGATGCCAGCGATGGCCGCAGCGTGCGCGCCGAGGCCGAAGGCGATGCGGCGGCGCCGCAGGCGGTGGGTGTAGCGGTCGCCCGCGCGCTGCTCGACGGCGGCGCCGGGGAGTTCCTGCCGGCGGCTACCTGAAGGTGTAGACCAGGTTGACCGTGGTCAGGCGGTCGGTGCGGCTGATGTCCGCATCGCTGGCCTCGGTGTTGTGCCGCGCCTGGAAGCCGGCCTTCAGCGCCAGCGAGGCGTTCATCGCCACCGACACCCCGAAGTCGTTCTGCGCATAGGTGTTGTCGTCGCCGGCCTCCACCAGCAGCGTGTTGACCAGGGTGGTGGTGTCGGTCAGGCGGGTGCTGAAGTCGAACAGCCCGCGCATCAACGGGCCGTTCTCGACCCCGCGCGAGCGGGTATCGGCGCGCCGGTAGCCGGGGCCGATCTCGGTCAGCAGCGTGGTGGTGTCGTTGCGGATGAAATGGTGGCCGTAGCCGAGCGAGGCCGTGCCCTGGTAGTCGTAGGACGAGAAGTCGTCGTTCTCGTAGCGCACCGAACCGACCAGATAGCGGCGTGCATCGAACTTGAGCGATGTCGACGCGCCGACATCGAAGCGGTTGGAGGTGATCTGCGACCGCGTTTCCGGCTCGCCGTCCTCCTCGAACACCGCCGTCACCTCGCTGCGCGTGCGCAGGCCGGATGCGCGCACCTGGTGCTTGCGGTGCTCGTTCTCGCGCTGGAACACGAAGCGCGTGTTGAGGCTCTCGGAATGGGTGTTGCCCCGCGCCATCGCCATGCCGAGTTCGCCGGTGCCGGTCCAGCCACTGTCCTCGACCACCGCCACGACGGTGTCGTGGGCGGGAAGCGGGGCGGCGGCGGTCAGCAGCGACAACAGGTACGGCATGGCAGGAACAACCTCGGGATCGGGAATGGGCGGTAGGGCGGCGCCGGCGCGGCGGTGACGCGGCTCAGAACGCGTAACGCAGGCGCACCGAGCCGGTCCTTTCGGTGCGCCCGGCACCACCGTTGGCGGCGGTGTCGTGCCACATCTCCAGGCTGGAGTGCAGCATCCAGTCGTCGGCGAGCCAGAGGTCGAGGCCGACCGTCTGCCGCACGTAGGTGTTCTCGCGGCCGGTCTCGAACAGCACGCGCTGGTTCCACAGCGCGCGGTCGCCGAAGCGCTGTTGCAGGCTGAAGCCGCCGCGCGCGACCAGCCCGGGCACGGCGGTGCCGTAATCGGTGTAGGGCTCGATGCGGTAGCCGGTGCCGAATTCCACCCGCAGGGTGGTGTCCTGCTCGCGCACGGCCTCCAGCCGGTAGGTGGTGTCGACGCGCCAGTTGCGTGCGTAGGCGATGACGCGGTCGCGGGCGACGGCGGGCGCGTACAGGCCGATCAGGCGACGGTTGCGCAGGCGCTGGGTGGCGGCCTGCTGGCGGCGCACGCGGCCCCGGGCACCCGGCGGGGGAGGCGGTGACAGCACCGGCGGCTGCGTGCCCTGCCATTCGGCATCCGGGCACACCAGCTGGTAGCACAGCGAACGCACCGACACCTGCCCACCGACCAGCGCGATGGGCGCCGGTTGCAGCGGCGCTTCGGGAAGCGGCTGGGTGAATACAGGTAGCCCGACCACGGCGAGCCACCAGCCGGGGATCATGGGCAGTCCTCAGTGGAAGCGGTTACATGCGCTCACAGTATCACCCGCGGCCGTATTCAGTGGCAAACCGCAAGCCGCCGTGTTCGAGCACAGCCGCCGCCAGCAGCGCCAGCGTGGCAAGAACCAGCCAGGTCGTCGCTGGCAGCAGCAAGGCGAGGGCCCAGCAGGCCAGCGGCGCGGCCAGCAGAGCGGCGTGGACGCGGCGTTCGCCACGGCGACCAGCCGGCACCGGGGCGCCGCGGTCCAGGTCACGCCAGCGCAGCAGCAGGCAGGCCGCCAGCAGCAGGCCGAGCACGGCCAGCGTCAGCAGCATGCCGGGTTCGCCGTGGCCGGCCGGCAGCAGCCATGCCATCAGGCAGAACAGCAGCCCCAGCCCGAGGGTCAGCGCCAGCAGGAGCTGGGTCGGGACCCGCAGCGGATGCTCCGCGGGCGTGCCGGTGGCGTCGGGCGCAAGCGCGGCCGCGCTGATGGCGACCAGGGCCGCCGCGGCAAGCCCGAGCCCCAGCAGTCCCAGCACCATCGCGCGGTCCGGGCCCGGGGCCACCCAGCGCAGCACCGCGAACAGCGCCAGCGCAAGGCCGAGCGCGGCCAGCGCGGCGAGGTCCGCGCGGGCGGCCCAGCCCTCGCGCCAGCGCGGCCACGCGGGGCGGCCGTCCGGGAGCAGTCGCGGGCCGATCAGCGCGGCCGCCAGCAGGGCGCTGCCCAGCAGCAGGGCCGCGACCTGCAGCGCATGGAGCGCAGGCATCAGGTCGGCGCGGGCGTGCAGCAGCACGATGGAGATGCCCAGCCAGGCGAGCAGGCCGGTGCCGGCCGCGGCCAGCGGAGGGAACAGCAGGGCGGGTGCTGGGCGCATCGAAAAGCCTCCGGGCGGGCGTGCGGCAGGCCGGCGTGGCGCCGTGCCGATCCGCATCGTCGGGTTGGCCGCGTTCCCCGTATCGCCCCTGCCGCGCGGCCACGGCGACGATACCCGGCCGCGGCGGGTTCGCCCAACGCCACCGGTCACAGTTGCCGCGCGCGGGTGGCCGGCGTCGGGCGGCGATCAGGGGTGGAAGGGGAAGAAGCGCGGGATCAGCAGGATCGCCGAGATCCAGAAGATCACGTTGAGCGGCATGCCGACGCGGACGAAATCGCTGAAGCGGTAGCCGCCGGCGGTGTAGACCATGGTGTTGGTCTGGTAGCTGATCGGCGTGGCGAAACTGGTCGACGCCGCGAACGCCACCGCGATCAGCAACGGCTTGGGATCGATGCCCATCGATTCCGCGGTCGCCAGCGCGATCGGCACCACCAGCACCGCCGAGGCGTTGTTGCTCATGACCTCGGTCAGCGCCGAGGTCATCAGGTAGATCGCCGCCAGGGTCGCCAGCGGACCATACGGGCCCAGCACGCGCAGGATGCCGTCGGCCGCCATCGCCGCGCCGCCGGTCTTCTGCAGCGCGATGCCGAGCGGAATGATCCCGGCCAGCAGCAGGATCACCCGCCAGTCGATCGCGTCATAGGCTTCGTCCGGATCGAGCAGGCGCAGCACCACCAGCGCCAGGCAGCCCAGCAGGGCCGAGGCCACGATCGGCAGCCACCCCAGCGCGGCAACGCCGATGGCCGCGGCCATGATCGCCACCGAGGCCAGCGCGCGGGGCACGTCGACCTTGGGCTGCTCGCGCTCGTCGAGCACGATCAGGCCGCGGTCCACGCGCAGCGCCTCGACCGCATTGGCGGGTGCGTCGATCAGCAGCACGTCGCCGACCGCGAGCTCCACGCGATCGAGGGGCTGCCGGATCGTCAGCCGGCGCCGGTGGATGCCGTGCACGCGCGCGCGGTAGGTGTGGCCGAAGCGCATGCCGGCGAGGGTGTGGCCGACCAGGTGCGAGCCCGGTGCCACCATCGCCTCCATCAACATGCGGCCATCGCGGGCGCCGTCGTCGATGTCGCGGGTGTTGCGGTCGAACGCCAGCTTCATCGCCTTGCGCGCGGCCTGGATGTGCTTCCACTCGCCGCGCAGCAGGATCCGGTCGCCGGCCTCGATCACCCGTTGCGGATCGGTCACCACGGCGCCACCGCGCAGCACCTCGACCAGGTCGACATCGTCGAAGCCCTCGGGCACCGCGAGGTTCGGGCGCTTGCCCACCACCGGTGCCTCCGCCGGCACCAGCAGCTCGGCCACGTAGCGGCCGATATGGTGTGCATCGTCGCTGTCGGGCGTGCCGCGGTCGGGCAGCAGCCACCAGCCCACAGTCAGCAGGTACACCGCGGCGATCGCCACGAAGATGATTCCCAGCGGCGCGAACTCGAAGATCGTGAAGCCCACGCCTGCGCTCTCGCGTGCCATCGAATCGACCAGCAGGTTGGTCGAGGTGCCGATCAGCGTGCACACGCCGGCGGTCTGCGACATGTACGACAGCGGGATCAGGAATTTCGACGGCGCCCAGCGGTTGGCGGTGGTGGCGGCGATGATCAGCGGCAGGAACACCGCCACCGTCGCCGTGTTGTTGATGAACGCCGCGACCGCGACCACCAGCCCCATCATCACCAGCAGGAACACCCAGCGGTAGCGGATGCGCGAGATCAGGTCGCCGACCGCCACCAGCGCGCCGTTGCGCTGCAGCGCGCCGCTGAGCACGAACATCGCCGCCACCATCACCGTGGCCTGGTTGCTGAAGCCCGACAGTGCCTCGGGCAGGGTGAGCACGCCGGCGACCAGCAACGCGGTCATCACCAGCAGCGCGACCACGTCCACGCGCAGCTTCTCGGTGATGAACAGCCAGATCGCGGCGGCCATCACCGCCAGGGTGATCCAGAGTTCCGGGTTGGGCATCGTGTCCGCAGAGGGCAAGAGGAACGCAAAGCATGCCCGATGCCGCGTGCAGGCGGGTCGCCGCATGCGCCGTGGATGGGATACTGCGCGGCCCGCACCGCCGCGCAGGTCACGCCTTGTCCACTTCTTCCGTACCCCGGGTCGACGTCGCCATCCTCGGCGGGGGCGCCAGTGGCGCGCTGGTTGCCGCGCACCTGCTCGATCGTGACGATGCGCCCTCGGTGGCACTGGTCGAACCGCGTGCGGCGCCGGCGCGTGGCGCGGCGTACTCCACCGGCCGCCCCGAGCACCTGCTCAATGTGCGCGCGGCCGGCATGAGCGCGTTCAACGCGGAACCGGGCGATTTCGTCGCCTGGCTGCAGCGGCAACCCATGCACTCCGGTACGGACCCTGCGACCCTCGCACCGCGCTTCATGCCGCGCCGCGAGTACGGCGCCTACCTCGCCGCGCTGCTGGAGACCGCGCCTGCCGCCGCACGCCTGCAGCGCGTCGCCACGGTGGCGGACAGGGTCGCGCCGCTCGACACGGGCTACCGCATCACCTTGGCCGATGGCGGGTGCATCGATGCGCGCGTCGTGGTGCTGGCGATCGGCAACCTCGCCGCGCCACTGCCGCTGGCCGGCGCCGATACGCTGGGCGCAGGGCCGGTCGTCGAGGCCTGGGATTACGAGGCGGTCACCGCCATCGATGGCGATGCCGACGTGTGCATCGTCGGCGCCGGGCTGAGCATGGTCGACGCGGTGATGACGCTGCATGCGAACGGCCACCGCGGGCGGATCATCGCGCTGTCGCGCAACGGCCTGTTGCCGTTGGCGCACACGGTGGCGACGCCGGCACCCGGTGACTGGACAGCCCTGCTGCCGCTGGGCGTGCGTGCGCGCCTGCGCGTGCTGCGCGGCTGGGTCGCAGCCGAGGTGGCTGCGGGGCGTCCCTGGCAGGGCGTGCTGGATGCGTTGCGTCCGCACGTGCAGGCGCTGTGGACGGCCTGGCCCGAGATCGAACAGCGACGCTTCCTGCGCCATGCGGTGCGCCAGTGGGATATCCACCGCCATCGCATCGCGCCCGAGGTCGCTGCCGTCATCGAGGCGCTGGCGATGGAAGGGCGCTTCGTGCTGCACGCCGGCCGCGCCCATGCACTGGAGGTCGGCCCGCGCCTGCGCCTGCGCTATCGCCGTCGAAAGGACGCTGCCGAAGCGGTGATCGACGCCGACGTGCTGGTCAACGCCACCGGCATGGAGAAGCGCATCACCCGCGCCCGCAGCCCGCTGCTGCAGGGCCTGCTGGCCGACGGCCTGGCACGGCCCGGCCCGCACGGGATCGGCATCGACACCGCGGACGACGGCGCGCTGCGCGATCGCGATGGCCGCCCGGTGCCGGGCCTGTGGACCCTGGGTGCGCTGCGTGCCGGCAGCCTGTGGGAAAGCATCGCCATGCCGGAGTTGCGCGGTCAGGCGCTGCAGGTGGCGGATGCGGTGCGCGCGCGACTGGCGACGTCGTCGCCCTGACTCAAAGGCAGAGCTTGCGCAGGCGCCGCAGCTCCTCGTCGAGCAGCTCGGAACTGCCGCCGCTGCCCAGCGCGCCGATGTTCCGGCGCACCCGCGGGCAGGGATCGGTGGTGTAGCCGGGGCCGCCGAACAGCTCGCCGATGCCTCGCGCGACGTCCGCGACGCTTACCGGGTCGCGCATCGCGAAACGCCCGTCGGGCGCGGCTTCGCGATGGCGCAGCGGATCGGGCACGAATTCCGCCCGCAACGGCTGCCGCTGCGACCAGGCCTGCGCCTGGCGCATGAGGTCGTGGCCGCGCGCAGTTGCCGGCGCGTCCGCGGCATCGGCGGGTGCGGGGTCTGGCGCAGGCACGGGGTCTGGCGCAGGCACGGGGGACGTGGCGACGATGCTGATCACGGCGCGCGTCCGCGTGCGGGCCGGAGGTCGCGATGCGGTGGCCTCCGCTGCGACGTCATCGATGGACGGCGCGGCAGGCCCGATCCAGGTCACCTGCAATGCCTGCGCGGATGCGGCGCGCGGCGCCACCCGCTGCGCGAGCAGCCAGTGGATGACGACCAGATGCAGCGCCACGGCGATCAGCGCCGCGGCAACCCCGATGCCACGCGTTCCCTGCGTTTGCCGCATGCCGGCTGTTTCCCTGCCCCGTGTGGGCGGCGACGCTAGCGGGTGGGCGGTTAAAGCTTCGTTGCACGGCGTCGACCCGGGCAACGCATAATCCGGCCATGGACCGATACGAACGCATCCTCGCCCTGCATCGCACCCTGCGGAATTCCCGCTATCCGGTGACCGTCGCGCGACTGCAGGACGAACTGGGCTGTTCGCGCGCCACCGTCTATCGCGACCTCGCCTTCCTGCGCGATGCGCTGATGGCGCCGATCGTTGGTGACGGCGAGGCCGGTTTCCGCTACGACGCCGCCGAAGCCGACCGCTTCGAGCTGCCGGGGCTGTGGCTGAGCTCGGACGAGCTGCATGCGCTGCTCGCCGCGCAGCAGCTGCTGTCGCGCAGCGGCGGCGGGATGCTGTCCAACGCGCTGGCGCCGCTGCAGCAGCGCATCGAGAAGCTGCTCGACGAACATTCCTCGGGCCGCCAGTGGCCGGTCGACCGCGTGCGGGTGATCCCGCACCGTTCGCGGCGCATGGACGAGCAGGCGTTCCGCTTCGTCTGTTCGGCGGTGCTCGAGCGCAAGCAGCTGAGCTTCGAATACCGCGCGCGCTCGACCGACGAGAAGACCCGGCGCACGGTGTCGCCGCAGCGGATCACCCACTACCGCGGCAACTGGTACCTCGATGCCTGGGACCACGGGCGCGAGGCATTGCGCAGCTTCTCGGTCGACCGCGTCGGTGGCGCGCGCGTGCTCGACGCCGTCGCGCGCGACATCGACGAGGCCGAGCTGGACCGCCACCTGGCCGGCAGCTACGGCATCTTCTCCGGCGAGCCCAAGGGCTGGGCGACGATCCGATTCAACGCGCGTGCCGCGCGCTGGGTGGCCGACGAACACTGGCACTCGCAGCAGCAGGGCCGCGTGCTGCCCGATGGCGGCTACGAACTGCGCGTGCCCTACAGCTCGCCGCGCGAACTGCTGATGGACGTGCTGCATTACGGCGCCGACGCCGAGATCGTCGAGCCGGCCTCGCTGCGCGAACAGGCGCGCTCGCTGCTGGCACTGGCACTGTCGAACTACGAGAACTGACGACGCCCGGCGTCCGACCCTCTCCCGCCTGCGGGGGAAGTGGCGCGCCGCGCCGGATGAGGGCTTCTGGCGGCCGAGCACGGGGTGCCGCCCACGTTCCCTGCGCCCGTGGCTGAACCCTTCTCCACCTGCGGGAATTGGCGCGCAGTGCCAGACGAGGGCCTGCGCTGGCATGGCGCCCGCGCCTGCCTCCAGCAACCGCGCACCGTCGCAGCCGGTGCGACCACCCCGGCGGAGGATGACCCCATCGTCTTCCTCCGGAGTCCGCCATGCACCCTGCACGCCACCGCCGTGACCCCGCGTCGTCGCCTCTGCTGTATGCCGCGCTGCTGGGCCTGATGTTCCTGGCCGCCGTCGCCGTGCTCTCGCTGCCGGCCGCACGTGGCAGCTCGCCGATCGGCCTGCTTCCCGTCTGGTTGCTGCTGCTGCCTGCCGCCTCGCTGGCGGCGCTGGCAGTGCGCGACCGCCTGTTCACATCGCCGGAAACCGCAGCCTCCGGGCCGGGGCGGCGGCGCGCGCTGCAGCAGGCGCAGCGGCGCCGGGCGACCCGCGCCAGCCGTGCGCGCCCGCGCGTGCAGGCGGCCTGAGCGCGCCTGCGCCACGGGACTTCCGGCACCCCGGCGCCTGCGGCCGCTGTGATAGCGTCCCCGTTTTGACCGCTTCCAGGGTTTTGCACATGCCGAATCTCACTCGACTCTGCCTCGCCGCCGGCCTGGCGCTGGGTTTTGCCGCTGGCGCGCACGCGCAGGAGGGTGCCGACGTGGCCGATCCGCACCAATGGCTGGAGGAGGTCGAAGGCGACCGCGCGCTGGCCTGGGTCCGCGAGCAGAACGCGAAGGCCGAGGCCGAACTGGCCGCCACGCCGGAGTTCAAGCGCCTGGAGGCCGACCTGCTGGCGATCTACGACTCCGACGACCGCATCCCGGCCGTCTACAAGCAGGGCGAGTACTACTACAACTTCTGGCGTGATCGGAACCACGAGCGCGGCATCTGGCGCCGCACCACGCTCGACGAATACCGCAAGCCGCGGCCACAGTGGGAAGTGCTGCTCGACCTCGATGCGCTCAACAGGGCCGAGGGCGAGAACTGGGTCTGGCACGGCGCCGACTGCCTGCGTCCCCGGCTCTCCACCGAACCGTACAGCCGCTGCCTGGTTGCGTTGTCGCGCGGCGGTGCCGATGCCGACGTCAGCCGCGAATTCGACCTGTCGACGAAGCAGTGGGTCGACGGGGGCTTCTTCCGCCCGGAGGCCAAGGGCGGCCTGAGCTGGATCGATCGCGACAACGTCTACATCTACACCGATTTCGGCGACGGCTCGATGACCAGTTCGGGCTATCCGCGCATCGTCAAGCAGTGGACGCGCGGCACGCCGGTGGAGCAGGCCACCGTGGTCTATGAAGGCCGCGCCGACGACATGTACATCGCCGCGATGCGCGACCACACGCCGGGCTTCGAGCGTGACTTCGTCAGCCGCACGATCGCCTTCTACAACGACGAGCTGTACCTGCGGAATGCCGACGGCACGCTGACGAAGATCGACGCGCCGAACTCCACCAACAAGCGCGTCCATCGCGAGTGGCTGACGCTGGAACTGCGCGAGCCGCTGGAAGCGGGCGGCCGCAGCTATCCGGCGGGTTCGCTGCTGGCGGCGAAGTTCGACGACTACATGGCCGGCAAGCGCGAATTCCAGGTGCTGTTCGAGCCCACCGACACGACCTCGCTCGCCGGCGCGACCTTCACCCGCAATCACGTCGTGCTCAACGTGCTCGACGACGTCAAGAACCGGCTCAGCGTGCTGACCGCCGGCCCCGACGGCTGGACCCGCGGCGAGTTCGCGGGCGCGCCGGAATTCGGCACCGTGGCCGTATCGGCCGTCGACAGCGATGAATCCGACGCGCTGTGGATGACCGTCACCGACTACCTCACCCCGAGCACGCTGTCGCTGGTCGAGCCCGGCAGGGCGCCGGAAACGCTCAAGACCATGCCGACGTTCTTCGACGCGTCGACGCATGAGATCGAGCAGCACTTCGCGACCTCGAAGGACGGCACCCGCGTGCCGTACTTCCTGGTGCGGCCGAAGGACATGGCGCTCGACGGCAGCAACCCGACGCTGCTGTACGGCTACGGCGGCTTCGAGATCTCGCTGACCCCCGGCTATTCCGGCGGCGTCGGCAAGGGCTGGCTGGAGCAGGGTGGTGCGTACGCCGTGGCCAACATCCGCGGCGGTGGCGAGTACGGCCCGCGCTGGCACCAGGCCGCGCTCAAGCAGAACCGCCACAAGGCCTACGAGGATTTCGCCGCCGTCGCCCAGGACATGATCGACCGCAAGGTCACCTCGCCCGGGCACCTCGGCATCCGCGGCGGCAGCAACGGCGGGCTCCTCACCGGCAACATGCTCACGCAGTACCCGGAGCTGTTCGGCGCGGTGGTGATCCAGGTGCCGCTGCTGGACATGCAGCGCTACCACAAGCTGCTGGCGGGCGCGTCGTGGATGGCCGAATACGGCAACCCCGACGTGGCGGCGGAGTGGGAATTCATCCGCACCTTCTCGCCGTACCACCTGTTCGATGCGGCGAAGGATTACCCGCCGACGCTGATCCTCACCTCCACCCGCGACGACCGCGTCCACCCCGGGCATGCGCGCAAGATGCACGCGCTGATGAGCGAGGCCGGCAAGGACGTGCGCTACTACGAGAACATCGAGGGTGGCCACGGCGGTGCCGCCAACAACCGCCAGGCCGCGCACATGGATGCGCTGTACTACACCTTCCTCTGGCAGCACCTGAAGTAAGCGCTGCCACTCCCTGCGCGGCCGTCCTCCGGGGCGGCCGCGTTGCATTCCGCCGTCGGACCCCCATCCATGAAGCATCTCTCCCTGCTGGCCACCGCACTGCTCATGACCGCATCCCTGCACGCCGCCGATCTGCCCACGCCGCCTGACGCCGCACGCCAACCGCACCAGGTGCGCGCGCCGCACGGTGCGGTGCGTGCGGACGACTACTACTGGCTGCGTGACGATAAGCGCGAGGCGAGGCCGGTCATCGACTACCTGCAGGCCGAGAACGCCTATGCCGACGCGGTGATGGCACCGTTGCAGGACCTGCAGGGCGCGCTGTACGAGGAGATCGTCGGCCGCATCCGCCAGGACGACAGCTCGGTGCCGTACCGCGAGCGCGGCTGGTGGTACTACTCGCGCTTCGAGGCCGGGAAGGACTATCCGGTCTACGCGCGCCGCCGCGATGGCGACGGCGTCGACGCCGCCGGCCTGCTGGCCGCCAACGATTCCGGCCGCTTCGACGGCGAGCAGGTCCTGCTCGACGTCAACACGCTGGCCGAGGGCAAGGACTACTACAACGTCGGCGACTACGCGGTCAGCCAGGACAACCGCCTGCTCGCCTATGCCGAGGACACCAACGGCCGCCGCCAGTACACGGTGCGCTTCCGCAACCTCGACACCGGCGAGGACTACCTCGACACCATCACCGGCGTGTCGGCGAACCTCGTCTGGGCCGATGACAACCGCACGCTGTTCTACGTCGAGAACGACCCCGAGACGCTGCTGACCGTGCGGGTGAAGAAGCACGTGCTGGGCACCCCGGTGGCCGATGACGTGCTGGTCTACGAAGAGGAGGACGACAGCTTCTACATGGGCATCGACCGTACCCGCGACGACCGCTACATCGTCATCGGCGTCGGCAGCACGGTGTCCGACGAGCTGCGCTATGCACCGGCCGACAATCCGCAGACGTTCACCGTGCTCGCTCCGCGCGAACGCGATCTCGAATACGACGCCGACCACCATGGCGGGCGCTGGGTGATCCGCACCAACGCCGATGGCGCCGCCAACTTCAAGCTGGTGACCGCGCCCACTGGCGCGACGACGCGTGCGCAGTGGACGGACTGGGTCGGGCATCGCGATGACGTCTTCATCGAAGGTTTCGAACTGTTCGATGGCTTCGCCGCGATCGACGAGCGTTCCGACGCGCTCGAACGCGTGCGCGTGCTCAAGGCCGATGGCAGCGAGCAGCACGTTGCCGCCGACGAGCCGGCATATTCGATGGGCCTGAGCGTCAATGCCGAGCCGGACACGCAGTGGCTGCGCTACAGCTACACCTCGCTGACCACGCCGGCGACGACCTACGAGGTCAATGTCGCCACCGGCGAGCGCCGCACGCTCAAGCAGCAGCCGGTGATCGGCTACGACGCGTCGAAATACGTGACCGAGCGCATCTGGAGCGAGGCCCGCGACGGCACCAGGGTTCCGGTGTCGCTGGTCTACCGCAAGGGCTTCGAGAAGAACGGCCAGGCCGCGCTGCTGCAGTACGCCTACGGCAGCTACGGCTCGTCGATGGACCCGGGCTTCAACCTGCCGGTGGTGAGCCTGCTCGATCGCGGCATGGTCTATGCCATCGCCCACATCCGCGGTGGCCAGGAGATGGGCCGTCGCTGGTACGACGACGGCAAGCTGTTCAACAAGATCAACACCTTCACCGACTTCATCGACGTCACCCGCGACCTGGTCGCGCGCGGCTACGCGGCAAAGGACCGCGTCGCCGGCTACGGCGGCAGTGCCGGTGGCCTGCTGATGGGCGCGGTCGCCAACATGGCGCCGCAGGACTACCGGGTGATCCTGTCGCAGGTGCCGTTCGTCGACGTGGTCACGACGATGCTCGACCCCACGATCCCGCTGACCACCAACGAATACGACGAGTGGGGCAACCCGGAGCAGCAGGACGCCTACGACTACATGCTGTCGTACTCGCCCTACGACAACCTCAGTGCCCAGGCGTATCCGGCGATGTTCGTCGGCACCGGCCTGTGGGATTCGCAGGTGCAGTACTGGGAGCCGGCGAAGTACGTGGCGAAGCTGCGCGACCTCGACACCGGCGACGCGCCGATCGTGTTCCGCACCAACATGGATGCCGGCCACGGCGGCAAGTCCGGCCGCTTCCGCCGCTACCGCGAACTGTCGGAGATGTACGCCTTCCTGCTGGCGCAGCTCGACGTCGAGCACTGATCGGGCGGCATGAGCGAGGCGCACACGCGTGGCGCCTATCATTCGCCCATGCAAGCGCGCACCCGTTTCCGCTGGGCCTGGTGGCTGCTGGCCTACGTCAGCCTCGGGCTCGGCCTGGTCGGCGTGTTCGTGCCCGGGTTGCCGACCACGGTGTTCATCCTGATCGCGGCCTGGGCCGCGGCGCGCGGCTCCGATCGCCTGCGTCGCCGGCTGCTCGCGCATCCGCACTTCGGTCCGGCCATCGTCGACTGGGAACGGCACGGGGCCGTCGCCCGCCGCGGCAAATGGATGGCAACCGCGGTGATGGCGGCCTGCGCGCTGGTGCTGCTGGTGGTGATGCCGCTGTTCGCCGCGCACCGCTGGTGGATGACCGCGCTGCCGATCGCCTGCATGGCCTGCGTGGGGGCCTGGCTGTGGTGCCGGCCCGAGCCGCCGGCATCACCTCCACGGGCCTGAGCATGCGCGGCGCGACACACCGCGGCACACGGCCGGGCGCGTTCCTCGCCGTGCCGCGTGCGGCTACACTGCGGCCATGAATCGAAGCCTCCTGCCGCTCTCCGCGGCCTGCCTCGTGGCGCTGTGTCTGGCGCTGTCCGCCTGTGGCAACAAGGGCGATCTGTTCCTGCCACCGCCGGAGCCGGCCGTGGTCGACGACGCCGCCACGCCGGCCGAGCCGCCTGCCGACGACGCCGATGACCTGCCGCCCGTCGACGGCGATGGCGACACGCCGCCGGTGGACGGCAGCGGCATCGTGCCGGTGCCGACCGGCGCGGCCGAAGGCGATACGACGCCGCCGACCGGGGACGGCGACGGCGCCGCGTGACCGGGTCGCTGCAATGACCGGCCTGCGTTTCAGCAAGATGCACGGGGCCGGCAACGATTTCGTGGTACTGGACCTGCGCGGCGGCCGTCCGCCGCCGGCCGCGGCGCTGTGCCGTGCACTGGCCGACCGCCACACCGGCGTCGGCTGCGACCAGATCCTGACGATCGAGCCGCCGCGCCAGGCGGGCTCGGTGGCCGCATACGGCATCTGGAACAGCGATGGCTCGCCCTCGCAGCAGTGCGGCAACGGTGCGCGTTGCGTGGCCGCGTGGCTGCGCCGCGACGGCGCGGCCGATGCCGTGGCGTTCCGGCTCGACAGCCCCGCCGGCACCCATGCCGTCGACGACCTCGGCGGCGGCCGTTTCCGCGTCGCGCTCGGAGTGCCCGCGTTCATGCCCGCATCGGTGCCGCTGGCCGGCTTCGATGCGCCGCAGGACCGCTACGTGCTCGACGTCGATGGCGCAGGGGTCGAATTCGGTGCGGTGTCGATGGGCAACCCGCACGCGGTGATCGAGGTGGAGGACGTCGACACCGCGCCGGTGCGCACGCTCGGGCCCGCATTGCAGCGGCGGCCGGCCTTCCCGGATTCGGCGAACGTCGGCTTCGCCCAGGTGCTCGATCGCACCCACGTGCGCGTGCGGGTGTACGAGCGCGGTGCCGGCGAGACCCGCGCCTGCGGCAGTGGCGCCAGCGCCGCGGCGGCGGTGCTGATGCGGCGCGGCCGCATCGAGCGCGCGGTCGAGGTCGACCTGCCGGGCGGCACGCTGCGGATCGACTGGCCGCGCGACGACGCCGAACTGACCATGGCCGGACCGGCCGCATTCGTATTCGAAGGGGAGTGGATCGCATGAGCGAGACCGTCGAGAAGATCAGCGCGCACGAGGTGGCCGCCTGGCTGCGCCGCCATCCGAAGTTCCTGCAGCAGTTCCCGGACCTCGCGATGACCCTGGTGGTGCCGCGCGAGGACGGCCCCGCCGCTTCGCTGGCGGGATACCAGCTGGAAGTGCTGCGCGACAAGAACCGCGAGCTCTCGCGGCGCCTGCACGACCTGTTCGCGATCTCGCAGGAGAACGAACGCCTGGCGGTGCGCACGCACCAGCTCACCCTGGCGCTGATGCGGCAGACGACGCCCGCCGGTACGGTACGCGCGCTGGCGGCGTCATTGGCCGAGGACTTCAACGGCGACCTGGTGCGCGTGGTCCTGTTCGCACCTGTGGCGGGACTCGAGGACACCGACTGGGTGCAGGTGGTGCCGCGCGAGGACGCACTGCTGCGGCCGTTCGTCGACGCACTGCGCGAGGGCGAACCGCTGTGCGGACGCCTGCACCCGGACAAGCAGTCGCTGCTGTACGGCGCGCGGGTCGAGGACGTGCAGTCCACCGCGCTGTTGCCGCTGGATGCCATCGGCCTGATCGCCGTCGGCAGCCGCGACGCCAACCGCTTCTACCCCGGCATGGGCACGCTGTTCCTGCGCATGATGGGCGAAGCCTTCGCCGCCGCCATGCAGCGCTTCGCCCCCTGAGGCCCACGCGGATGCGTGAGGACGCCGCCACCCCCGTGCCACTGCCGGCCGACGTGACCGCGTTCCTCGAACACCTGCGCGTCGAGAAGCACGTGTCCGCGCACACCCTCGACGCCTACCGACGCGACCTGCAGGCGCTCGCGGGCTGGGCGCACACGCAGGGCATGGGGCCGGCGGACGTGGCCAATGCCGGCGTGCGTGCATTCGTCGCCGCCGAACACCGCCGTGGGCTGTCGCCAAAAAGCCTGCAGCGGCGGCTGTCGGCGTGCCGGAGTTTCTTCCGCTGGCTGCTGCGGCATGGGCGGATCGAGGCCGACCCCTGCACCGGCGTGCGTGCGCCCAAGGCGGCGCGGCGCCTGCCCGAAGTGCTCGACCCGGACGAGGCGAAGGCGCTGGTGGAGGTCGATACCGCGGCGCCGCTGGGTCGGCGCGACCGCGCGATGCTGGAGCTGTTCTATTCGTCCGGCCTGCGTGTGTCGGAACTGTGCGCGCTGCGCTGGCGTGACCTCGACCTCGACGATGGGCTGGTGAGCGTGCTCGGCAAGGGCAGCCGCCAGCGCCTGGTGCCGGTTGGCTCGTACGCGGTGCGCGCGCTCGTCGACTGGGCGGGCGAGGGCGGTGCGAGCGCCGATGCGCCGGTGTTTCCCGGTCGTGGCGGCCGGCCGATCACCCCGCGCGCGGTGCAGTTGCGCATGCGCCAACTCGCCCAGCGCCAGGGCCTGTTCAAGCGCGTGCACCCGCACCTGCTGCGGCATTCGTTCGCCAGCCACGTGCTGGAATCCTCCGGCGACCTGCGCGGCGTGCAGGAGCTGCTCGGCCACGCCGACATCGCCACCACCCAGATCTACACCCATCTCGATTTCGGCCACCTCTCGAAGGTCTACGACGCCGCGCACCCGCGGGCCAAGCGGCGCCGCGACTGAGCGGGTCGTGCACGGCGCGCGGTGTGTCGGTTCTTGATCCTCATCATGGCGCGGGCATGCGGGCTCGCGCACCATGCGTGACATGGTCGAGACGATAGAAGGCTGGCGCTGCATCGGCTGCGGCAAGGTGGATGCGCCGGCCCCGTGCATCGGCATCTGCCAGGATCGCCGCGTGGAGCTGGTGCTTGCACATGACTACGCCGAACTCGCGTGGCGGGTGGAGCAGCTGGAGGCGGCGCTTGCGCTGATCGCGCGCGTCACCCCGAAGCCGGACCAGCTCGATGCTTCGTGGGCGGCGCTGCAACAACGTGCACGCACGCTGCTGGGCGAACACGGCAGCTGAACCTGCGGCGGTCTGCGTGCGCCCTTCCGCGCTTGAAGCGCGCGCCAGCGGCCCCACTCAGGGGATTCGACCCCGGAGCGCCGCATGGACCCCAGCCAGAATCCCAACGTCTTCCACGCCACCACCATCGTGTCGATCCGCAGGGGCGGCAAGGTGGTCGTCGCCGGCGATGGCCAGGTCACGCTTGGCAACACCGTGATGAAGGGCAATGCGCGCAAGGTGCGCCGGCTAGGCGATGGCAAGGTGCTTGCCGGCTTCGCCGGTGCCGCCGCCGATGCGTTCACGCTGTTCGAGCTGTTCGAGATCAAGTTGCAGCAGCATGGCGGCCAGCTCGTGCGTGCCGCGGTGGAGCTGGTCAAGGACTGGCGCACCGACCGCCGCTACGGAAAGCTCGAAGCACTGCTCGCAGTTGCCGACAGCGAGAGCTCGCTGATCATCAGCGGCAACGGCGACATCATCGAACCCGACGACGGCATCATCGCCATCGGTTCCGGCGGCTCCTACGCACTGTCCGCCGCGCGCGCATTGCTTGCGCATACCGACCTCGACGCACGCAGCGTCGCCGTCGAGGCACTCAACATCGCCGGCGACATCTGCATCTACACCAACCGCAACATCGTCGTCGAAGAGCTTTGATTGGTGATTCGTGATGGGTGATCCGTAACAGCGGGCCATCTCTCACGAATTGCGGCAGGCAGCGCTCTCTCGAATCACGAATCACGAATCACGGCCTTCATTCAATGACCAATAACGGCTCATCAACCATGACCCCGCGCGAGATCGTGCAGGAACTCGACCGCCACATCGTCGGCCAGAACGCTGCCAAGCGCGCGGTCGCCATCGCGCTGCGCAACCGCTGGCGCCGCGCGCAGCTGCCGGACGAGCTGCGCAACGAGGTCATGCCGAAGAACATCCTGATGATCGGTCCCACCGGCGTCGGCAAGACCGAGATCGCGCGGCGGCTGGCGACACTGGCCAACGCGCCGTTCGTGAAGGTCGAGGCCACGCGCTTCACCGAGGTCGGCTACGTCGGCAAGGATGTCGAACAGATCATCCGCGACCTCGCCGACACCGCGGTCAAGCTGTATCGCGAACAGGCCAAGCAGCGCGTGCGCACCCAGGCCGAGGAGCGTGCCGAGGACCGCATCCTCGATGCGCTGCTGCCGCGTCGCGAGGCACCCGCGCAGGCGTTCGGCTTCGGCGCGCAGCCGAGCACGACGGTCGACATCGGCGCCGAGCCGTCGGCCAGGGAATCGGAGACCCGGCAGAAGCTGCGCCGCCAGCTGCGTGCCGGCGAACTCGACGAGCGCGAGATCGAGCTCGACCTCGCCGCCTCCGCCGCCGGCATGGACATCATGACCCCGCCGGGCATGGAGGAAATGGGCCAGCAGCTGCGGCAGATGTTCGCCAACCTTGGCGGCGGCAGGACGCACAAGCGCAAACTGGCGATCAAGGCCGCGCGCCCGCTTCTGGTCGAGGAAGAGGCCGGCAAGCTGGTCAACGAGGACGACGTGCGCGAGGTCGCGATCGAGGCCTGCGAACAGCACGGCATCGTTTTCATCGACGAGATCGACAAGGTCGCGCGCCGCAGCGAGGGCGGTGTGGCCGGCGGCGACGTCAGCCGCGAAGGCGTGCAGCGCGACCTGCTGCCGCTGGTGGAAGGCTCGACCGTCAGCACCAAGTACGGTTCGGTCAAGACCGACCACATCCTGTTCATCGCATCGGGCGCGTTCCACATGTCCAAGCCCAGCGACCTGGTGCCGGAGCTGCAGGGCCGCTTCCCGATCCGCGTCGAGCTGAGCGCGCTGACCAAGGAAGACTTCGTGCGCATCCTCACCGAGCCGAAGGCCGCGCTGACCACGCAGTACGTCGAACTGCTGCGCACCGAGGGCGTCGAGCTCACGTTCGCCGATGATGCCGTCGACCGCCTCGCCGAGATCGCCGCGCAGGTCAACGAGACGCAGGAGAACATCGGTGCCCGCCGCCTGCACACCGTGCTCGAGCGCCTGCTCGACAGCCTCAGCTTCGAGGCACCCGACAAGGGCGGCACGATCACCATCGACCGCGCCTACGTCGATGCGCACCTCGGCGAGCTGGTGAAGGACCAGGACCTGAGCCGCTACATCCTCTGACGCTCGCGTTCGGCGCCGGCAACAAGCTGGCGCGCCCTGAAGACCCGGTTCGACCCTTCTCCGCGCTGCGGGAGACAGATCGGCAGGATTGCCGATCTGGACGGCGAAGCCGCCCCGAAGGGGTGAGCGCCATGGATGGCGCGAATCCAGGTAGCGCGACGGGACTGGATAACGGGCCCTGCCTGCGCCAAAGGCCCACGTGCGGGCAGCTCCCGCATCACCGTTGCAGTTCCAAAATGGGAAATATGGATATAATGGACCTCTTCCCGGAGGTGCTCCCATGTCCCTGCCCCTGAAGCTCGACAGCCTCGACGACCTTCCGCGCGCACCCGCATCCGACGTCAAGAAGCTCGGCTGGCGCGGCGTCATGCGCGCCGTCGCCCGCGAAGGCCGGCTGGCGGTGACCAACCACAACCTGCCCGAGGCGGTGATCCTGTCCGCCGACGAGTACGACGCCATCCTCCGCGCGCTCGCGGCCGCCGGCGCTCCGGAACGCAGTGCGCTGGAGGAACTGCGGACACGTTTCGACGAACGCCTCGCGGCATTGCAGGCCGCCGATGCCGGCGCGCGCCTGCGCGCGGTGATGGACGCCCCGGCCACGCTGGATGGCAAGGTGCGCGCGGGCCGCCCGGGTTGAACGCGGACCAGGGCCGGCCACGCGCCGACGGCAACCTTCGCGACTGACGATGCCGCGTCCGGTCCTCTACGTACTGGCCGGCGTCAACGGCGCCGGCAAGAGTTCGATCGGCGGCCACCTGCTGCAGCGCGCCGGGCTCACCTGGTTCAACCCGGACGAGTTCGCCCGCGAGCTGGCCCAGCGCACCGGCTGCGCCATGGCCGACGCCAACGCCGCTGCCTGGCAGGAAGGCATGCGCCGGCTTGATGCCGCGCTCGCCGCCGGTCACGACCACGCCTTCGAAACGACCCTCGGCGGCACCACCGTCTCCCTGCGCATCGCGCAGGCTGCGCGCAGCCACGATGTCCTGATGTGGTACTGCGGCCTGTCCTCCCCGGAACAGCACATCGCCCGGGTGCAGGCCCGCGTGGCCGCAGGCGGGCACGACATCCCCGAAGCGATGATCCGAGCGCGCTGGACCCGCGCCCGCGAGAACCTGGTCGCCCTGATGCCGCGACTGGCGCGATTACGGGTCTACGACAACAGCACCGATGTCGCGCCCGGCGCGGTCATTCCCGATCCCACACTGGTCCTCGAGATGGCCGCTGGCCGCACTGTCCGGCCGCGCCCGGATCACCTCGAGGACCTTGCGGCCACGCCGGAGTGGGCACGACCACTTGTGGAAGCCGCGTTGCAGCGCGGCCTCTGAATTCATCCGTGCCGCTTACGGTGAGCATCCGGATCGCAGGCTGACGCCGCACCCCGATGGCCCCGGCGTTCGGCGAGCACCATCGGTGGAGGGTGGATGGGTCCTTCGGCCTGCCGGTCACCCAACCCCGCGTTATGCGCGAGCTCGTCGCAGAGTTGGTGCAGGGCGACGCCGCGCAGGACCAGCAGCGATCCTCGTGACCCCGCAGGTGTCGTAGCTATGCTCCGCACATGACGGAACCTGCGCAGACAAACCCGACCAGTGCCGACGGCTCCACGTCTCCCGCCGACCGAAGCGGCGCGCGGCACGTTTCCGGAAACGTGCCTCCGCATTCGCGCCCCACCCGCGATCTGTATCCCGACGCGCTGCGTGCCTGCGCCCTGCTGGTGGTCGTACTCGGCCACTGGGTGGCCACGCTGCCGGTGCTGGAGGACGGGCGGCTGGTCGGGACGGGGCATCTGCTGCGTGCATGGGGTCCTGCGGCAGCGCTGACATGGCTGGTGCAGGTGGTGCCGCTGTTCGTGTTCGTGTCGGCGGCGGTCAGTACGCCCGGGGTGGTGCGACGGCTTGGCGAAGGGCATTCGCAACGGCAATGGTGGGCGCGCCGTGCGCTCGGGCTGGCACGTCCTACGCTGAGCTATCTGCTGGTGCTGGCCGCCATCGCGTTGCTGGCGCGGTTGCTCGATGGCCATCTGCTGCAGGCCTTCAATACCTCGCTGACCATCCACCTGTGGTTCCTGGTGATGCTGCTGGCGGTGCAGGCGCTGCTGCCGCTGTGCGTGCGCGCGGATCGCCGTTTCGGCCTGAAGGCGGTCGCCGCATTGCTGCTGATCGCGGTGATCGCCGACCTGCTGCGCGCAGGCATCAGGCAACCGGCTGAGCTGTTGCAGCTGGGCGCGCGCGTCGATGCGAATCCCGGCGGGATCGGCTGGATCAACCTGCTTGCGGTCTGGCTG
Organism: Luteimonas yindakuii; assembly: GCF_004803715.2. Lineage (NCBI taxonomy): Bacteria > Pseudomonadati > Pseudomonadota > Gammaproteobacteria > Lysobacterales > Lysobacteraceae > Luteimonas > Luteimonas yindakuii. The sequence goes on from NZ_CP039383.2 coordinate 358,986, forward strand.
CTGCCGCAGCAGCTGGGCATCGCCTGGCGGAATGGCCGGCTGGCGGGCGCGCGCCATGGCGCGGCGCTGATCGCGCTGGCCGTCGCGTGGCTGGCGGCGGCCATGGCCAGCGGCTATCCGGTGGCGATGGTGGGCGTGCAGCTGGCCGGCAACAACATGCTGCCGCCGACGCTGGCACTGGTCGGGGTGGTCTGGCTGCAGGCTGGCGCGGTGCTGCTTGCCGAGTCGCCCGCGCGGCGCTTCCTGCAACGTCACCCGCTGCCACGCGTGGTGGCGGTGCTGGGCGCACTCGGCATGCCGCTGTACCTGTGGCACAAGCTGGCGGAGTTGCCCGCGGCGTGGATCGGCGAATGGGCGGGACTGCCGATCGACGCCAGTGATCCCCTCGCTCCCGGGTTCTGGCTCGGACGACTCGGCTGGCTGCTGCTGTGCGCGGCCTGCCTTGCGCCGGTGATGGCGGCAGTGGTCCGCTACGAACTCTCGCGCCGGCGCGATGTGGCACCGGCCCCCGCCTCCGCGACGGTCTTCCTCGGCGGTGCGGCGTTGTTTGCCGGCCTTGGCGTGGCGCTGTTGCATGGGGCGCAGGGCGCGATCGTGGCCGCCGCGATGGTGCTGGCGGCTTCGCTGCTGCTGCGCGCGCGGCCGGTCTGAGCCGCGCGACGTCTCAACGCAGGATCAGCAGTGGCACCGGGCTGCGCCGCAACACCTGGCCGGTGGTGCTGCCCAGGAACCATTCGCGCAGGCGCGAGTGGCCATAGGCCCCCATCACCAGCAGGTCCGCATCGAGGCGGGATATGTGGGCGACGATCGCATCGTCGGCGGGCAGCGACGCGCGGTGCAGCTCCGGCGCGAAGCCGCTGGCGTGCAGGGCGTCGGCAACCTCCACCAGTGCGCGTTCCTGGCCGGCATCGCCTCCCGCCAGCAGCAGGTGGCATTCCAGCCCGCGCAGCAACGGGCTGGCGGCGATGCGTTCGACCGCGCGCCGCGCGGTTTCGCTGCCATCGAAGGCGACCAGTACGCGCTGGATCGGCCGCGCCGGGGCGTCGAGCTGGGCCAGCAGCACGGGCCGCTGCACCGCCCGCAGCACCGGCTCCACCTGGCCGCCGATGTCGTGTCCGGACGCGCCACCGCGCGTGCCGCGCAGGCCCATCACGAACAGCCGGGTGTCGGCTTCCACCTCCACCAGGACCTCGCGCAGGCGGCCATGGCGCTGGCGGGTGATGACCTCCAGCCCGGTGGCATCGATGCCGGCCGCGGTCGCGGCCAGCAGACGCTCGCCGCGCGCCAGGGTGATCTCGGCGCGGCGCGCATCGAGTTCAACCAGTTCCTGCAGCAGCGCGTCCTGCGCACCGAGGCCGATGCTGCCACTGGCATCTAGCGGCGCGGGCCCGCCATCGTCGGGCCAGGTGCAACAGCTCGAGCGCGGTGCCGAGCCGCCGCGCGGCCCACGCGCCAAGCACCGTCACCGCGCCGGCGGCGGCCGAGCCATCGATCGCGGCCAGTACATGGCCGTCGGTGGGGACAATGGATGCGGACATCGAAGCCTCCTCAGTGCGGGCCCATCAGACGTTGCACGGCGTGCCGGTCGTGCTCGCCGTGGCGCTCGACCAGCGTCGCGCTGGCGGCGTCCATGCCGGTCACTTCGACCACCGTACCCTCGCGGCGGAATTTCAGCACCACCCGGCCACCGCTCGCGCAGCGGTGGAAAGTGGGTCAGGGAGATTTCCGCAAAGCGGACCGGAGCGGTCCGTGGGCAGGACGATCGGGGGCACGTGCATGCAGCCGCGTGGCGCGGCGGCATGGGCGGTGTCCCAGGGTGGGGTGATCGTCATGCGTGCCGTGGGTGAGGGCGTCGCGGCGTGGACTCTACCCCGGCACGCTCAGTCCTCGCCGATGTCCTCGTTCCACAGCGCCGGGTTGGCCGCGATCCAGTCGCCCATCATGGTGATGCAGCGTTCGTCGGCGAGATCCACCACGTTGACGCCGGCCTCGCGCAGCCAGTCGATGCCACCGCCGAAGTTCACCGATTCGCCAACCACCACCGTGCCGATGCCGAACTGCCGCACCAGCCCGCTGCAGTACCAGCACGGCGCAAGCGTGGTGACCATGATCGCGTCGCGATAGCTCATCTGGCGGCCGGCCTTGCGGAAGGCGTCGGTCTCGCCATGGATGGAGGGGTCGTCTTCCTGCACACGGCGGTTGTGGCCGCAGCCGAGCAGGCGGCCATCGCGGGCATAGAGTGCCGCGCCGATCGGGATGCCGCCCTCGGCCAGGCCCTGGCGGGCTTCGGCGATGGCGGTGTCGAGCAGGGCGCGGTAGTCGGGCGTGGCGATCATGGCAGGGGCGGGTGCATGCGGCCGCGCAGTGTCGCATGCACGGCGATGGCCGCCGGCGGTGCGATAATCGCGGCATGAACGAATCCGACAAGCCCGGCACCACCGATTTCGGTTTCCGCGACGTCCCCACCGGCGAGAAGCAAAAGCTGGTCGGCCAGGTGTTCTCCTCGGTCGCGCGCAACTACGACCTGATGAACGACCTGATGAGCCTGGGCATCCACCGGGTCTGGAAGCGCTACTTCACCGCCACCGCGCAGGTGAAGCGTGGCGACCGCGTGCTCGATCTCGCCGGTGGCACCGGGGACATCGCCGCGTTGCTGAAGGACCGCGTGGGCGAGGCCGGCGGCATCGTGCTCGGCGACATCAACGGCGAGATGCTGCGCGTGGGCCGTGACCGCATGACCGACCGCGGCCGGGTGCGCGGTTTCGAGTACGTGCAGTGCAACGCGGAGGCGCTGCCGTTCCCGGATGCCAGCTTTGACCTGGTGACGATCGCCTTCGGCCTGCGCAACGTCACCGACAAGGACGCCGCGCTGCGCGAGATGCATCGCGTGCTCAAGGTCGGCGGGCAGGCACGGGTGCTGGAGTTTTCCGAGGTGAAACCCGAGTGGTTCCGCCCGATCTACGACTTCCACTCGTTCCAGGTGCTGCCGCGGCTGGGCAGGCTGTTCGCCAACGATGCCGACAGCTACCAGTACCTGGCCGAATCGATCCGCAAGCACCCGCCGCAGGATGTGCTGAAGGCGATGATGGACCGCGCGGGCTTCGCGCGTACGCGCTACCGCAACCTGTCGGCGGGCATCGTCGCGGTGCACGACGGCTACAAGGCCTGAGGCCGTCCGTAGCAGCGCCCTCGGGCGCGACCGAACCAGTCCGGATTTCCCTGGACTGCGCACGGGAATACCGGCGGTTGAAGACGTGTCGCAAGCGGTCGCGGCCAAGGGCCGCTCCTGCTTGCCGGGACCCGGCGGGTAGAATCGTCCGGTCCCCCTGCACGGAAATCCCCGATGCGCCCATTCCGTTCCATCGCCTGCGCGTTGTCGCTGGCGGCGCTCGCGCTCGCCGGCTGCAGCCGCGAACCCTCGCCTGACACGTCCACGCCCGTCCCTGCCAAGGAGGCCCCGGTGGCCGCTGCCGACCGCGACGAGCATTCCTTCGCCGAGCCCACCCGCGTGGTCATCGACGACATCGCGCTGGATCTCGACCTCGATTTCGACAGCCGCACGCTGGCCGGCACCGCCACCTACACCCTGGAGTGGAAGGACGAGGCGGCGAACGAGCTCGTGCTCGACACCCGCGACATCACCATCGAGCGCGTGGAGGGCGAAGCCAACAGCCAGTGGCAGCCGCTGCAGTTCGCGCTCGACGACGCCCATGCCTCGCTCGGCAGCCGGCTGGTGGTGCAGGCGCCGGAGCGCAACGCGAAGATCCGCGTGACCTACCGCACCGCGCCGGGTGCGTCCGGGCTGCAGTGGCTGACACCGGAAATGACCGAGGGCAAGCAGTTGCCCTTCATGTTCACCCAGTCGCAGCAGATCCATGCGCGCAGCTGGGTGCCGCTGCAGGACACGCCGGCGGTGCGCTACACGTACTCGGCGACGATCCGCACCCGCCCCGACGTGATGGTGCTGATGAGCGCCGACAACGACCCGGCCGCGCAGCGCGATGGTGAGTACAGCTTCCGCATGCCGCAGCGCATCCCGTCGTACCTGATGGCGATCGCCGCGGGCGACCTGGTGTTCCAGCCGATTTCCGCACGTGCCGGCGTGTGGGCGGAACCGTCAATGGTGGAGCGCGCGGTGGCGGAGTTCGCCGACACCGAGAAGATGATCGCCACCACCGAGGCGCTGTACGGCCCGTACCGCTGGGAGCGCTACGACCTGCTGGTGCTGCCGCCGTCGTTCCCGTTCGGCGGCATGGAGAACCCGCGGCTGTCGTTCATCACCCCGACGGTGATCGTCGGCGACCGCTCGCTGGTGTCGCTGATCGCGCACGAACTCGCGCACAGCTGGTCCGGCAACCTGGTCACCTTCGCCAGTGCCAAGCACGGCTGGCTCAACGAGGGCATGACCAGCTACGTCGAGAACCGCATCGTCGAATCGCTGTACGGCAAGGAATTCAGCGACATGGAGTACGTCATCGCCCGTGACGCGCTCAAGGCCGGCATCGGCGACATGCCCGAGGCGACGCAGGCGCTGGCGGTAAAGCCCGGCACCGAACTCGATGCGGATGATGCGCTGAGCGCGGTGTCCTACGACAAGGGCGCGTGGTTCCTGCAGTTCCTCGAGCAGCGTTTCGGCCGCGAGGTGTTCGACGCCTTCCTGCGCGGCTACTTCGACCACTTCGCGTTCCAGTCGATCACCACGGAGCAGTTTCTCGAGTACGCGCGCGAACACCTGTTCAACGCGCATCCGGACACCGTGACCGAGGCCGAGATCCAGGAGTGGCTGTACGCGCCGGGCATTCCGGCGTCCGCACCGCAGGTGCTGTCGCCGAAACTCGGCCTGGTCGACTCGGCACGGCTGGCATGGCTGGGCAGCGCCCAACTGCCGCCGCAACAGCTGACCTCGGAATGGACCACGCAGGAATGGATCCACTTCCTCGAAGGCCTGCCGCAGACGCTGAACCAGGAGCAGATGGCGCAGCTCGACACCGCCTACCGCTTCACCGGCACGCCCAACGGTGAACTGGCGATGCGCTGGTACCCGCTGGCGGTGCGCAGTGGCTACATGCTGGCGTTCGAACCGATGACGCAGTTCCTGCAGACGGTCGGTCGACGCAAGCTGATCCTGCCGATCTACACCGCGCTGGTGCAGACCCCCGAAGGGCTGGCACTGGCCACGCAGGTGTTCGAACGCGCACGGCCGGGCAGCCATCCGATCACCGCCGCTTCGGTGCAGCGGATCCTCGACGAGGCCAAGCCGAAGCCGGCGCCGGTCGATCCGGCGCAGGCCACGACCGGGCTGGGCAAGCAGCCCGTTTCCGGCGCCCCGGCGCGTTGAACCCCTCTCCCGATGGCGGGACGACGCGCGCTTGAACCCCTCTCCCGCCTGCGGGAGAGGGGCAGGGGTGACGGCGCCGCTACGCACGGCCGCCGCCTCTCACAGCCGCTAAGCTTGCGTCGTCTCCGCCGCCGGATCCCTGCGATGTCCCGCTTCCGCCTTCTCGTCCCCGTGTTTCTTGGCGCACTCGCGCTGTCCGCCTGCAGCGACCGCGAGGCCGCAGCGGCGGCCCAGGCCGAGGCGCGCGCCGCAGCCGCGGAACAGCAGGCGCAGGAAGCCGAGCAGGGCTTCGAGAAGGCGGTCGCCGAGGAGAACTGGGCGCTGGCCAAGGCGCAGGGCGACGTGCTGTTCATGCGCTGGCCCGATACCGAAGCCGCGGCCCGGGTGCGCGAGCGCTTTGACGACGTGTCCGCCCGGGCCAATGCCGCACGCGAAGCCACCCGCACCGCGGCGCTGTGGAGCTACCAGGGCATCGCGGTGAAAGGCGGCGAGCAGCGCTCGGCCGCGATCGATGCCCGAGAGACCGTCGATACCGACGGCAGCGGCGCGCGCCGGGTGCAGCTGATCTTCCGCGACCATCCGGATTGGGGTCGCAGCAGCTATCTGGTGCTGCAGGCCGGTGACTTCGACTGTTACCGGGGTTGCCGGGTCAACGTCGCCATCGACGGTGGCGAGCCGCGGCGGATGGCAGCGAGCCGTCCGGATACCGACGAGGCCATCGCGATGTTCATCGAGGATGAGCGCGCGCTGTGGCGTCTGCTCGACGAGGCGAAGACGCTGTCGATCGAGTTCCCGGTCAAGGCCGGTGGCACCCGCACCGCCGAATTCGAAGTCGGCGGTCTCGACCCTGCGCGCATGCCGGGCTGGAACTGAGGCCGCGCCGCTGGCGGGCGACGCGGCCTGGCCGCTGCCTCAGGCCAGCGAGTAACCGAACTGCTGGCGGAACTGTTCGGCGAACTCGTCGTAGTCGAAGCGCTGGTTCTGGGTGCCGGGGTGTTCCACCTTGAGCGCACCCATCAGGTTGCCGATGCGGCCGATGGTCTCCCAGTCGTAGCCCTTCTGGATACCGAACAGCAGGCCGGCGCGGAAGGCATCGCCGCAGCCGGTGGGATCGGTCACCCGGCGCTCGTGCGCGGGCGGCACGTGGTAGCTCTTGCCGTCGGTGTGGATCTCCGAACCCTTCGGGCCGCGGGTGGTGATGTAGGCCTTGACCCGCTTGACGATGTCGCCTTCACTCCAGCCGGTGCGTTCCTGCAACAGGTTGGACTCGTAGTCGTTGACGGTGACGTAGTCGGCCTGCTCGATGAAGGCGCGCAGTTCCTCGCCGTTGAACAGCGGCATGGCCTGGCCGGGATCGAAGATGAAGGGAATGCCGGCCTCGGCGAACTCCTTCGAGTTCTGGATCATGCCCTCGTAGCCATCGGGGCTGACGATGCCGATGGTCACGCCGGGTACGTCGCGCACATGGTTCTCGTAGCTGCGCATCATCGCGCCGGGGTGAAAGGCGGTGATCTGGTTGTTGTCGAGGTCGGTGGTGATGAAGGCCTGCGGGGTGAACAGGTCATCGAGCACCTTGACCTGGTCGAGGCGGATGTCGTTTTCCTCGAACCATTCGCGGTACGGGCCGAAATCCTGGCCGACGGTGGCCATCGGCACCGGGTCGCCGCCCAGCAGCTTGAGGTTGTAGGCGATGTTGCCGGCGCAGCCGCCGAACTCGCGACGCATCCGCGGCACCAGGAACGAGACGTTCAGGATGTGGACCTTGTCCGGCAGGATGTGGTTCTTGAACTGGTCCGGGAACACCATGATGGTGTCGTAGGCCAGGGATCCGCAGATCAGGACGGACATCGGCAAGCGCTCGGGCGACGTAAAGCCGCATAGGGTACACCGCAGCGGCGACGCCGGCCCTGCGTTGCGCGGCCCCGGGAGGTGGCGGGTGGGGCTAAACCACGGCCACAGCGCGGTTTTCCGGGCGCTGGTGCCCACTGCCGGTGGCCCTTTTTTGCTAGGCTTGACGCCCCCTTGACGCGCGGCCTCCCCCACCGCGCCATCCTCACCGGACCCTTTTCCCAGATGTTCAAAAAGTTCCGCGGTCTGTTTTCCAACGACCTGTCCATCGACCTGGGCACCGCAAATACCCTCATTTTCGTGCGCGGCCAGGGCATCGTGCTCAACGAGCCGTCGGTGGTCGCGGTGCGCCAGGACCGTTCCGGCGGGCAGAAGGTGGTGGCCGCGGTCGGCAGCGAGGCCAAGCAGATGCTGGGCCGCACGCCGGGCAACATCACCACCCACCGGCCGATGAAGGACGGCGTCATCGCCGACTTCACCTACACCGAGGAAATGCTCAAGCACTTCATCCGCAAGGTGCACAAGTCGCGCCTGCTGCGGCCGAGCCCGCGCGTGCTGATCTGCGTGCCGGCCGGATCCACCCAGGTGGAGAAGCGTGCGATCAAGGATTCCGCGCTGGAAGCCGGCGCACGCGACGTGTCGCTGATCGAGGAGCCGATGGCGGCCGCGATCGGCGCCGGCATGCCGGTCACCGAGGCCCGCGGCTCGATGGTGGTCGACGTCGGTGGCGGCACCACCGAGGTCGCCGTGATCGCGCTCAACGGCATCGTCTATTCGCAGTCGGCGCGCATCGGCGGCGACCGTTTCGACGAGTCGATCATCAATTACGTACGCCGCAACCACGGCATGCTGATCGGCGAAGCCACCGCGGAGCGGGTCAAGATCGAGCTCGGCTGCGCCTATCCGCAGGACAAGGTGGAGGAGACCGAGATCTCCGGCCGCCACCTCGCCGAAGGCGTGCCGAAGATGGTCAAGATCAATTCCAACGAGGTGCTCGAAGCGTTGCGCGAGCCGCTGATGGGCATCGTCGCCGCGGTGCGCCAGGCGCTGGAGCAGACCCCGCCGGAGCTGAGTGCCGACGTCGCCGAGCGCGGCATCGTGCTCACCGGTGGCGGCGCGCTGCTGCGCGACCTCGACCGCCTGATCAGCGAGGAGACCGGCCTGCACGTACAGGTGGCCGATGACCCGCTGACCTGCGTGGCGCGCGGTGGCGGGCGCGCACTGGAACTGCTGGACCTGCACGGCAACGAGTTCTTTACTGCGGATTGAGCGTCTCTTCCGCTGAGGAAAGGAGTCGGGGCCGCTCCGGGATATTCCGGTGCGTTACCTCCGACTCCGGAGCCCCTCTCCCGTCCACGGGAGAGGGGTTGGGGTGAGGGCGGAAGTCGTGCGCGTTTCCCTCACCCCGTCCCTCTCCCGCAGGCGGGAGAGGGGGAGTTGGTGCCGTGCGGGAGTCGCTTCGATGACCGCATGGTTATCGTGTTGGTTCTTCTCTGCGGAAACATTCGGATAATTCTGGGGTGTCCTACAGTCCTGCTGCGCCCCGCTCCGGTGATGTCGCCGGCACGCTCCGCCTCCTAGCCTTCCTTGCCATCTCGGTCGGTCTGCTGGTGGCCGACCACCACGGCGAGTGGCTGTCGCGCGCACGCGCGCAGGCCAATGTCGCCATGCAGCCGCTGTGGTGGCTGGCGGGCCTGCCGTCACGCCTGGGGCGCAACGTGCGCGAGGATGCGGTCACCCGCGGCCTGCTGGCCGAGGACAACCACCGCCTGCGCAACGAACTGCTGGTCGCCAATGCGCGGCTGGCGCGGATGCAGGCCGACGCGGCGGAGAACCAGCGCCTGCGCGCGATGCTCGACGCCACCGACGATGGCCGCATGGACGTGCAGCTGGCGCCGATCCTCGACATCGACCTCGACCCCACCCGCCAGCGCCTGACCCTGCGCGCGGGCAGCCGCGAGGGCGTGCATGTCGGCCAGAGCGTCATCGACGCCGGCGGCGTGCTCGGCCAGATCATCGGCACCACGCCCACCACGTCCACCGTACTGCTGCTGACCGATCCGGACCATGCGATCCCGGTCGAAGTGGTGCGCACCGGCGTGCGCCTGATCGTCTACGGGCAGGGGCGCGCCGACCTGCTGCGGCTGCCGAACGTGCCGCTGTCGAGCGATGTCGAGCCCGGCGACGTGCTGGTGACGTCGGGCCTGGGCGGGCGCTTCCCGCCCGGGTTCCCGGTCGGCCGGATCGCCACGCTGGCGCCCGATGACAGCCGCGCGTTCCTCGTCGGCGAGGTGATGCCAACCGCCCAGATCGACCGCGGCCGCGACGTGCTGCTGCTGCGCGAAGGTCGTGGCCCGTTGCCGGCCGTTGCCCGCCGGGCGGCGGGCTGGACCGCGGTTGGCGCCGGCGTGGCGCGCGGTGGCGACGTCGACCCCGCCACCGCCGCGGCCGCAGCGGCGCCGGCGGCACCCGCGGAGGCCGCGCCATGAGGCGCGCGCGCAACAGCTGGGTGTTGCCGGTCAGCGTGCTGCTGGCGCTGCTGCTGGGCCTGCTGCCGTTGCCCGAATTGCTGCAGCCGCTGCGTCCGTACTGGCTGGCGCTGGTGGTGGCGTACTGGGTGATCGAGGGCGAAGGCCGACAGGGGCTGGGCTTCGCCTTTGGCGTCGGCCTGCTCGCCGACCTCGCCTTCGGCAGCCTGCTCGGCGAGCAGGCGATGCGGCTGGTGATCCTCGCCTTCATCCTGCAGCGCTTCCGCAACCAGCTGCGCTTCTTCCCGGTGCCGCAGCAGGCGCTGGCAATCGGCGGCCTGCTGCTCAACGACCGCGTGGTCAATGCAGCGGTGCACCTGGCAATGGGCATTCCGCAACTGCCGTGGAGCTACTGGCTGGCGCCGCTGATCGGCATGCTGCTGTGGCCGCCGCTGTTCGTGCTGCTGGACTCGCTGCGCCTGAGCCGCCGGAAGGCCGGCTGAGATGATGGCGGTGCGTCAACAGCGTCGTGTGCGCAACCCGGGTGCGGAAGCCGAGCAGTTCCGCCGCCGCGCGCTGATCGGCTTCGTCGGCGTGGTGCTGGCGATGGCTGGCCTGGCGGGTTGGTACTTCAAGCTGCAGGTGATCGACCACGGCGACTACGTGCGCCGGTCCGAGGCCAACCGGATCAAGCCGCGCCCGGTGGTGCCGGGCCGCGGGCTGATCTACGACCGCCAGGGCCGGATCCTTGCCGACAACGTGCCGGCCTACCGCCTCGAGGTGACGCCCGAGGAGGCCGGTGACCTCGACCGCCTGCTCGACGGCCTGGGGCAGATCTTCGTGCTCGACCCGGCCGAGGTCGAACGCTTCCGCGCCGAGCGGCGCGTCAACCGCGGCTTCCGTGCGCTGACGTTGAAGCTGCGCGTCAGCGACGACGAGGCCGCGCGCTTCGCCGTCGACCGCTGGCGCTTCCCCGGCGTGGAGGTGGTGCCCTATCTCAACCGGCGTTACCCGTACGGGGCGCTGTTCGCCCATGTCATCGGCTATGTCGGCCGTACCGACGAGGACGACGTCGGCCGCTACGGCGGCAACCAGGTGCTCTATCCGCACACCGGGCGCACCGGCCTGGAACGCTCGTACGAAGAGGCACTGCGGGGTGCGATCGGCTACGAGCAGGTGGAAACCAATGTCGAGGGGCGCGCGCTGGCCACCCTGGGGCGGGTGCCGGCCACCGCCGGTGCCGACCTGCGGCTGAGCATCGATCTCGACCTGCAGCAGGCGATGGTGGATGCCTTCGGCGACATGCAGGGCTCCGCGGTCGCGGTGGATCCGTCGACTGGGCAGGTGCTGGGCATGGTCAGCCTGCCGAGCTTCGATCCGAACCTGTTCGTCAACGGCATCTCGCACACCGATTACCGCCAGCTGATGGATGATCCCGCGCGCCCGCTGTTCAACCGCAACGTGCTCGGTGGCGGTCCGCCGGGCTCGACGATCAAGCCCTTCGTCGCGCTGGCCGGCGTCGACAGCGGCCTGCGCACGCCCACCGACGGTGTGTTCTCGACCGGCGAGTTCTTCATCCCCGGGCAGCGCCGCGGCTACCGCGATGCGTCGCGCGGCGCCGGCTGGACCGAGCTGCGCGATTCCATCTCGCGATCGGTGAACTACTACTACTACAAGCTCGCCTACGACATGGGCATCGAGCGCTTCGCCGACTACATGCACCGTTACGGCTTCGGCCAGCCCACCGGCATCGACCTGGTCGGCGAGAACACCGGCGTGGTACCGTCGCTGGCCTACAAGGCCAGCCGCAGCCGCGAGCCGTGGTATGCCGGCGAAACGGTGATCGCCGGCATCGGCCAGGGCTACTGGATCGCCACCGCGTTGCAGCTGGCACGCGGGACCGCGGCGATCGCCAACGGCGGCGAACTGCACCCGCTGCGTCTGGTGGCCGAGCGCAAGACCGCCTACGACCAGCCGTGGAGCCCGGTCGCCGGGGAACCGGCGCCGCGCATCAGCGACAACGCGGCGCACATCCGCGCGGTGCAGGAAGGCATGGAGGCGACCATCCACGGCCGCGGCACCGCCACCCGCATGGCACAGGGCGCGAGCTACCGGATGGCCGGCAAGACCGGCACCGCGCAGCGGATCGGCCGCCGCGGCGCCGCCAACCTCGATCCGCGCACGCTGCCCTACCACCTGCGCCACCAGGCGCTGTTCGTCGGCTACGCGCCGGCCGAGCACCCGACCATCGCGCTGGCGGTGGTGGTCGAACACGGCGGCTACGGCGGTGCCACCGCGGCACCGATTGCCCGGCGCATCTTCGACGCCTGGGTGTTGCGGCAGGGAACGGACGCGATCGGCGCGCCCGCGATCGCCGTCGGCCCCACCGGCGTGGAGGGCACCGCGCCATGAACATCATCCTGCGCTGGCTGCTCGACCTCCTGCAGCGCTTCACCCGCACCCTCGACTGGCCGCTGCTGGCGGCGCTGGTCGCGCTGATGGGCATCGGCCTGGCCGTGCTCTACAGCGCCGGCGGCCACAGCCAGGCGATGCTGACCGCGCAGGCGCTGCGCTATGGCGTCGGCCTGGGCGCGCTGTGGCTGCTGTCGCGGGTGCCGCTGGTGGCACTGCGCGGGATCACCCCGCTGGGCTACGCGCTGTCGCTGCTGCCGCTGGTGGCCGTGTTGTTCATGGGCACCGGCCGCCATGGCCAGCACTGGATCAACCTCGGCGTGTTCTACCTGCAGCCTTCCGAGCTGATGAAGCTCAGCCTGCCGATGATGACCGCGTGGTACCTCAACCGTGCGCCGCTGCCGCCGCGCTTTACCGGGGTGCTGGCAGGGCTGGCCATCGTCGGCCTGCCGACCGGGCTGATCATGCTGCAGCCGGACCTCGGCACAGCGGTGCTGGTCGCCGCCAGCGGCCTGTTCGTGCTGTACCTCGCCGGGATGTCGTGGTGGTGGTTCGCGGCCGCGCTCGGCGCGCTGGCGGCGGCGGCGCCGGTGGCGTGGTTCTGGCTGCTGATGCCCTACCAGAAGGACCGCCTGCTGATGTTCCTCGATCCCGAGCAGGATCCGCTGGGCGCGGGCTGGAACATCATCCAGTCCAAGATCGCGATCGGCGCCGGCGGCCTGCGCGGGATGGGCTGGGGGCAGGGCAGCCAGTCGCATCTCAACTACGTGCCCGAACACACCACCGATTTCATCTTCGCGGTGCTGGCCGAGGAATTCGGCTGGCTCGGGGTGATGGTCACGCTGTCGCTGTATCTGTTCGTCGTCGCGCGCTGCCTGTGGATCGCGGCGCAGGCGCGCGACGGCTTCGGTCGCCTGGTTGCCGGTGCGCTGGGGCTGTCGCTGTTCGTCTACGTGCTGGTCAACGGCGGCATGATCTCCGGCCTGCTGCCGGTCGTCGGCGTGCCGATGCCGCTGCTGTCGTACGGTGGCACGGCGGCGGTCTCGCTGCTTGCGGGGCTGGGCGTGGTGATGTCCGTGCGTGCGCATGGCGGTGCACGCCGCGCGTGACCCGTGCGGGCTCCACCGCGACAGCCTGAACATCGCGCGCATCCGCGGTTCGACCCTCGCAACGTGCGTGCTAACCTCGCGTCGATGACCCGACGCGCCCCTGTTTTCCGCGGTTTCGCCGCGAGCCTGCTGCCCTTCGCCCTGGTCGCCTGCGCGACACAGGCCAACCCGCCTCACGTCGATCAGGCGCCTGCCAGTGCACCGGTCGCGGCCGAACCGGCACTGCTGCCGCCGGTTCCACAGCCACCGGAACGCCCGGTCGCGCCGGAGTCGGTGACCGATCCGGCGATCCCGCGCGAGCAGCGCATCGCCAATTTCGTCGACTACACCGCCAGCACCTACGGCGTCGAGCCGCAGCGCATCCGCGAGGTGCTGGCACAGGCGCAACTGCGCCAGCCGATCCTCGATGCGATGTCGCGACCGGCCGAAGCGGTCCGTCCGTGGCGTGACTACCGGCCGATCTTCATCAACGACCAGCGCATCAACGGCGGCATCCGCTTCTATCGCGAGAACCGTGCAGCGCTCGACCGGGTGGCGGCGGAAACCGGCGTGCCGGCGGAGATGATCGTGGCGATCATCGGCGTGGAAACCAGCTACGGCCGGGTCACCGGCAACTACCGCGTGCTCGATGCCCTCTACACGCTGGCCTTCGACTTCCCGCGCCGCGCGCCGTTCTTTGCCGGCGAACTCGCCCAGTTGTTCGCGCTGCAGAAGGCGGAGCCGCAGCTCGACCTGCTCGCGCTCAAGGGCAGCTATGCCGGCGCGATGGGCATGGGCCAGTTCATGCCGTCGAGCTACCGGCTGTGGGCGAAGGACGGCGACGGCGATGGCCGCCGCGACCTGCTGACCCACCTGCCCGACGTGTTCGCGTCGATCGCCAACTATTTCGTCATCCATGGCTGGGAGCGCGGCGCGCCGGTGGTGGCACGCGCGGACCGTGCAGCGGATGCGGAGGACTTCCGTCCGGAGACGGTCGATCCGGTGCATCCGCTCGCCACGCTTGCCGCGCGCGGCTACACCCCGCGCGCCGGCGAGCCGGTCGCGGAGGGCGCCACGCTGATCAGCCTCGATGGCGACAGCGGCCCGGAGTACTGGCTGGGCTACCGCAACTTCTACGTCATTACCCGCTACAACCGCTCGCCGATGTACTCGCTGGCGGTGCACCAGCTGGCCCAGGCGATACGCGCGGGAGCGGCCGGGCCATGAGGTGGCTGGCGGCTGCCGGTGCGGTGTTGCTGCTGGGCGCCTGCAGCGGTGCGCCACGCAAGGCCCCCGCGCCCGACGCCGCCCCCGGGTCGCGCCCGCCGCCCGCCGCTGCGGGTACCGCGCGGCGCTCGCCATACGCGCCGGCGCAGGAGGATCCGGGCAAGCGCGGTGACTACGTGGCCGGCGGCCTGTACGCGCCGCACATCCGCGACAGCGCGCCCGATTACGTTCCCGACGTCGATGCCATCCCCGAGCCCGACGTGGTCGACGAGCCGCGCTCGGCCTACGGCAACCGCAGCCCGTACCAGGTGCTGGGCAAGTCGTACCACGTGCTCGACGACACCACCGGTTTCAGCGAGCGCGGCCGGGCTTCGTACTACGGCAACAAGTTCCACGGCCGGCGCACGTCCAACCTCGAGGTGTACGACATGTACGCCTTCACCGCGGCACACAAGTCGTTGCCGCTGCCGAGCTTCGCCCGGGTGACCAACCTGCAGAACGGTCGTTCGGTGGTGGTGCGCGTCAACGACCGCGGACCGTTCCACGAGGGTCGGGTGGTCGACCTCAGCTGGGCGGCGGCGGTGAAGCTCGACATGCACCGCGCCGGTACCGCGGAGGTCGAGGTGGTCGCGCTGAGCCCCGGCGAGAATGCCCGCCACGACGGCGGCCGCTACGCGCAGGCGCTGCCGCCGGCGGCGCCGGAGCTGGCGACGCCTTCAACGGCCGTGCCACCGGCGACGAGCGCAATCGACCGCGTGGTGGCCGCGCTGCCGATGGCCAGCGCGCGTGCCGGCGAACGGCCGGCACCTGCCGCCAGCGCCGAAGTCACCCCGGCGCCGGCCGGCGAGTGGCGTTTCGACATGCACCAGAACGGCCGCGCGATGAGCGCCGACGAGTTCGATGCCTGGATGAAGGAGCGGCAGATCCGCGTCGCCACCGGACGCCCGGCCACCCCGCCGGCGCGTGCCGCAGCAGCCGCCACCACGTCGCCGCCGCCCGCTGCTGCGCCGAGCCAGGCCCAGGCGACCCCCGCTGCGGCGACCGGCGCAGCCGCGGTGATCCTGCAGGTGGCCGCGTTCGGCGCGCGCGACAATGCCGAGCGCGCGCTATCCATGCTGCGCGGTGCCGGGGTCAGCGAGGCCCAGCTGGTCGATGGCGTCGCTGCCGGCAAGCCGGTCTGGCGCCTGCGCGTGGGGCCGGTCGCCTCGCACCAGGTCGCCGAACTGACCGCCCGTTGCGCCGGCCTCGGCTTCGGCCAGCCGCAAATCGTTCGCGAGTAGACTCTCGCTCCGCCCGTTCGACCAGGCCGGCCGGGATGGCCGCCTGCCAGGAGTCCCCGCTGTCCATGAGCCTGTTGTCCATGAAACTTCCGATCCGCCCCGCCGCAGTCCTCGTTGCCGCGCTGGCCGCATCCGCGCTCGGCTTCGCAGTCGCGCAGACGCCGGCACCGACCCCTGCCGCGCCCGCCGCGCTCAGCGAGGCGATGCCCGCACCGCCGCCGCCGGCGATCACCGCCTCGGCGTGGGTGCTGATGGATTACGAGACCGGGCAGGTCCTTGCGGGTGAGAACGCCGATCAGCGCGTCGAGCCCGCCAGCATCACCAAGGTGATGACCAGCTACGTGGTGGCCGCCGAGATGGCTGCCGGCAAGGTCGCCGCCACCGACCAGGTGATGATGAGCGAGAACGCCTGGCGCAAGGGTGGGGCACGCACCGACGGCAGCTACAGCGGCTTCCCGGTCAACCAGACCGCGTCGCTGTTGGAGATGGAAAAGGGCATGGCGGTGCAGTCCGGCAACGATGCCGCGATCGCGCTGGCCGAGCACGTGGCCGGCAGCGAGGACGCGTTCGCCGCATTGATGAACGCCTATGCGCAGCGCATCGGCCTGAAGAACAGCCACTTCGTCAACTCGCATGGCCTCAGCGAGGAGAACCACTATTCGACCGCACGCGACCTGGCCCTGCTCGGGCGCGCGATGGTCCGCGACTACCCCGAGGAATACGCGCACAACAGCATCAAGGAGATGACCGTCAACGGCATCACCCAGCGCAACCGCAACCTGCTGCTGTGGCGCGACGACAGCGTCGACGGCATCAAGACCGGCCACCACTCCGCCGCCGGCTACTGCCTGATGTCCTCGGCCAAGCGCGGCGACCAGCGCCTGATCGCGGTGGTGATGGGCTCCAGCAGCGAAGCGCAGCGCGCGACCGATTCGCTCGCGCTGCTCAACTGGGGCTTCCGCTTCTTCGAAACCCACAAGCTCTACGACGCCGGCGCCGCGATCAGCACCCAGCGCATCTGGAAGGGCCGCGAGGATGAACTGCAGCTGGGCCTGGCCGAGCCGCTGGTGGTCAGCCTGCCGCGCGGCCGGTACCAGCAGCTGAAGCCGACGATGGATGTCCCGGCCACGCTGGTAGCGCCGGTGGAGCAGGGTGCGGCGGTCGGCACGGTCAAGGTCAGCCTCGATGGCGAAGTGATCGCCGAGCGTCCGCTGGTCGCGTTGCAGGCGGTGGAACAGGCCGGGTTCTTCAAGCGCCTGTGGCACGAATTCCTGATGTGGTGGAACGCCGACTGAGCCACCTCATGCCCGGCCGCCTGCGTGGCGGCCGGGCGATCGCCGCCGCGTGACCGCGCCGGCTTGATCTCGTCGCCGCGGATGGCATGATGCGCGGCAGGGGGCAGGATGCCCACCCGGAGCTGCACGCATGGATGCCATCGCCGCACGCAACGCACTGGCCCGACTGGCCCGCATCGACGATGCGACGCGGCTGTACCGGCTCGACCTCGCTTCCGATGCCCCGTTGCTGGTCGAACGCTGGCAGGGCGACGAGCGCCTGTCGCACGGGTTCGAATGGCAGGTGGACGTGCTGTCCACCGATGCCGGCCTGCCGCTGGAGGGCTGGCTCGGCCGCCCCGCGCGCCTGCTGACGCGGCTTGCCGACGGCGGCGAGGCCGTGCGCAGCGGCCTGGTACGCGAAGCCGTGCTGCTGGGCGCCGACGGTGGCCTTGCACGGTATCGGCTGCAGCTGGTGCCCTGGACTTGGCTGCTGACACAGGGCCGCCACAGCCGCGTGTTCGAGGACCGCAGCGTGGTGGAAATCGTCGAAAGCGTGTTCGCCAGTTATGCACCACTGGCACGCTGGACCCTCGCCGACGAGGTGGCCGGCTTCCTCGCCGACGCCCGCCCACGCAGCTACTGCGTGCACTACCGTGAGTCCGACTTCGACTTCGTGTCGCGGCTGCTGGCCGAGGAAGGCCTGGGCTGGCGCATCGAGGAGAACGCCGACGCGCCCGCCGGGCATGTGCTGGCGCTGTTTGCCGACAGCACTTTGCTGCCCGAGGACGCGTCTTCCGCCGCGCAGGGCGGCATCCGCTTCCATCGCAGCGATGCCACCGAAGCACAGGACAGCATCCTCGCGATCGGGCGCCGGCAGCGGATCGGCAGCGACCGGCTGACGGTCCTCAGCGACGACTACAAGCGTGCCCGCGCGCTCGGTGTCGAACTGCCGATGCGCAGCGTTGCAAACGACGTCGCACTGGAGGCCTACGACCCGGTCGGCCCCTACGCGTTCGCCGACGCCAACGAGGCGCAGCGCTATGCGGGCCTGATGGCGCAGGCCGACGAAGCGCAGCGCGACACCCACGTGGGCGAGGCCACCGCGCGCACCCTGCGTGCCGGGACGTGGTTTGGCCTCACGCAGTCCGCCGGTGGCAGTGCCGACTCCCAGGAGCTGGTGCTGACCCGCGTGCGGCAGCTGGGAATCAACAATCTGCCGGTCGACCTGCGCGAGCAGGTGCGTGAGGTGCTTGGCGACACCCGGGCGAACGCCGGTTTCCCGGCGTCATTGCACAGGCAGGCCGAGGCGGTCGGCTACGCCGCGCGCTTCGACGCCGTGCCACGCGGTCTTGCCTGGCGTCCGGTACTGGCCGACGGCACCGGCACGCGGCTCAACCCACGGCCCACCGCGCCGGGCTACCAGACCGCGATCGTCGTCGATGGCGAAGGGAACAGTTCTCCCTCGGGCGGGCAGGAAGTGCATTGCGACCGGCTCGGCCGGATCCGCGTGCGCTTCCACTTCATGGACGATGCCGACCGCGACGCCGGGGCGGCGCGCGCCTCGTGCTGGCTGCGGGTCGCCCAGCGTTACGCCGGCCCGGGCGTCGGTGCGCAGTTCCTGCCCCGGATCGGCCAGGAAGTGCTGGTCGCCTTCATCGATGGCGACATCGATCGGCCCGTCGTGGTCGGCGCGCTCTACAACGGCCGAGGCGAGGCCGGCGTGCCGGCGACACCCGGCGGCAAGCGCGCCGACGCCGACAGCAGTGCCTACGCGCAAGCGTCCGACCACCGCCCCAGTGCACAGGCCAACCTCGCCGGCGGCCATGCGCCGCCATGGCACGGCATGGGCGGCGGCGACGACGCGCATCGCCATGCCGGTGCGCTGTGGGGCATCCAGTCCAAGGAATGGGGTGGCGGCGGTCACAACCGGCTGCTGTTCGATGACAGCGACGGGCAGCTGCGCCTGCAACTCTCCACCACGCACGCGTGCAGCCAGCTCAACCTCGGCCACCTGGTCCACCAGGCCGACAACTACCGCGGCAGTTTCCGTGGTGAAGGTTTCGAACTGCGCACCGACGCCTGGGGCGCGGTGCGTGCCGAACGCGGGCTGTGGCTGAGCGCGTATGGCGTCGACAACGCCTCGCCCGCGGGCACCGCCGTCGCCCCGGCCGCACTGCTCGACCAGCTCGCGCGGCTGGGCGAGACCTTCTCGCGCGCCGCCACCATCCACCAGACGGTGAAGCTTGCTGCGCATGATGGGGTGCAGCAGGCGGAGCAGTCCGCGCTCATTGCCGACCAGGCCCCGCTGGCCGCATTGCGGGCGTCCGTGCGCACCACGGTGCCCGGCGCCGCCTGGAATGACGCCGCCAGCGCGGCCGCCGAGCGCAGCCCAGCCGCAGGCGCGAATCGCGTACCGCATACCGGAGATGCGATCGTGGGCCTTGCCGCTCCCGCCGGCATCGGACTGATCGCCGGACAATCACTGCACTGGAGCGCCGGCGAAACCATCACCCTGGCCAGCGGCGGGGCCAGCAATCTTGCCGTTGCCGGCGACCTGCGCATCCACACCGGCCAGGCCATCGGCCTGCTCGCCGCGGCGGTCGAAGGACAGACCGAAGCCAACACCCTCAGCCTCGTCAGCGGCGAAGGCGAGCTCGACCTGCAGGCGCAGAACGACCAGGTCCGCCTCCGCAGCCGCGACCAGCTCCGGATCGTCAGCGCGAACGCCGAAGTCGACCTCGCCGCTGGCAGGACCATCCACCTCGCCACCGCCGGCGGCGCCAGCCTGACCATCGAAGGCGGCAACATCACCATTGCCTGCCCGGGCACGATCAAGGTGCATGCGGCGAAGAAGAGTTTTGTGGGGCCGACGAGCCTTGAGCGCGAACTCGTGCAGTTCCAGCCGGTCTGCATCGATTGCATTCTGAAAGCGGCCATTGCCGGCACACCGGTGGTGCCCCTGTGAACCCCCTCCCCGATCTCTGGAAGCATCGTGTTGCCACCCATCCGGAAGCGGCGACATTTGTATTGATCGACGCTGCAATGCAGCCGCTGCTCGCCAACCGCGTAACGGCACGGACCGAGGCCCGATCTCTCCTGCCGCAGGCGCCGAAGGAGGCACGACACCTCGGCCCCTGGTTGCTTCCGGCCGCGATCGCGACAGAGCTCGGCATCGATGGATGCGGACGCGGCATCAACTGGTTACTCAGTGGATATGAGATGGATGCGCTTGCGACGCACCTGGCGAACTGGACATCAGTCGCGCTCCCTGACGAAGCCTCCTGCTGCTATGTCCGTATTGCGGATGGACGCGTGCTGCGTTCGCTGGCAATGATCTGGTCGCCGCGGCAGGCGGCGCTGTTCTTCGCCCCATTCGCCGCCTGGTGTATTGCTGATCGCGATGGAATGGGCGCGTGCGTCTCCATTTCCGTGCCCGAAGCCGTGCAGACGCGGATTGCCAACCCATCTGATGCCCGGCTAAGCCGGGACCAGTATCGCTGCTTGCTCGATGCCTCGGCGGCTGACCAACTGCTGCAGGACTTGAAAGGGTTCGTACAGTTGCACCCGGACTGGGGCAGTTCTGAATCAAGATATCGAGCCGCCGCCGATGCGTTGCAACTCGCGCGCAGATTCGACTACGAAGATCCGGAAGACGCAATGACCATCGTCGCGCGCGTCCTCCATCGCGGTGCGGCCCAGCTGACGACGTTAGCTGATCATCCTGCGGTCATCGCAAGGCGGCGGGGCGCCAGGTTCTGGGCTGCGCTCATGGAGGAACCCAATGCTTGATCGCACCGTAGTCGTCCTGCTCGGTGTCCTGCTCGCGGCATGCGCACCTGCAGTCGACGACGACACCCTGTTCGGCAGTAGCGTCACACCGATGGATCATGATCCGAGTCTGACCTACGTCAACGATGTGTTCATCGACGGTAACTGGGTGGGGTCGGCAGGCACTGGGGGCAGTACCGTTGCCAGTGGCATCACGTTGCCGGTCAAGTGGCGGCCTGGCCTCACTGCCGTCGTGAACTGGGAGCGATGCGAGCCATATGGAAAGAACTGTGTAAAGCACGAAAAGGTCGTGTCGATCCATCCGTACGACAAGGTCGGCAGAACGCACCTCCACATCCTGGCAGGTGACGAGGTGCTGATAATTCCCAGCATGCTGGCCCCAAGCCATCCTGATTATCCTGGGCCGGGGTATCCGACGAAGGATTTTCGCCGAGACATAGTGAATTCCGGACTGCTCAAGGACGAACATGAGTGATCACGCCTACACCCCGGAAGCCGCCCCGGCACCACGTCACGGAAGGCCGTCTGCATCCAGGCAGTGCGAACCCGGAAGGACTTGTCGCCTCAAGCTGAGTTTTTCGATCTTCTTCGACGGCACGCGTAACAGCAAGTATCAGGACGTGCCCAGCGGCTCTCACAGCAACATTGCGCGGTTGTTCGAGGTCTGCGAGGAACGGCCAAGCGCTGGTGTTTATCGGCTGTACGTGCAGGGCGTCGGCACGCCGTTTGCGGACATTGGCGAGCCCGTGCCGCACGAGTACGGCGCGTCGATGGGTGCAATGGGTGCGCCACGCATTCGCTACGCACTTCTTTATGTCGTAAACCAGATCGCGCAGAAGGTGTCTGACCGATATATCGTTCCTGGGAACCCGAGAAGCATTGCCGCAGCGGTCTCAAGCGCCTCACTGCTTCCGCGCTGGCGGCGCCAGCTGACCCACATGCTCACCGCATCGGAGAATCCAAAGATCGATGAGATCGTTTTCGATGTGTTTGGGTTCTCGCGCGGAGCCACTGCGGCGCGATCGTTCGTACACCAGCTCAAGCGCAACTTCTGCGACGTGGACGGCATCTTCTGCGGTGTGCCGATGCGTATCCGCTTCCTCGGGTTGTTCGATACCGTCGCCTCGGTAGGATTGGCAGACTCAGCCCCTGCGCCAGGCGTGGAAGGACACCAGGACTGGGGCGACGAATCGCTGTTGACCATTCCGGACGACGTCGAGCAGTGCGTGCACATGGTCGCCGCACACGAGGCACGCGCGTCGTTCCCGCTGGACTCGGTGCGGCGTGCAAGGGGTGGATACCCGTCGAGGTGCGTTGAGATTGTGTATCCAGGAATGCACTCCGACGTTGGCGGCGGATATGGGCTGTACACACAAGGCAAGGGCACGCTGTTGCCGAGCGGCGGCCTACGCCAGTGGCAGTCCGACAAACTGTCTCAGATCGCGTTGAACGAGATGTATCGGCGCGCGGTTGCGGCCCGGGTTCCATTGATCGCTGACGACATACTCAAGGCCGAGAATCGGTGGGGTGACTTCGAACTAAGCCCCGAACTGCAACGCAGCTACGCTGCTTATCAGAGCGCCCTCGGCATTCCAGGCTCGGCACCACTGCCGCAACAGATGCTGGCGCATCGGCGGCTGTATCTCGGTTGGCGCAAGCAGGTATTGGCCAAATCGACGTTCGACAACTTGCACTTCGTCCGCCGTGCCGGACGGCAGGAGCAGATCGACATGATCGCGGCGAACGACGAATTACGACGACACTTCGCAGCCTTCGCCGAATTCCCCAGGCAGCAGGAAGCGTACATGCAGCGTTTGCGCGGACCTTCGACGCGCGAGCTGGCGCCACCGAAGCCGCCGCTGGGATGGGAGTTCAAGGAAGACTGGGACCGCGCGCCCGCCGTGACAGAGGCTGTGGCGTCGTTCTTCGCACAGTACGTGCACGACTCACGCGCGCACTTCCTGCTCACCGACCCGCAATCGGATCACGATCACCAGATCATCCGCAATCGTCTCGAGGCAAAGGATCGGGACTATCGTCGGCGCCTGGAGCAGCACGCTCAGGACGTTGCCGCCTACGAGCGTATGCATGGCGAAAAGGAGCGCGCCTACCTGACGCGCGGCGAGTACTCGGGTTACACCGCGACCACGCTGCCGCATCGGCCGGTCCACCCACGGGATCCGCTGAGTACCAAGCAACGGGAGAATCTGCAGACCTACCGTGCCGGTCGTTATCCGATCTACGACGATGACAACCCAGCATCCGCGTCCGATGGCACCGCCGGCGTGCTGGACGTGATTGCCGCGATGAGTCGGCGTCGGGAGATGGGCTGGACGTACCTGCACAAGCGACAGCTGTTCGCGCCCGGCCGACTTCGATACTAGCTTTCCTCGGACCGAGCTGAGCGGAGGCTCTCCGTGAAGTAGAGATGTCTGATGCATACGCACGAACCACACACACGTCAAAGGAGATGACCATGGAACACAGCAAGCCCTCTGCCGCCTTTGTCGGCGCATCCTGGTTCGCATTGCTTCTGGGCGCCAGCGCCTACCTGATCGGGCTGTGGAATGCGCAGATGCAGCTCAATGAAAAGGGCTACTACTTCACCCTGCTGTTGTATGGATTGTTCGCCGCGGTGTCGGTGCAGAAGAGCGTGCGCGACCGGATGGAGGGAATTCCGGTGACCAACATCTACTACGGTCTGTCGTGGTTTGCGGTGATCTCGGCGCTGCTGTTGCTGTTTATCGGCTTGTGGAACGCGGGTCTTGCGTTGAGCGAGAAGGGTTTCTACGGCATGGCATACGCACTGAGCCTGTTTGCAGCGATTGCGGTGCAGAAGAGCACCCGCGACAGCTTCGGGGATGAATCGAAGTCACACGGCGAGCGCAGGTTCTTCCGACGCTCGGCAGAAGTAGATAACTGATCGGGTTTGTTCGCGGCGGACGCAGGCGCCTTTGTGGGAGGGCACTCATGGCGCCTCACCAACACCGCGCGCGCCTCATGCTCGTTGCACGTTGCGCAGCGCTATGCAGGTCCCGGCGTGGGCAGCCAGTTCCTGCCACGGATCGGCCAGGAAGTGCTGGTCGCCTTCATCGATGGCGACATCGATCGGCCCGTCGTGGTCGGCGCGCTCTACAACGGCCGAGGGCGAGGCCGGCGTGCCAGCGACACCCGGAGGCAAGCCCGCCGACGCCGACAGCAGTGCCTACGCACAGGCGTCCGACCACCGCCCCAGTGCACAGGCCAACCTCGTCGGCGGCCATGCGCCGCCATGGCACGGCATGGGCGGCGGCGACGACGCGCATCGCCATGCCCGCGCACTGTGGGGCATCCAGTCCAAGGAGTGGGGTGGCGGCGGTCACAACCGGCTGCTGTTCGATGACAGCGACGGGCAGCTGCGCCTGCAACTCTCCACCATGCACGCGTGCAGCCAGCTCAACCTCGGCCACCTGGTCCACCGGGCCGACAACTACCGCGGCAGTTTCCGTGGTGAAGGCTTCGAACTGCGCACCGACGCCTGGGGCGCGGTGCGTGCCGAACGCGGGCTGTGGCTGAGCGCGTATGGCATCGACACCGCCTCGCCTGCGGGCAGTGCCGTCGCCCCGGCCGCCCTTCTCGACCAGCTCGCGCGGCTGGGCGAGACCTTCTCGCGACCCGCCACCATCCACCAGACGGTGAAGCTTGCCGCGCATGATGGGGTGCAGCAGGCGGAGCAGTCCGCGCTCATTGCCGACCAGGCCCCGCTGGCCGCATTGCGGGCGTCCGTGCGCACCAATCGGCACACAGCGCCGGGTGGCTTCTGCATCGGTGATGTGCGGTTGTGGCTGCGTGGCGACGACGAAGAGGCGGAGCTCTCCTATGTAGGACAGGTGGGCGGTATGCCGGTTGTGCTGCATTTAGACATCAACACGTTCGGGCAGCCACCGGAGGAGCCCTCGCTCATCCGGCGTGGCGAGTCGAACCTCGAGGGTCCGGGCGTCAAGCCGCATCGCCTGCGGCCGGGCGCGTACTGGTCGCGGGCGAGGCAGGTGAGGAATGGCTGGGTGCGTTCATGGAGGACGGCCGCCGTCCGCATGGGTTCTACGCGGAGTATGCGGTGCAAAGTCCGATGCCAGCTGCCCCTCGCGTTCTGATCAGCCTCACCACTGGCCGTGAAAACCATACAGGCGGTGATCCGCAGATGGCCGATGAGACGGCCATCGCGCTCTAGGATCGGATCCTCGGATCGATCCCGAAGTAGGCAGCTTGGACTGGCCCCGAAAGCGGCCCGCTATGTCCACCAGAAGCGGGTAACGTGGAAGAAAACCGGTGCCGCGAAACACACTGAGTCCAGGCGATCCAGCATGCCGCCATGACCTTCGATCATGTGGCCCCAATCCTTGATGCCCCGGTCCCGCTTGATTGCCGACATCACCAGGCCGCCAAAGAAGCCCATGAGGTTGATCACGAGGGCTAGAAAGCCTGCCTGCAGAGGCGAAAACGGGGTGATCCACCACAACGCTGCCCCCAGCAACGACGCGCTCGCAACACCTCCTACGAATCCTTCTATGGTTTTCGAAGGAGACAGGCGCGGCGCGATCAACCGGCGCCCGAACAGTTTTCCCCACACGTACTGCAGCACGTCGGACGACTGCACCACGATTACCAGGAAAGCGATCAGCAGAAGGTTGCGGCCTTCGTACCCCGAGATGGGAAGGTTGAGCAGTGCCGGCACATGCGAGATGCAGAACACGCTGATCATCAACCCCCACTGCACCTTTGCCGTACGCTCGAGATAGCCGGTTGTGTCTCCACCGGCGGTTGCCAGGATTGGCAACAACAGGAAGGCATAGACCGGTATCAGCAGGGTGTACATGCCATACCAGTCCGCAAAGACCAGCCAGTACTGGTAGGGCAGCACCACGTAGAAAGCCGCAACCAATGCATAATAATCGCCGCGGCGCGTCGGGGTGAGGGTGATGAATTCGCGCAGGGCGAACAGCGATACCGCGGCGAACAGGACGATCACGCCGGTTCGGCCGCCCAGGAACGCCAAGCCCACGACGGCCGCCATCGCCCACCAGGCGCGGATACGCGAGGCAAGGTTGTCGAGGACGGCGCTAGGTGCGTCTACGCGCCAGCGCAAGGTCTCGGCGACGAGGGTAGCGAACAGCAGTGCCGCGGCGATGCCGGCAAAGAGCAATGTGCTATCTGGAGCACTGCGCAAGCTGTCGATCACCGGTCTATCTCTGAAGTCGATGACGCAGCGCTTGCGCCGGGCAACGTCTCGCCGTCCAGTGCAATCAGTGCTCGGCGTGCACGGTCGAGGAAGGCTTGTTTCTCCTCGTCCGCGGTCAGGCGCAGCGGAGCCCCGAAACGCGCGGTGCACAGCAACGGCAACGGTAGCAGTTGCCCCTTGGGCATCACTCGACGAAGGTTGTCGAGCCAGACCGGGATGAATTCCAGTTCAGGCCGCTTCCGTGCCAGGTGATAGATGCCGCTCTTGAACGGCAGCACACCCTCGCCGGTGTTTCGGGTGCCTTCGGGGAACAGGATCAGTGACGCGCCTTCATCGACGGCCTGGCAGAGCGTCTGGATCGGATCCTCGCTGCGGCGGCCAGGATCGCGCTCGATGAGGACGGCGTTGAATACGTTGCGGATCACGTAGCGGCGTAGCCAGCCCTGGGTCCAGTAATCTGCCCCTGCCACGGGACGGACGTCTCGGCGCAGAGCCGCCGGCAGGGCCGACCAGATCATGACGAAGTCTCCGTGGCTGGCATGGTTGCCGTAATAGACCCGATGTCCGGCAGAGGGTATCGAGCCTTGCCAGAGCGCGCGGGCCCCGGTCAGCGTGCGGATGGCGCCGCTGAAGCCACGTGCGATCAACGCATCCAGCATCACAGCACTCCTTGGTGGCGCAGGCGCAGAGCCAGCAGGCAGGCACTGCCCAGCAGCCCCGCCTGTATCGCCAGCAGGCAGGCTTGGAGCACCAGCCATTGCTTGGCTCCCTTCCAGCGCTGCGGCCAATTGCGACCAGCCCGCTGCGGTGGAAGCAGACCCAGTCGGAGTAGGGCCGCATCCAACTCGCGTGTGGCTAGCTCAGGTCCCAGCGGCGCGACTGCTTCAAGCAGTTCGGTGTCGATGTTCGTTCGAGCCGCGCAATAACCTTGTGCGAAGGCGGTGGCGAGGCTCGCGGAAATCAATGCACAGACCGCCAGTCCGGACCATGAAGAGAACCCTGCAACGATAGATAAGAGCCACGTGCCGGCCAGGATCGCCATCACCAGAGAAATGATGGAAAGTCCGCGGCCGCGCCGCAGAATGGCCGCCATCAAATGGAAATCGACAGGGGTCATCCGGCCCGCTCCCCGGTGGCCCCGGAGGTCCGCGGCGCCTCCCACGACAATGCGTGGAGCAGACGACGATGTGCCGTACCCAGTACGATCTGGCGACGTGCGATGCGTACCCGGGCAATGGCTTCGTCCGGGTCTGTGGCGGACCCATCACGCAACAACCAGGCCGCCACCGAGACGGCACTGCGTGAGTAACCCAGTGCGCAGCACACCAGGACCGGTCCATGTTGCCGCGCTGTCCGGATGGCGTCGGCTGCTGCCAGCAGCTGTGCTGACGACGGCATGACGAGATCGAGCATCGGCACGATGCGATCACCGGGGCGGGCGCCCCCGGGGAGCGGGAGTTCCGCACAGACGTCAACGACGATGAAGTCTTGGCGCGACGACTGGCTCGGGATGCGGCCAATCCAGACACCCCCGGCAACCTCGACCGGGCCCGGGTGACGCAGCGTCCAAAGGCGCGAGTTGATCCAGGCGACGAGGAAATACGGGGCATAGAGCCAGCGTGCAGCCAACGACATGCGGCCATCGGCGCGCTTCTGGAAACCGGCCGGGCCGAGGAAAGCGTAGTTCAACGCGACCATCGCCAGCGACAGTGCCGGCCACCACGCCCACAACCACGTTCCGCCTTGCGCCATGGCAAGCAGCGCACAACCGGCTGAGCCCGCGAGGTAGGCCATAGCCAATCGCAAACGCGCGTGAGCACGCGAAAAGCGCACCGCATACAGCGGCGAATGCTTTTCCCCCGGCAACAGCCAGATACAGAGCCAGCCTGCTGCCAATCCTGAGGGGACATCGATGAAGTGGTGTTGCCAGGTAGTCAGCACGGACACGCACACCAGCGCGAACCACGCGTGTAGCAGCCAGCGCGAAGCCCCTTGGAGATGCCGCGCATACAGCGTCCAGAGAATTATCGTCAGCGCGATATGCAGCGAGGGAGCCTGGTTGTAGGGACGGTCGAAACTCTCCAGAGCCGCAAACATGTGCCCCGGTAGTCCATCCACCGGTGGCCGGTCAAAACTGAAAGCCAGTGGCCAGATCAGAAAGCAGACTACCGCGAGGATCTGTGCCGACAACAGGCGCAGGCAATGGGTATCGAGTTCGTTTCGGGTGCGGCACACGAACAGGGAGGCCACATAGAAGGCGTTGGTGGTCCAGTACGGGATGATCGTCCATGCCACGAACGGGATCTCCTGTTCCCAGCCGAAGAAAACACTGGGGACGCCGTCCCGGCGGGCTGCCATCGCGTTGGCGAAGCCATAGCTTGCGTAGAAGAAGGGCCCTAGCAGAGCCAGCCAGGCGATCGCACGGCGCCAAGGGCGCGGGTCCATGGACGCACCCTCAGTCACCGATACGCTCCGCCAGGGACACAGTGAAGATGCCCCAGCGATCGACGCGTTGTTCCAGCTTCCGGAAACCGGCGGTGGCAACCAGCTGATCGAGTTCCGCTTGGGTTCTGCGACGCATCACCCACGCCGCCCCATCGCGGTGGCTGGTCAGGGCGCGAGCAATGAACTCGAGCT
This sequence comes from Luteimonas yindakuii, assembly GCF_004803715.2. Classification (NCBI taxonomy): domain Bacteria; kingdom Pseudomonadati; phylum Pseudomonadota; class Gammaproteobacteria; order Lysobacterales; family Lysobacteraceae; genus Luteimonas; species Luteimonas yindakuii. The sequence goes on from NZ_CP039383.2 coordinate 387,568, forward strand.
GCGGGTGCCACGGCTGGCCGGTGTAGACGAGATAGCCTCCGGGTCGTACGGCAGCTGCCAGGCCTCCCAATGAGTCCTGTACCAACTGGTTGTCCGGGAACAGTTCATACAGTCCCGATACCACGGCGAGTGTGGGAGCAGGGTCGAGCGCGGCGAGCGCTCCGCGATCGAAGGCGTCGCCAGGCTCGAAACGGGCAAGGTCACCGGCGTTCATCGCCGCAATCAACGCGCGTCCGCGTTCGATATTCAGGTCGCTGTAGTCGCGCAGCAGGATGTGGTCGGCCTTGTCGCCGCTTGCCAGCGCCTCAAGCACATAGCGCCCATGGCCCGCGGCGATGTCCACTGCATTGACCGGCCACCCGTTGACCCGGAGACGCCGCATGGCCTCGCCCAGAAGTTCAAGGAGATGCTCCCGGCGCCTGCGGATGCCGCGCCAACCGATCGCATCCAGGTAATTGCGGTCAACGAAACGGCCCAGTGCGCCCCGGCCCCGCGCGCGGTTCTCATAGACGTAATCGAGGGTGCTGCCGGAATCGAATCCGGTGGTCAGGCCGAGGCGGATACCCTCGGACAGCTTTCCACCCACGCGCAATGATGCACGGGCAAGGCGCCAACGCAGATCAGCCAGCGAGGCACACTGCGGGGGCCACGCCAGCACCTGGGCCTCGTCGAAGGTAGCGCCATGACGATGGGCATCCAGTAACGACGGCAGTCGCGCGGCTTCGGCAAAGCGGCCGTGCAGGAACGAGCGGATGCGCTCCACTGCCTGCATGCGATCCCGCTCGCCGAGAGTGTCGTGGAAAAATCCGCGCAGGAAGTGGCGCTCCTTGACGTGTGACCCCAGACGCTCGAAGAAACGATCCTGCGGCGCACGATGGACCACGAAGTCGGAACCTGAAACCAGCAACTGGGTCGGGACGACGATGGCAGCCGCGTCGTCCACCACACGTTTGGCGGCCGCGTCCAGGCCGAGCAGTACGCGTACGGAGATCGGTCGCGTCACCAGCGGATCGGTCCGATAGCTTGCGATGCGATCGGAGTCGTGGGTGAGGAATTGTGGCTTGACGTAGCTGTTGACGAAGAAGTTGCCACGAAGTCGCTGCATCAGCGCCAGCGCCGGACGCGCGAGGGGGACGTACAGCTTCACCTTGAATGCTGGAGACGCGAGCACCAGTGCCCGCAACCTGGGTGCATAGTCATGCACCCAGGTTGCAGCCACCACTGCTCCCACGCTTTGCGCCACCACCGCGAGTTTCTCGTGGGGAAAGCCATGTTTGTGTGCGATCCACTTCGCGAAGGTATCGAGATCGTGGACCAGCGCCTCGAAGCCCGGTGCGTCGCCACGCTCACCCGGCGAACGACCATTACCACGCGCGTCCCAGGCGAAGATGTCGAAATCCGTCAAGCCAAGCTCGTCGGCAAGGTGGGCCATGCGGCCGGAATGTTCGTGGCCGCGATGCAGCAGGATCACTGCCCCTCGCGCAGTGCCAACGGCGGGCCAATGCCGGTAGAACAGCTGCAGGCCGTCCCACGAAGTGAATTCCAGTTCCCTCTGTACCCGCATCGGGTCATCCTCCTTGCAGATCGTCGTGCATATGCGTTTCCGCCAGTCCTTTCGCGATCCGACGATAAACAGTCACAGCGCAGAGCACGGCCACTGTTGCAGAGACCGCATCCACCGTGCGGGGGCCCGCCCAGCCGGCCGCCAGCACCACTCCGAGTACGCCGATGACAAGCGCCCGGTCGCTCTTGCCCATCGGACCGTCGTAACGGCGGCTTGCTCCTACCATCAGTCCCAGCACACCCGCGTACTCGGTCAAGACTGCGGCCAGCACCATGGTCCACAACAACGTTCCGTTGATCCCGGTCATCCCGAGCAGACACAGATAAAGTGCCGCATCCGAGATCGCGTCGCAGAGTTCGTTGAGGTAGGCACCCAAGCTCGACTGCTGGGCGAATTCGCGCGCGAGCATCCCGTCGATGGCGTTGAGCGCCATGCGTATAAGCATCCAGCCGGGAAGAAGCAGGTAGAGCAATGGGTGACTGCCAGCCTGTCGGTACACGACCCAAGCCACCACGAGCGAGACGCCTGCTGCCATCAGCGTGACCTGGTTGGCGGTCATGCCCGCGCGTGCCACGCGGCGAGCGAGCGGGCGCAGGAGCAGCTGGAAGCGTCCCTTCATTCCATAGATCGACATGAGCCCCGTTTCACATTCCATGTGCAGCGGCGGAGAGTACGCCAACGCCGTCGTGGAGGGTACCGCCGCCGCCTCCCTTGGAAACCCACCCCGCCGCACCCACAATCGCGGAATGGAAATCAGGTCAGACAATCCCGAGCACGGCTTCCAGTTCCCCGGTGTGTTCGAGATCACCGCCATGGGGCCGGCTTCGGCCGGGCTGGAGGCGGAGATCCCGCGCCTGCTGCAGGCGGCGGGGCTGGTGGTGCTGGAGGAATCAGTGCGCAGCCGCGACTCGAGCGGCGGCAGGTTCGTGTCGGTCAAGCTGAGCTTCCGCGCCAGTTCGCGCGAGGAGTACGAGGCCGCGCACGCCGCCTTGCGCGAGCATCCCGAAGTGAAGTGGACCCTCTGACCCCCGGCTGGCCCCGCTTGGCTGGAAATCGCCGTTCCGGGCACGCCGCGTCCGTCGTCCATCGTTGCGGGATAATGGCCGGCCTTTCCGCCTGACCGCGCCGTCTTGAACGCCACCAGCGCCCTTGTTCGCGACCTCGGTCGCCAGCCGTACGAGCCGGTGTGGCGCGCGATGCAGCGCCTTACCGATGCACGCGACGCCGGGACCCCGGACGAGATCTGGGTGGTCGAGCACGATCCGGTGTTCACCCTGGGGCAGGCGGGCAGGGCCGAGCACGTGCTGATGCCGGGTGACATCCCGGTGGTCCATGTCGACCGCGGCGGGCAGGTGACGTATCACGGGCCGGGGCAGGTCGTGGTCTACCCGCTGCTGGATCTGAAGCGGCTCAAGGTCGGCGTGCGGGACTACGTCGTGCGCATCGAGCAGGCGGTGATCGACACCCTGGGCGAGTGGAACATCGGTGCCGCGCGACGCGATGGCGCGCCCGGTGTCTACGTGGCCGGCGCCAAGGTGGCGGCACTGGGTATCCGCGTGCGCCGCGGCTGCACCTTCCATGGGCTGGCGTTCAACGTGGCGATGGACCTCGAGCCGTTCACACGCATCAACCCCTGCGGTTACGAAGGGCTGCAGGTGACCTCGGTGCTAGACTTGGGCGGACCTTCGGGCATGGACGCCGTGAAGCCGGTCCTCCTCGACGCCCTGGCGTCCCAGTTCGGGCTGCGGCTGTTGCCCGCCGCCGTCCCGCCGGACCTGCTGGCGGCCTGACGCCGCCGCTCTCCCCACGACTTCCACGAGACGGCCATGACCGAATCCGCCGACCGGACCATCCCGCTGCAGGTGCTCGCGCCCGCCGACGACAGCCTGCGACCGGGCGCCAAGCAGCTGGCCGGCGACAAGATCAGCCGCTCGCCGGTGCAGTTCGCTGATGTGCCGGTACTGCGCAAGCCGTCGTGGATCCGCGTGCGCATCCCGTCCAACGGTGCGGTGGCGGCGCTGAAGTCGAAACTGCGCGAGAACCGCCTGGTCACCGTGTGCGAAGAGGCCAGCTGCCCGAACATCCACGAGTGCTTCGGTCACGGTACCGCCACCTTCATGATCCTGGGCGAGGTCTGCACGCGGCGCTGCTCGTTCTGCGACGTCGCCCACGGTCGCCCGAAACCGCCGGATCCGACCGAACCCTACAATCTCGCCAGCACCGTGGCCGACATGGGCCTGAAGTATGTGGTGGTCACCAGCGTCGACCGCGACGACCTCCGCGATGGCGGTGCCCAGCATTTCGTCGACTGCATCGCGGCGATCCGCGCACGCACCCCGTCGACGCGCATCGAGATCCTCACCCCCGACTTCCGTGGCAAGGGCCGCATGGAGCGGGCGCTGGAGATCCTGGCGCAGAACCCGCCGGACGTGTTCAACCACAACGTCGAGACCGCCCCGGAGCTGTACCGCAACGTGCGCCCGGGCGCGGACTACCAGTGGTCGCTGACCCTGCTGCAGAAGTTCAAGGCGCAGCACCCGTCGGTGCCGACCAAGTCCGGGATCATGCTCGGCCTGGGCGAGACGATGGAACAGGTGCAGGGCACCCTGCGCGACCTGCGCGCGCACGACGTCGACATGGTCACCATCGGCCAGTACCTGCAGCCGAGCCCGCACCACCACCCGGTGCTGCGCTACTGGACGCCGGACGAGTTCAAGGCCCTGGAGGACTACGGCATGGCGCTGGGCTTCAGCCACGTGGCCTCGGGTCCGCTGGTGCGCTCGTCCTACCACGCCGACCGCCAGGCCGCGCAGGCTGCGGCGACCGCGGTGGCCGTCGCCTGACGGCACCGCGCGCGCGCCAACCAGCGTTCACCTGCCGGCGATGGGCCGCGGTTAGAGTGAATCCGCGTGATCGCGTGGGTCCGGGCCTGCAACTTTCGGCACTGGATCGCGTCTATCCAGCCCCCACACTGCAGTTACCGGGTCGCGGCTGCGCGGCCGGCCAGGAACGAGTCCATACATGAAAGCAAGTCGCCTGATCTCCGCTGCACTGATCGCCGTTGCGCTGTCGGTGCCGCTTGCGTTGATGGCCCGGGCGGACGGCGAGTCGGCGATCCCCGCCTCGCCCAGCGTCGACCAGGTGCGCACCGCGCAGCTGGTGCATGGGCTGCTGTCCGACAGCCGTTACGCCTACCGTCCGCGGCCGCTCGACGCCGAGATGGAGCGCGACATCGGCCGCCGTTACCTCGAGGCGCTCGACTCCGGCAAGATGTTCTTCACCGCCGCCGACGTGGCGCGCTTCGAGCCGCTGGCGCCGGAGCTGGGCATGGCGGTGCGCAAGGGGCACCTCGAGCCGGCGTTCGCGATCTTCGCGCTCTACAAGGAGCGTGTCGCCGAGCGCGTCGAGCATGCGCGCGGCCTGCTCAAGCAGGACATCTTCGACTTCACCGGCGACGACCGCTGGGAGTACGACCGCAAGGACGCGCCGTGGCCGGCCGACAAGGCCGCGCTGGACGCGGTGTGGCGGCAGTCGGTGCGCAACGACTGGCTGCGCCTGCAACTGGCCGGCCGCGAGCCCGCGCAGATCCGCGAGACTCTCGACCGCCGCTATCGCAACCTGGCCAACAACGTCGCCCAGCTCAACGGCGAGGATGCGTTCCAGAGCTTCCTCAACGCCTACACGGCGTCGATCGACCCGCATACCGATTACTTCAACCCGCGCAGCACCGAGCTGTTCAACCAGAGCATGTCGCTGTCGTTGGAAGGCATCGGCGCGCAGCTGCAGCGCCAGGATGACGTGATCGTGATCCGCGAACTCATCGCCGGTGGGCCGGCCGCGCTGAGCGGCAAGTTCCGCGTCGGCGACCGCATCGTCGGCGTCGGCCAGGGCGCCGACGGCGCGGTGGAAGACGTGGTCGGCTGGCGCATCGACGACGTGGTCGAGAAGATCAAGGGGCCGAAGGACACCCAGGTGAAGCTGGAAGTGATCCCCGCCGAGGCCGGCATGGACAGCGAGCCGGTGCAGATCGTGCTGACCCGTGCGCGCGTGCGGCTGGAGGAACAGGCGGCCAAGTCGGAGGTCATCGAGATCCCGGGCAGCGGCGACGCCGCCGATACCCGCGTGGGTGTGATCAAGCTGCCGGCGTTCTACCAGGATTTCCAGGGCCGCCGGAACCGTGATGGCGACTACGCCTCGGCCACCCGCGACGTCGCCAGGCTGCTGGAAGAATTCAAGGCCGACGGCATCGATGGCGTGGTGCTGGACCTGCGCAACAACGGCGGTGGATCGCTCAACGAAGCGGTCGAGCTGACCGGCCTCTTCATCGATACCGGTCCGGTGGTGCAGGTGCGCGAATCCGGCGGGCGGGTGAGCGTCGAAGCCGACCGCAATCCTGGCGTGGCCTGGGAAGGCCCGCTGGCGGTGCTGATCAACCGCGGCTCGGCGTCGGCATCGGAAATCGTCGCCGGCGCGATCCAGGACTACGGCCGCGGGCTGGTGATCGGCGAGACCACGTTCGGCAAGGGCACGGTGCAGAACCTGGTCGATCTCGACCGCTGGCCGGGCAACGAGCAGCAGCGCTTCGGTTCGGTGAAGCTCACCGTGGCGCAGTTCTTCCTGCCGGGCGGCAGCAGCACGCAGAACCGTGGCGTCGTGCCGGACGTGATGTTCCCGGTGACCGTGGATGCCAGCGAGTTCGGCGAGAGCACCAACGACAACGCATTGCCGTGGACGCGCATCGCCGCGGTGCCGCACACCCGCTATGGCGACTTCGCGACCCTGCTGCCGCGCCTCAACGTGCTGCACGAGGCGCGCATCGACGAGGATGCGGAGTTCAGCTGGTGGGTGGAGGACGTCGAGGAGTTCCGTGCCGAGCGTGCCAAGAAGTACGTGGTGCTCAACGAAGCCGAACGTCGCGCCGAGCGTGACCGCCAGGAGCAGAAGCGCCGCGACCGCCAGGCGCAGCGTCGCGAGCTCGGCCTGCCGCTGGATCCACTGGCGGAGGACACCGACGACGGCCTGTTCGCCAACGAGCGCGACATCGCCCTCGACACCGCGCGCGAAAAGGCCGCCGAGGAACGCCCCGATCCGCTGCTGCAGGAATCGGCGGCGATCCTGGCCGACGCGATGCACCTGCTCAACAGCGATCACCACCTGCAGGCGCAGGTGCTGCCGGAATCGACGCGGCCCAACAGCTGGGCACGCTGACCGTCACGCACTGATGTGATGCCGGACGCCGCCGCAGGGCGGCGTCCTCGTCTGTGGCAGGCGGCGATTCCGCGCGGTGGCGCAGCCTGCGTATCCGACCGCGTCAGCCCCGGGGCTGATTGCCCGAGTGGCGTACACAGTGTCCCGCTGCGGACACCTGCGACGGCGTAACATGTTGCCGCCGGCCGCGCCGGTGCAGCACCTCCTTCCCCCCCTTCAATCCGGATGTCCCATGAGTGCGCCGCCGCTCGTGTCGCGCGAGGTATCCCCGCTCGCCGTCCTGCTTGCCCTGTCCCTGGTCTATGTGATCTGGGGTTCGACCTATCTCGGCATCAAGTTCGCGCTGGAGGGTGGCTACCCGCCGCTGCTCATGGCCGGCATCCGCTTCGTGATCGCCGGCAGCGTGCTGTATGCGTTCCTGCGCTGGCGCGGTGTGGCCGGGCCGACCCGCGCGCAGTGGCGCAACGCGACCTTCATGGGCGTGCTGCTGCTGGGCCTCGGCAACGGGCTGGTGTGCGTTGCCGAACAGACCGTGTCGTCCGGCCTGGCGGCGGTGGCGGTGGCCTCCGTGCCGTTGTGGATCGGACTGTTCTCGGCGATGCGCGGACAACGGCCGCAGCAGCTGGAATGGCTTGGCCTGGGCATCGGCTTCGTCGGCGTGCTTTGGCTCAACGCCGGCAGTTCGCTCACCGCCGAACCGGTGGGCCTGATCGCATTGCTGGTGGCCCCCATGGCCTGGGCCTACGGCTCGGTGTGGAGCCGCGGCCGCGACCTGCCGACGCCGTTCATGGCCGCTGCGGCGCAGATGCTGTGCGGTGGCGCCGCGATGCTCGTCGCCGGCCCGCTGCTGGGCGAGCGCTTCACCGCGATGCCCACCCTGCACGGCACGCTGTCGGTGGCCTACCTGCTGAGCTTCGGTTCGATCGTCGCCTTCAGCGCCTATATCTGGCTGCTGCACAACGTGCGCGCGACGCTGGCCGGCAGCTATGCCTACGTCAATCCGGTGATCGCGGTGCTGCTGGGCGCTTGGCTGGCGGCCGAGCGTTTCAGCGCGCATGACATCGGCGCGATGCTGGTGATCCTGGCCGGCGTGGTGGCGATCACCCTGGCGCGCACGCGCACGGCGAAGCCGGCATGACCCCGGTCCACGACCGCCGCGCGCTGTGGATCGCGGTCGCGGCCTTCGTGATCTGGGGCCTGATGCCGCTGTACTGGCATCTCCTGCGGCATGTGCCGTCGCTGCAGATCGTGCTGCACCGCGCGGTGTGGTGCGCCATCCTCGTCGCCGCGTGGCTCACCGTGAGCCGTGGTCGCGGGTGGTTGCGCCAGGTGGTCGCGCAGCCGCGGCTGGTGGCGATGCTGGCGCTGTCGGGCCTGCTGATCGCCGCCAACTGGAGCCTCTACGTGTGGGCGGTCAACAGCGGGCATGTGGTCGAGGCGAGCCTCGGCTACTTCATCAATCCGCTGCTCAACGTGGTGATCGGCGTGCTGTTCCTGCGCGAGCGGCTGTCGCTGCCGCAGTGGATCGCAGTGGCGCTGGCGGCGGGTGGGGTGCTGTGGCTGACCTTCAACTACGGCAGTTTTCCGTGGATCGCGCTGTGCCTGGCAGGCTCGTTCGCCATCTACGGGCTGATTCGCAAGTTCGCCGCGGTGGAGGCGGTGCAGGGGCTGGGCGTCGAGAACCTGTTCGTGTTCGGGCCCGCGGTGCTCGCGCTGGCGTGGTTCGAGTGGTCCGGCAGCGGCGGGTTCTTTTCGCTGCGCTGGGGCGGCTGGACCGACGTGCTGCTGGTGCTGGGCGGCGCGCTGACGGCGATCCCGCTGATCTGCTTCGCCTACGCGGTGCGGCGGGTGCCGCTGACCGTGGTCGGCCTGCTGCAGTACATCGGCCCGACCCTGCAGCTGCTGCTGGGCGTGTTCTTCTTCGGCGAGGCGTTCGGCATCGATCGCGCCACCGGTTTCGCCTTCATCTGGGCCGGGCTGGCGGTGTTCGCCATCGATGGCTACCTGCAGGCGCGCCGGCGCATCGTGGCCCAGCAGCTGTAACGCCGCGGGAACCGGAGCCGCGTCCGCGGATGGCGTGGATTGCGCGCACAGGCCGCCGGATGCGCTTCGCTTATCCGGGCGACGGAATCTGCGCGTGTCGTCGCGTGGCCCGGATCGGCGGCCAAAGGCCGCATCCCGAAGGGCGCAGTGATCAGCCGCGGGCAAGCAGCCACAGCACCAGTGCACCGCCGGCCACCGCGACGATGCCGGTTGCCCACCACCAGCGCCTTGCGCGCACCCGCAGCCGGCGCACGCGTTCGTCGTGCAGCCGGCGCGCCTGCTCGATCAGCGGTTGTGCACGTGCCTGCGCGCGGGCGTGGGCGGCGTCGCGCTCCCGCGGCGAAGCGTCGGACGTGGCTTCGGCCTCTTCGTACAGCGCGAATACGTCGCGATGGAGCTGCGCGTAGCGACGTTCGAGTTCTGCGCCCGGCAGCCGGCGCAGGTCCCCAGGTTGCCCGCCGCCTGCGCTCATGCCGCGCGCAGGGCGTCGGTCACCGGCAGCCGCGCCGCGCGCACCGCCGGAAACAGGCCGCCGACGAAGCCGATCGCCAGTGCCCACTTCAACCCGTCCCACAGCAGCTGCGGCGTGACCCTGAACTCGAAGGTGAGCTGGCCGACGCCGCCGGCCAGCGTCGACGCGGTATAGCCGTTGAACACCAGCCAGGCGATCAGGCCGCCGAGCGCGCCGCCGATCGCCGCCAGCAGCATCGTTTCCAGCATGACCGCCACCACCACCGGCAGGCCGCGGAAGCCGATCGCGCGGAGCGTGGCGATCTCGCGCGCACGCGCGGCGACGGTGGCGAACATCGTGTTGAGCGCGCCGAACACCGCGCCCACCGCCATGATCGAGCCGACCACGATGCCGATGATGCGCAGCACCTTCGTCATGCCTTCCGACTGGCGCGAGAAATACTCGGCGGTGGTGTCGGCTTCCACCTTCAGTCGCGGGTCCGCCTGCAGCGTGGCCTTGAACGCACTGAAGGCGTCGGGGCTGGTCAGCCGCGCGGTGATGGAATTGCGGCTGCTGCCGCGGCGATAGGTGGTGGCGATGATGCCGGCGTCGGCCCAGACCTCCGACTCCAGTGCATCGCCGGACGCGAACACGCCGACCACCGTCCACACATCGCTGCCCAGTCGCAGCTCGTTGCCGGGGTCGAGCCCGGCGAACTGGCGCCGTGCGCCCTGGCCGACCACCAGTTCGCGGCGGCCCGATTCGAACGTGCGTCCTTCGACGATGCGCATTCCGGGACGCACCTCCCACGCCACCGGATCGACGCCGCGCAGCTGCACGCTGCCGTCCTCGTCGGCCGCGCCGCGCAGCGGCAGGTTCGCGGCTACGACGATCTCCGACGAGGCCAGCGGGCGGTTGTCGGCATCGCGGGCGATCTCCGGCGCCTGCGACACGGCCAGCAGCGCCTCGCGCTCCATCACCGACATCACCTCCGCCGCCGAACCGCCGCGCAGCACGATGGCGGTGTCCTCGTTGCCGGTCGCGGCCACCGTCTGCCGGTAGCCTTCGGCCATCGCCAGCAGCGCGACCAGCACGCCGACCACGCCGGCGATGCCGATCACCACCACCGACGACGCACCCAGCCGCTGTGGCAACGTGCTGATGCCGACATGGGTCACCGAACCGGCCTGGCGTCCGCTGCGCGTGGCCAGCATCCAGGCGACCAGCAGTGCCGCCACCGCCAGCAGCGCCTGCCACGGAAGCAGGATCCAGGCGGCGACGCCGGCCACGACGACGATCGACAGCAGCAGCCCGCTCAACAGGGATTTGATCTTGGACATCCGCGTTACTCCGCTTTGACCCTTCTCCGTCGAGCGGGAAGGCCTGCCTCGAAGGCTTCTGGTCAGGGTGGTTCCGAAGGGCGGATGAGGGCGTGCCGCTTGCCCTCACCCCTGCCCCTCTTCCGCGCGCGGGAGAGGGGTTTCAACTCGCAGACAGGGGAAGGGGATCCATCCCGGATCAACGGCCGGCCAGCGCGTCGACGATGTTCAGCCGCATGCCGCGCAAGGCCGGCAACGCACCGACCAGCAGGCCGATGGCGACCATCAGGCCGAGCCCGAGCAGCCAGCTCTCCAGCCCGACCGGTGGCAGGTTGAGCACGCCGCCGCTTCCTTGGCCAAGCGCGGGCCCGGCAATCGCCGCCAGCCCGAGGCCCAGCACGCCACCCAGCACCACCAGCAGCACCGATTCCGCCAGCACCATCAGCAGCACGCTGGTGCTGGAGAAACCGATCGTCTTCAGCACCGCGAGTTCCGAGGTGCGCTCGCGTACCGCCTGCGCCATGGTGTTGCCGGTCAGCAGCAGCAGGGTGAAGAACACCGCGCCCATGATCGAGCCCACGATCAGGCCGATATCGGCCATCTGCTTGAGCTGCGAGGCGAACGCCGCCTGCTCGGTCATGGTCTTGGTTTCATTCGGCGAATTGGCCGACAGCGCATCGATCGCCTTGGCTGCCGCATCCGCCTGGCGCACGTCGCGCACCCGCGACACGTACCAGCCCACGTCGCCGTCCACGTACGGCGTGGACTCGGCGAAATAGTCGTAGCGCAGCAGGAACAGGCCGTCGGTGAAGCCGGATTCCTCGCCATCGCGCGCACGGAAGATGCCGACGATCTCGAACTCCCAGTTGAGCGTGCCGTCGGCATTGGGAAAGATCGTCGACTGCAGCGGCACGCGGTCGCCCACCTTCCAGTCGAACCGGTTGGCGAGCGCCTGGCCGACCAGTGCGCCGGTGCGCGTCCGCGCGAAGGCATCGCGGGCTTCCGCCGACACCTCGATCTCCGGATACAGGTCGAGGTAGTTGTCGGCCACCGCGAAGCTGAAGATCTGGTTGCGCGGGTTCTGGTAGGCGCCGCCGAACCAGTTGGCCCAGGTGACCGCCTCGATGTTGTCGACCTGGACGATGCGCGTGCGCAACGACAGCGGCAGCGTCTCGATGAAGGACAGCTTCGAACCGGTCTGCAGCCGTTGCGCGCCATCGGCGTTCTGGCCGAGCTGGCTGAAGGTGGTGCGGATGCCGTCGAGCAGGCCGAACAGCAGGAACGCGGCCATGATCGAGGCCAGGGTGAGGAAGGTGCGCGTCTTGCGGCGGAACAGCGCCGCCCAGACCAGGTGCATGTACTTCATGCGGGCGTCCTCCGTCAGGCCGCGTGCGCGGGTTGTTCGACCAGCGAGCCCTTGTCCAGGTGCAGGGTGTGCGATGCATAGCCCGCGGCCTTCGGGTCGTGGGTGACCATCACGATGGTCTTGCCGTGCTCGCGGTTGAGTTCCTGCAGCAGGCCGAGGATGTCCTCGGCGGACTGGCGGTCGAGGTCACCGGTCGGCTCGTCGCAGATCAGCAGGTCCGGGTCGGAGACGATGGCGCGGGCAATCGCCACGCGCTGCTGCTGGCCGCCCGACAGCTCGTTGGGCTTGTGCTTCGCGCGGTCCGACAAGCCCACCAGCTCCAGCGCGATGCCGGCATTGCGCTTGCGCTGCGCACCGGACAGCTTCGTCAGCAGCAGCGGCAGTTCGACGTTCTTCTGCGCGGTCAGCGCCGGCATCAGGTTGTAGAACTGGAACACGTAGCCGACGTGCGTGCTGCGCCAGGCCGCAAGCTGGCCACCACTCATGCGATCGATGCGTTCGCGATCGACGGTGATCTCGCCCGACGTCGGTGCATCGAGCCCGCCGATCAGGTTGAGCAGCGTGGTCTTTCCGGAACCCGACGGACCCATCAGCGCGACGAAGTCGCCGCGTTCGATGTCGAGGTCGATGTGGTGCAGCACCTCGACCTTCTCGGAGCCGCGCTGGTAGGTCTTGGTGAGGTTGCTGATCGAAACCAGGGTCGCCATGCCGGTGCCTCGTTGCATGCCCGCGATGCGGGCGGACGGCGCGCGTGGCGCCGGGGAGCCGCGGCCCGTGGCCACGGCTGCGTCGCCTTACTGCCGGACCACCAGGCTGCCGTCCCCGAGTGCGGCCGGCGGATCCACCACCACGTCCTCACCGGCGACGAGGCCGGATGTCACTTCGCGTTGCCCGCCGACGGTGCCGCCGGTGCGGACGACGCGACGTTCGACGCGGTCGCCGGCCAGTGCGAAGGCGACTGTCGCGCCGTCGCGCTCGACGATCGCCGCCGCGGGCACCCGCAAGGCACGCGGCGCGGCGTCGGTCGCGTCCGTTCCTTCCGTGGCCTGTTCGAGGAAGCTCACCGACACGCCCATGTCCGGCACGATGCGGCGATCCTTTTCCTTGATGGCGATGCGCACCTTCACCGTCGCCTTTCCGCGGTCGGCGGTGGGCACGATGGCGATGACTTCGGCCGGGATGCGCCAGTCGGGATAGGCGTTGAGCGTGGCGGTGACCGGCATCTCCGGTTGCACCCGGCCGATGTAGGCCTCGCCCACGTCGACCTCGATCTCGAGTGAATCCATGTCGACGATGGTGCCGATGCCGGTGCGGGTGAAGCCGCCGCCGGCCGACAGCGGCGAGACGATCTCGCCCGGCTGCGCCGCCTTGGCAACGACCACGCCGGCGAACGGCGCGCGCACCACGGTGTTGTCGACACCGAGGTCGGCGATCGCGAGCTGGTCGGCGGCGACGCGCGCGTTGCGCTGTGCGGTGTTCAACTGCGCGCGCAGCGCGTCGCGCTGGGCGATGGCCTGGTCGTACTGCGAGCGCGACACCAGCTGCTGGCCGACCAGCGAATCCATCCGCCGCGCTTCGGCTTCCGCCTGCGCCAGCTGCGCCTGCACGCTGCCGGCCTGGCTGCGTGCGGCGGCCAGCTGCGATGACGACAGGGCGCGCTGCGCATCGGCATCGATGGGGTCGAGCGTGGCCAGCACCTGGCCTTCCTCCACCGCCATGCCTTCCTCGATCAGCACCTCGCGCACACGGCCGGTGATCTTGGCCGACACCGTGGCCATGCGGCGGGCGACCACATAACCGCTGGCGTCGAGCACCGAGGCCGGCGCGCCGCCGGCACCACCGCTGGCGACCACCGGCGCGGTACGCACCGCGATCGCCTGCTCGCGCCCGAGCAATGCCCAGGCGGCAACGGCGAGCACCACCACGGCGGCGGCCACGGCCAACCCGATCCACAGTCCACGCCGCGACGGCGGCGGCTCCGGGCGTCGGTCGATGCGCAGTTCCTTCAGCAGATCGGCTTTCGTGTTCATGCGGGCCCAGACGGCGTGAGTCGGAACAGTGTGACCGCGGCGCAGCCCGGCGGGAGTGGCCGGAAGTCACTTCGTTGCCCGCGACGATGCGGGGCCAGTGTGCGGGCCAGCGACCGCCGTCGTCAGGTGATGGTTGTCATCTCGATCGCCTGACGGACTCGACTGCCTGCCGATGCCGCGCAGCCGCACGCTGTGACCACCCCGAACGGAGCACGTCCATGTTGGCCCCGATCCCCGCAGCAAGGCTGCAAGGCGCACGTTACCGCCATGGCGCGGTGTGCGCACTCGATGGCCTGGACCTGGAGCTGCATGCCGGCGAAGTGCTGGCGCTGCTGGGCCCCAACGGCGCCGGCAAGTCGACCACGGTGGACCTGCTGCTCGGCCTGAAGACACCCGACGAGGGCGAGGCGCGTCTGTTCGGCGCGGATCCGCGCGGCGTGGCGTCGCGCCTGCAGGTCGGGGTGATGCTGCAGAGCGAGGTCCTGCCCGAGCGGCTCACCGTGCGCGAGCTGATCGAATGGGCCAGCTGCCACTATCCGCACCCGATGCCGGTGGCCGATGCAGCGGCGCTTGCCGGCATCGGCGATCTGCTTGCGAAGCGTTACGGCCGGCTCTCGGGCGGTCAGCAACGGCGGGTGCAGTTCGCGATCGCACTGTGCGGGCAGCCGCGGCTGCTGTTCCTCGACGAGCCGACCACCGGACTCGATATCGGCGCACGCGCGCAGGTATGGGCCGCGGTCCGCTCGATGGCCGCGCAGGGGTGCGCGGTGCTGCTGACCACGCACTACCTCGAGGAGGCCGAAGCCCTGGCTGACCGCGTCGTCGTGCTCGACCGCGGGCGCACGCTGGCCGCCGGCACCACCGCGCAGGTGCGCGCGCTGGTGGGCGGGCGCCGCATCCGCTGTCTCACCGCGCTGCCGGCGGAAGTCGTCGCGGGCTGGCCGCAGGTGCGCGAAGCGCAGGTCGTTGGTGGACGGCTCGAGGTGGTGACCGGCGAGGCGGAAGCGGTGGTGCGCTGCCTGCTCGACGCCGATCCCGCGTTGCAGGAGCTCGAGGTACTGCGCGCCGGACTCGCCGAAGCCTTTGTCGAACTCACCAATCCGCACGCACGCGAGGCCGCCTGATGAACACCATTGCCACTTCCACGCCAACGCCCGTCGTCGCGCGTGCGCCGGCGGTGCGCGCCTGCCTGGTCGAACTGCGCTGCGAACTGCTGAAACTGCTGCGCGAACCGGCGTACGTGCTGCCCGCGGTGTTGTTCCCGGTGCTGTTCTACCTGCTGTTCGGCGTGATGCTGTCGGGCATGGGTGCGCCGCCGGCGTTCCTGCTTGCCGGCTACGGCGTGTTCGGCACCATCGGCGCGACCCTGTTCGGCGTCGGCGTGGGCGTGGCCAACGAACGCGAGCAGGGGCTGCTGCGCCTGCGCCGCGCACTGCCGGCGCACCCGTTGGGCTGGCTGCTCGCCAGGACCCTGGCGGCGATGGGGTTCTCGCTTGCGATCACTGCGCTGCTGGCGATCGTCGGCAGCACGCTCGGTGGCGTATCGCTGCCGATGTCGGGCTGGGCGCTGCTGTTCGTGGTGAACCTGTCCGGGGTGCTGCCGTTCGCGGCGCTCGGCTTCCTGATCGGCAGCCTGGTCGGCGGCAACGCGGCGATCGCGGTGGTCAACATGCTGTTCCTGCCGATGGTGTTCCTGTCCGGCCTGTGGCTGCCGCTGACGATGCTGCCGGACTTCTTCGCCCGGTTGGCCCCGGTGTGGCCGGCCTATCATCTGGGCCAGATCGCCTTCAAGGTGGTCGGCCATGACGCGGGGGGCGCGTTGTGGCTGCACCTGCTGGCCCTGCTGGTGCCGGCCCTCGTATTTGCACACTTCGCGTGGCGACGGCTGTCGAGCCGATGAGTCCTGCATACAACTTCGGAGAGACGCGATGAAACGTTGGATGGATGCCGTGGCCGCAGGTGCGCTGGTGGCGACGCTGGTGGCATCGGTGCTGCTGCTGTCGCCCGCGAACGGGCGCGACAGCGCACCGGCGACCGCGCGCCCGCCGGTCGACGGGTTCGCCATCCGCGGCGCACGGGTGTTCGATGGCGAGCGCGACCTCGGCATCGCCACGGTCGTGGTGCGCGACGGGCGCATCGCCGGGGTCGGTGCAGATCTCGCGGTGCCCGAGGCCATGGCGGTCGTCGACGGGCAGGGCAGGACCCTGCTGCCCGGCCTGATCGATGCGCATGTGCATGCCTGGGGCGATGCCCAGCGCGATGCGGCGCGCTTCGGCGTCACCACCGCCTTCGACATGCATGGCATGCCGGAGCGCGCGCAGGCGCTGCGTACGCAACGCGAATCGCTCGCCGCCACCGGCCAGGCCGACCTGTGGGCCGCCGGCTATGCGGTGACCGCGCCCGGCGGCCATGGCACCCAGTACGGCTTCCCGGTGCCGACGGTGGAGGCGGACACCGACGTCGATGCCTTCATCGGCGCGCGCATCGACGAAGGCGCGGACTTCATCAAGCTGATCGTGGAAGACCTCTCCGCGTACGGCACCGCGCGCCGGCTGCCGACCCTGTCGGCCGAACAGGTGACGGCTGCGATCGCTGCCGCGCATGCGCGCGAGCGCCTTGCGGTGGTGCATGTCTCCACACTCGAGGATGGCCGCCACGCGATCGCCTCCGGCGCCGACTGCCTGGTGCACCTGTTCGCCGATGCCGAGGCCGATGCGGCCTTCGTCACCGCGATGCGCGCACGCGATGCCTTCGTGGTGCCGACCCTGTCGGTGCTGGCGTCGGTGGCGGGGACGGGCGACGGTGCGGCCATCGCCGACGACGCCCACCTGGGTGGGCTGCTGACGGCCGAACAGCGTTCGAGTCTTGCTGCACGCATGCATGGCGGCGCGCCGGATCCCGGCACACTTGCCCGTGCACTGGAAAGCGTGCGCCTGCTGCATGCCGCGGGTGTCGACATCCTCGCCGGCACCGATGCGCCGAATCCCGGCACCGCGCACGGCGCCAGCCTGCATGGCGAGATGGCACTGCTGGTGCGCGCCGGCCTGGGCAACGCGCAGGCGCTCGCGGCGGCCACCGCGCTGCCGGCACGCCGCTTCGGGCTGTCCGATCGCGGGCGTATCGCCCCCGGCCTGCGCGCCGACCTGGTGCTGGTGGATGGCGACCCGCTCGCCGACATCACCGCCACGCGCGCGATCGTCACGGTGTGGAAGAACGGCCATCCGGTCGCGCGTGACGCGCAGGTCGGGACCTCTGCGGCGGCCCTCGTGCCGGCGGCGCAGACGCTGGTCGGCGACTTCGACGGCGACGCCATCACCGCGCCCTTCGGCAGCTGGCAGCCCAGCACCGACCGCATGGCCGGCGGCAATTCCGATGTCGCCCACGAACTGGTGCACAACGGTGCACAGGGGACCACCGGGGCACTGCGCATCCATGGCGAAATCCGCCCGGGCTTCGCGTTCCCGTGGGCAGGGATGACCTTCATGCCGGGAACCGAGCCGATGGAGCCGGTCGACATGTCCGGGCGCGAGGCGCTGGTATTCCAGGTGCGCGGCGATGGCCGCCGTTACAGCGCGATGCTGTTCTCGGGCCCGACCATGCAGGGGATGCCGAGCACGCAGACCTTTGTCGCCGGCCCGGAGTGGACGGAAGTGCGGCTGCCTCTCGCGGATTTCCCCGGTGCCGATCCTGCGCTGCTGCGCGCGGTCGCATTCACCGCGGGCCAGCCTGCGGGCGGTTTCGAATTCTTCCTCGACCAGGTCGAGCTGCGCTGAGCCGCGGCCGCTGAGCACCGCGCCTGGAACCGCCGCCATGTCGACACTCCGATCCCGATGGTTCACCCCGGCCGCCGATTCGTTGCTGGCGCGGACGCTGCGGCGCGGGCGGCCGGCATGGTCGGAAGCCGTGCACGTGCTGTGGTCGGCGTGGGTATTCGTGACCCCGGCCTTCTCGCCGTATGGCTACGACGGGCGCTGGTGGCTGCTGACGGCGCTGTCGTATCCGGTGTTCCTGTGGCTGTACGCACGCGTGCTGCTGGCGCCCGCGCATGCGGCGTGGCGTTACGCGCTGGGCATGGTCGTGCTGTCCCT
This sequence comes from Luteimonas yindakuii, assembly GCF_004803715.2. Taxonomy (NCBI): domain Bacteria; kingdom Pseudomonadati; phylum Pseudomonadota; class Gammaproteobacteria; order Lysobacterales; family Lysobacteraceae; genus Luteimonas; species Luteimonas yindakuii. The sequence goes on from NZ_CP039383.2 coordinate 405,637, forward strand.
GGCGTTGCTGCCCTGGTATCCGTCGGGGATGAGCTACTTCGTGTTCGGCTGCGTGTTCCTGCACGTGTCGCGTGCGCGGACCTCGGTCCCCGAGCTGGTGGCCCTGCTGCTGCTCAACATCGTGTTCCTGGGCTGGGCCGTCGTGCTCGGCTACCCGTGGCAGGCGATCGTGTGGATGCCGGTGGTGACCGTCATCGTCGGCCTGATCGTGCACGTCGAACGCCTCAACGAGGCCCGCGACGCGTCGCTGCAGCTGTCGCAGGAGGAAGTGCGCAGGCTGGCCGCGACCGCCGAGCGCGAACGCATCGGCCGTGACCTGCACGACCTGCTCGGCCATACGCTGTCGATGGTGGCATTGAAATCCGATCTCGCCGCGCGCCTGGTGGATCGCGACCCGGCCGCGGCGAAGCGCGAGATCGAGGAGGTCGCCCGCGGTGCGCGCGATGCGCTGGGCCAGGTGCGGCGCGCGGTCAGTGGCATCCGCGCGGCCGGCCTCGCCGCGGAGCTCGCATCGGCGCGGCTGCTGCTGGAAGCCGATGGCGTGGCGTTCGACTACAGCCTCGATACCGATATGGCGCAGGCGATCCTGTCGCCGCTGGTGGAAACCACGCTCGCGCTGACCGTGCGCGAGGCCGCCACCAACGTGCACCGCCACGCGCGTGCGACGCATGCCCGCGCCACGTTCGCGATCGAGGATGGGCACGCAGTGCTGTGCATCGACGACGACGGGCGGGGTGGCGTGTTCAAGGCCGGCAACGGCCTCGCCGGCATGCGCGAGCGTGTGCAGGCGGTCGGCGGTCGCCTGGTGGTGCGTGGGGATGCGGGCTGCCGGGTGGAAGTACGGGTGCCACTGGCGCAGCCGCAGGCGACGGAAGCCGACGCGGCGTCGCAGCCGGATGCGGTGGCCGCGTTTCCAGCACACGCATCGCACCTGGATGCCGGTGTGGAGCGCGACCAGTAGAAGGGAATGACGCGTGCGGGCGGTGGGAGGCGCTGGCTGAAGCGCAGGCGGCGCCGGCACCTCCTACACTGCGGTCACGTTCACGACTCCCCGACCCATGCCGATCCGCATCCTGCTGGCAGAAGACCAGGCGCTGCTGCGTGGCGCACTCGCCGCACTGCTGCGGATGGAACCCGACTTCGACGTGGTGGCCGAATGTGCCGATGGCGAGTCGGCCTGGGTGGAACTGCAGCGCCATCAGCCGGATGTGCTGGTGACCGACATCGAGATGCCCGGACTGACCGGCCTGGAACTGGCCGCGCGGGTGCAGCGCCACGGATTGCCGGTGCGGGTGGTGATCGTCACCACCTTCGCGCGTGCCGGTTACCTGCGGCGCGCGCTGGATGCCGGCGTCGCCGGTTACCTGCTGAAGGACGCGCCGGCCAACGAGCTTGCGCAGGCACTGCGGCAGGTGCACCGCGGCGGCCGTGCGATCGATCCACAGCTGGCACTGGAAGCGTGGTCGGAGCCCGATCCGCTCGGCGAACGCGAGCGCCAGGCGCTGCGGCTGGCGGGCGAGGGGCTGTCGGCCGGCGAGATCGCGTCGCGGATGAACCTGTCCACCGGCACCGTGCGCAATTACCTGTCGGAGGCGATCGGCAAGCTCGGGGTTGGCAACCGCATCGAGGCGTATCGCCTGGCACGTCAGAAGGGCTGGCTGTAGGGCTGTGCAGGCGGGTGCGGGGCGACCGGCGGCGCCCGCCGCGGTAGACTGGGCACCGCTTCCGTTGTCGATGCCGCCGCCATGTCCGCAGCCCATCCCCATTCCGCGCAGGCCCATCCCGGGCAGGCCAACGCCGAGCGCCGTTACGAGGTCAGCCGCAGCGAACTGCCGCTGAGCTGCCCGTTGCCGGCGATGGCGCTGTGGGACTCGCATCCGCGCGTCTACCTGCCGATCGAGTCCGAAGGCGGCAAGGCGGACTGCCCGTATTGCGGCGCGCATTTCGTCCTCGTCGACTGATCGCGACGTGCCGCCCGGCCCGATGCGCCGGCTGACCGTCGTCCAGCTGCTGCCGGCGCTGCATGCCGGTGGCGTCGAACGCTCCACGCTCGAGATCGCGCAGGCGCTGGGGGCCGCGGGCCATCGCGCCGTGGTGGTATCCGCCGGCGGCCGGCTGGTGCCGGCGCTGGAGGCACTGGGGGCCGAACACGTCACCCTCGATATCGGCCGCAAGTCGCTGTGGACGTTGCGCCATGCGCGCAGCCTGCGGCGGCTGTTCGCCGAGCTGCAGCCCGACATCGTGCACGCGCGCTCGCGGCTGCCGGCGTGGCTGGGCTGGCGTGCGCTGCAGGGCCTGCCCGCGGCGACCCGCCCGCGTTTCGTCACCACCGTGCACGGTCTCAACTCGCCGTCGCGCTACAGCGCGGTGATGACGCGCGGCGAGCGCGTGATCTGCGTGTCGGACACGGTGCGGAGCTACGTGCTGCAGCACTATCCGGCCACCGATCCGGCCGTGCTGCGGGTGATCCCGCGCGGCATCGATCCGGCCGCGTTCCCGCGCCGGCCGTGGCCGGATGCCGACGCACGCGTAGCGTTTGCGCGCGAGCATCCGGCGCTGGCGGGCAGCGGGCCGTTGCTACTGCTACCCGGGCGCGGCACCCGCCTCAAGGGCCACGCCGATGCCATCGAACTGCTGCGTCGGCTGCGCGCCGAAGGCGTCGATGCGCGGCTGTGGATGCCGGGTGCGCGCGAGCCCGGGCGCGAGCGCTATGTCGCCGAGCTCGAACAGGCCGCCGCCGCGGCAGGCGTCGCGCAGGCGGCCGGTGCTGACCGCGCCGACCGACGCGATCGCCCGGGCCTACGCCGCCTCCGACCTCGTGCTGCAGCTGTCGCGCAAGCCCGAAGCCTTCGGCCGCACCGTGCTCGAGGCGCTGTCGGTCGGGCGGCCGGTGCTGGGCTGGGCGCATGGCGGTGTCGGCGACCTGTTGCGCGAGTGGCTGCCCGCAGGCGCCGTCGCGCCGTTCGACGCCGATGCGCTCGCCCAAGCCGCCGTCGCGTTGCTCGACCCGGGCGCGCGGCCGGCGATTGCTACGATGCCCGACACGCTGGCGGCCATGCAGGCCGCGACGCTCGCCGTCTACGCCGAACTCTGCCCATGACCCACGCCGTTGCCGACCACCGATCCGACGACACCGAGACCCCCGGCTGGCGCTGGGCGCCGCACTGGGTGCTCGCCTTCGTGGCGCTGTGGCCGATGCCGGGCTACGCCGAAGGCGTGATGGTGGTCGGTGCGCTGATCGCGATCGCGCGCCTGCTGATGGCGCGCTTCCGCGGTGGCAAGGCATTGCTGAGCGTGCAGGCCTGGGCGCTGACCACGGTGCTGTTCGCGGCGTACTGGCTGCCGGAGGTGTTCTCGGTGGTGGGTGCGGTGGACCCGGCGCGCAGCATGCGCGAGGCGCTGGTCGACATCCGCTACCTGCCGTTCCTGTGGCTGGTCGCAGCATCGGTGGCCGATGCGCGCGGGCTGCGCATCACCCTGACCGGCATGGCGGTGATCGTCGGCGTGTGGACGCTGGACGCGCTGGCCGAGGGGCTGTTCGGCACCAGCCCGCTGTTCTGGGGGCTGGACGCGGCCAAGCAGCTGGTCAGTTCGCGCCCGATGTGCAGCGCCGAGGACGTGGCCGCGGTCGACCGGCTGAGCGGCGTGCTCGGGCCGTGCAACCTCAAGATCGGGGTGGTGCTTGCGAGCCTGTCGCCGTTCCTGCTGTACCTGGCCGGGCGCCGTTTCGGTGCTGCCGGGTGGTGCCTGTCGGCGGCCGCGATCGGCGTGGTGATCGTGCTCGCCGGCGCCCGCGCCGCCTGGATCACCTACGCCCTGGTGCTGGTGTTCTCCGGCTGGAAGCTGCTCGGCTGGAAGCGGCTGCTGCTGGTGCTGGGCGCGGGCGCGGCAACCCTGGTGGTGCTGGCGGCGGTATCGCCGCAGGTGCGCGACCGCGTCGAGCGCACCTCGCACCTGCTCACCGCGGACGAATCGGGCGTCGACATGGCGCTGTCGGGGCGCGCGCGGATCTGGCAGGCGGCGGTGTGCATGGTGGGCGAATCGCCGGTCAATGGTGTCGGCGTGCGCGGCTTCCGGCGCGCGTTCGACGAGTGCGATGCCGCCTCCGGCACCACCGCCGCCTGGGGCGACGGCCCGGCGCTGCATGCGCACCAGATCGTGCTGGAGGTGGGCGCGGAAACCGGCGTGCTCGGCCTGCTGCTGTGGCTGGCCGGCGCGGCCATGGCCTGGCGCGCATGGCGCTACGCGGACACGGCAGCGCGTGAGCGTGCGCGTCCGGCGATGCTGGCGCTGGCGGTGACGGTGTTCCCGCTCAACACCCATCTCGCCTTCTATTCGACGTTCTGGGGTGGGCTGACGCTGCTGCTGGCCGCGCTGTATGCCGGCAGCCTGCTGGCCAGGCCGCAGCCGTCGGCCGGGCAGGCGTAGCGCCTATCGAGGGTTGCGGTAGACGTCGCTGCCGTCGGGCTGGCGCTTGAAGCGGCGGTGGATCCACAGGTACTGCGCCGGCGCCGTTTGCGCCATCGCCTCGATGCCGGCCATCACCCGGGCGGTATCGGCATGCGGATCGGCGGAGGGAAAGTCCTCCAGCGCCGGTGACAGCCGCAGCGTGTAGCCGCCGTCGGCGCGACGCTCGTGCTGGAACAGCACCACCGCCGCGCCGGCCATCCGCGCCAGCTGGTGGGTGGAGGTCAGGCTGTGCGCCGCCTGGCCGAAGAACGGCACATACACCGCATCGCCACGGCTCGGGTCCTGGTCGGGTGCGTACCAGAGCACGCCGCCACGCTTGAGATGGCGCACGCTGCCGCGCAGGTCCTGCTTGGTGAACATCGCCTCGGCATAGCGCAGGCGGCCGCGGCGCACCGCCCATTCCATCGCACCGGCGGCATGCGGCCGGTACATGCCGGCCAGCGGCACGTGGTCGCACAGCAGCCGCCCGCAGATCTCCAGCGTGGTGAAGTGGCCGGAGACCAGCAACACACCGCGGCCGTCGGCCTGCGCGGCCTGCAGGTGCTCGAGGCCCTCGATGACCACGTCCGCCCGCATCGGCGCGACCGTGCCCCACCACGCGCGGGCGAATTCGAAGAACCCGGTGCCGAGCGCGTGGAAGTGCGCGCGCAGCAGGGCGGCGCGGGCGGTGTCGTCCAGCTCCGGGAAGCACAGTTCGAGGTTGCGGTGGGCGATGTCGCGGCGGCCGCGCAGCACCAGCCGCAGCAGGTCACCGAGCAGGCGCCCGAGCGCGCGCTGCAGCGGCCATGGCAGTCGTGCGACGAGGGCGGCGAGGCCGATGCCGGCCCACACCGGCCAGTGCCGCGGACCCAGCGGCGGACGCGCGTCGGCGCTTGAAGACGAGGAAGCCATCGGACGATTCTAAACGGCGGGTCGGCCACGCCGCGTCCGCGGCATGGTCGCGACAAGGCGGGTCGTCGCGGGGCTGCGGGGTCGCACGCGGGTATCCTTGCCCGCTATGTCTTCAGACCGCACCGAGCGCATTCTGCGCGTCATGTATTCCGCGCTGCTCTACGTGCTGGTGCCGGTCACGGTCTACCACCTGATCTGGCGCGGCTTCCGCCAGGCCGAGTACTTGCATCGCTGGAGCGAGCGCTACGCGGTGTACGCCACGCCGCCGCTGGCCGGCACGCTGTGGGTGCACGCGGTGTCGGTGGGCGAGGTCAACGCCGCGGCGCCGCTGATCGATGCACTGCTGCGCGAGCATCCGCACCGGCGCCTGCTGGTCACCACCATCACCCCGACCGGTTCCGCCCGCGTGCGCGCGCTATGGGGCGACCGCGTCGAGCACGTGTACCTGCCGTATGACCTTGGCGGCATGGTGCGGCGGTTCCTCGACCACTACCGGCCGCAACTGGGGCTGATCGTGGAAACCGAGCTGTGGCCGAACCTGCTGTTCGCCTGCCGCGACCACGGTGTCCCGGTGTACGTGGTCAATGCGCGGTTGTCGGCGCGTTCGCTGCGTGGCTACCGGCTGCTGCGGCCGCTGGTCGGGCGCGCGCTGCGCACGCTGCGCGGGGTGGCCGCGCAGTCGGCCGACGATGGTCGGCGCTTCGTCCACCTCGGCGCGCGCGCCGACCAGGTCAGCGTCACCGGCAACCTCAAGTTCGAGATGTTCGTCGATCCGGCCTGGGCCGAATTCGCCGGCGATTTCCGCCAGCGTGTCGGCGCGCGGCCGGTGTGGATCGCGGCCAGCACGCATCCGGAGGAGGAGGCGGTCGTGGTCGCGCTGCATGCGCGCCTGCGCGCGCGCTGGCCGGACCTGCTGCTGCTGTGGGCGCCGCGCCATCCGGAGCGCTTCCGTGCCGCCGTGCAGGCCGCGATCGATGCCGGCTTCGCCACCGCGACCCGCACGCTCACCCGCTGGCCGGATGCCGGCGACGCGGTGTTCGTCATCGACACCCTCGGCGAGCTGATGCGCTATTACGGCTGCGCGCAGGTGGCGTTCGTCGGTGGCAGCCTGCAGGACATCGGCGGCCACAACCTGCTCGAGCCGGCGGCCACCGGCACCGCCATCGTCACCGGTCCGCACCTGCACAACTTCGCCGACATCGCGCGCCAGCTCGGCCGCGCCGGTGCGGTGCGGGTGGCACAGGACGCAGCCACCGTCGGTGATGCCGTCGAAACGCTGCTCGACGATGCAGCGGCGCGCACTGCGATGACGGCCGCGGCGCGGACGCTGGTGGAGGACGGCCGCGGCGCACTGCGACGCACGCTGGAACTGGTGGCCGAGGACCTCGCCGCGCTCGATGCACCGCCCGCGCCGCGGCGCTGATCGCAGCACCGCCGGCATGGCCCGGACATGCAAAGACCCCCGATGACGGGGGCCTGGCTGCAGTGTTGATGCCGCGACGCGGCGCCGCGATTACTGCTGCTGCGGGCTGCTGGCCGGTGCCGTCGGCGCGGTGCTGGGGCTGTCGGCCTCGACGGTGAGCAGGCGGTTGATCTCCTGCAGGTCGTTGATGTCGAGCGTGCCCACGGCCTGCTCCAGCAGCAGCCGGTTCTGCAGGAAGTTGTAACGCGCCAGCGCGAACTGCTGCTCGGCCTGGAACAGCGTCTGCTGGTTGATCAGCACGTCGACCACGGTGCGGGTACCGACTTCCAGGCCCACCTGCGAGGCGTCGTAGGCGCTGCGCGCGGACAGCACCGCCAGCCGCCGGGCTTCGACCTCGGACACGCCGGCAACCACGGTCTGGTAGGCATTGCGCGCGTTGCGCTCGAGCGCGCGGCGGGTCTGGGTCAGCTGGTCCTCGGCGATGTCGCGGCGGGCGATCGCCTCGCGCACGCCGGACTGGGTCGCGCCGCCGCTGAAGATCGGCACAGTCAGGGTCAGGCCGACGCTGTGGCCCTCGTTGCGGCGCGCGCCGGTCGGGTTGCCCGGATCGTTGACGCCGGCAAGGTCGCCCCAGTACGCCTGGTTGTTGTAGCCGGCACCCAGCGACAGCCGCGGCAGGTGGCCGGCACGTGCCCCGGTGATGCCGATCTCGGCCGCCCGCACCGCATATTCGGCTGCGCGCAACGAGGGGTTCTGCCCCAGCGCCGCGTTGACCCAGCTGTCGGCGTCGCCACCGGCCGGCACTTCCGGCTGGAAGTCCTCGGGCAGCGCGCGCAGGTTGCGCACCGGCACGCCGGTGATCTCCGCCAGCGCCTGGTAGGCGTCCTCGAGTGCGTTGCGGCTCAGGATCACCTGTGCACGCGCGGCGTCGTACTGCGCGCGCGCCTCGTGCACGTCGGTGATCGGCGCCAGGCCGACCTCGAGCCTGCGGCTGGCGAAGTCGAACTGCTTCTGCAGTGCCTGCTCGGCCGCTTCGGCCGCGGCGAGCGTCTCGATCGCGACCAGCACGTTGAAGTACGCGGCCGAGGTGCGGGTGATCAGTGTCTGGTTGGCCGCCTGCAGGTCGAAGCCGGCGGCGGTGTCGAGCTGGCGCTGCGCACGCAGGTTGGAGATGCGGCCGAGGTCGAACACGGTCTGGTCGAGGCTCGCGCCGACGCTGCGCGAGCGCTGGTCGCCGTCGACGCCGGCCACGTAGCGGCGCGACAGGTCGGCGCTGCCGTTGATCTGCGGCAGCAGCGCGGCCCGTGCCTGCACGGCGCCCTCGCGCGAGATCTCGCGGTTGGACTCGGCGATCGACAGCTGCGGATCCCCGGCGCGTGCCAGTTCATAGGTCTGCACCAGGTCCTGGGCGAAAGCCGAGGCAGGCAGCAGGACGAGGGACAGGGCAAGGGCGAGGGGACGGCGCAGCATGGGGAATCCTTGGCGTCAGTGGAAGGCCGGCGCCATCGGGCGCCGGCGCTGCAGTCCGCGCCGGGTGGCGCAGGCCTGCTGGATCAGAACTGGAATTCCGCGACCGGCTCGGTGCCGGCAAGGTAGCCCAGTTCGGTTTCGAACAACGATTCGATGCGCGGGGCGTTGACGTCGTCGCCCTGGCGATGGACCAGCACCGCCTCCATCACCGGCGCGCGGCCACGCACGATGAACATCCGGCCACCCGGACGCAGCCACTCGATGAAACGTGACGGCACCTGGTCGACCGCGGCGTTGACGCAGATGGCGTCGAAGCGGCGCTCGCTGGCCCAGCCGAATGCGTCGGCGTGGATCACGTCGACGTTGGCGAGGCCCGCTTCGCGCACGCGCGCCTGCGCCGCCTCGGCGAGGTCGGCATGGCGCTCGAGCGAGATCACGTCGCGGCCCAGTTGGCCCAGGCACGCGGAGACGTATCCGCTGCCGGTGCCGATCTCGAGCACGTCCTCGCCCGCCTGCAGCAGCAGCGCCTGCAGGGCGCGGCCGGCGACCACCGGCTTGAGCATGCGCTCGCCATGCGCCAGCGGAATCTCGAAGTCGGCATAGGCCACCGACTGCCACGGCGCGGGCACGAACAGCTCGCGCGGCATCGCCGCCAGCACGTCGAGCACGCGACGGTCGAGCACGTCCCACGGGCGGACCTGTTGTTCGACCATGGCAGCGCGGGCGGAGGCGTAATCGATCGTCATCTATGGAGCTCTCAGGCGCGGGGACCGCGCATTTTAGCGGCAGCGGCCGTGGGAAGGAGGATCGCCGGGGGGCGTGCGGAGGACCGAGTGCCGGAAGTCACCACGACCGCCGTCACGGCTTCCGGCCGTAGGCGCGCAGGAACATGTCGACCGCGGCGGCGATATGGGCCTCGCGCTCGTCGGCGCCGGCCTCGCCGCCGCACACGCCGAACACCATGCGCTGGTGCAGCTCGCCGCGCAGCAGGGCGAAGAACTGCTCGGCCGCGCGCGGCACGTCGTCGATCGCCAGCTCGCCCACGCCAATCCGGCGTTCGAGCAGGGCGGTGAACTTCTCTTGCACCCGCTGCGGACCATTCTCCCAGAACAGCCGTGCGAGGCGCTTCTCCACCATCTGCGCCGAACACAGCAGGCGGTGACCGGAAATCGCCTGCGGGGCGCTGATCATGCCGAAGTAGGCGCGACCCACCGTCAGCAGGCGCTCGCGCAGTGCCACCGACGGGTCGGGATTGAATGCCGAGGTGGGCAGCTGTTTCTCGCAGTAGCCGCGCACGGCCTCGGCGAACAGCGCGTCCTTGTCGCCGAAATGGCTGTACACCGTCAGCTTCGACACCCCGGCGTCGGCGGCGATCTGGTCCATGCTGGTGCCCTCATAGCCGTGCTCGACGAACAGCGACTCGGCGGCGTGGAGGATCGCCGCGCGCTTGTTCATGTCTTTCGGGCGGCCGGGGCTGGCGGGACTCTTCACCGCCGGCGGGCTGGAAGCGGGCTGGGGCATGCGATAAATACTAGACCAATCGGTTTGCTATTTATACTCTACGCGGCAGTTCATTAATGGCGTCAGCCCATGGATCTGCGACCTGCGCGATGGTCAGCCGTGCTGTTGTTGGCGCTGGGCGGGTGTGGATCCGAACCGCCCCCCGAGGCGCCCCGCCCGGTGCTGGTGGACAGCGCTCCCGTGCGCGCCGGATCCGAGGGGATGGCGCTGGCCGGCGAGATCCGCGCCCGCGAGGAAGCCGCGCTTTCATTCCGGGTCGGCGGGCAGCTGGTACGGCGTCTGGTCGATGTCGGCGACCGCGTGCGTGCAGGACAGGTGCTGGCCGAACTCGACCCCGCCGACCTGGCCCAGCAGGCGCAGGGCGCGCGTGCGCAGGCCGCGGCCGCGGAGGCTGAACTCGCGCGTGCGCGTTCCGAGAACGTCCGCTACCAGGCGCTGGCGGCGGAGCAGCTGGTCAGCCGTTCCGCCCTGGAGGCGCAGGCCACGGCGCTGCGCGCCGCCGAGGAGCAGGCGCGGGCCGCACGCGCGCAGGCGGCGGTGGCCGGCAACCAGGCCGGCTATGCGCAGTTGCGGGCGCCCGCGGATGGGGTGATCGCCACCCGTGAAGCGGAGGCCGGCCAGGTGGTGGCACCCGGGCAGGCCATCTACCGGCTCGCCGTCGATGGTGCGCGCGAAGTCGCGATCGCGCTGCCGGAAGCGCGGGCCGGCGCGTTCGCGACCGGCCAGCCGGTCGAGGTGGAGTTATGGGCGCAACCGGGAGTGCGGCTGGCCGGGCGCATCCGCGAGATTGCTCCGGCGGCCGATCCGCAGTCGCGCACCTATGCCGCGCGGGTCGAACTGGAGCCGACTGCGCAGGCGGTGTCGCTCGGCCAGAGCGCACGCGTGCATCTGCGGCCGACCGGCACCCCCAGCCGCAGCGTGCCGCTGTCGGCGGTGCAGCGTGGCGAGGGCGGCACGCCGGTGGTGTGGGTGGTCGCCGACGGCGTGGCGCGTCCGCTGGCGGTGACGCTGGGCGCGTATGGCGAATCGCGGGTGCCGGTGCTGTCCGGCCTGCCGGAGGACGCACTGGTGATCGCCGCCGGTGGCCATCTGTTGCGCGATGGCCAGCCCGTCGTCGCGGTCGATCGCGACAACGCCCCCATGGAACCATCCTCCACGACGCGATCGCCGGAACAGTCGCCATGATCCGATCAGGGCCATTCCCGCACGGCCCAAACGCCCCTCTCCCGCTCGCGGGGGAGGGGATGGGGTGGGGGAACAATAGGACTGCACTCCGTCCTGCTGCTGGTGCAGGAACAGACGCCTTGAGCCGGTCGACGCCATTTCCGCGGGGGTCGCGAAATGACGCAGCGGGTGGCGCGATGCATCGCGCCCTCATGTCGCGCGAAATAACAGCGCAGACGTTGCGATGACCCGCTTCAACCTCTCCGAATGGGCACTCGCCAACCGCGGGCTGGTGCTCTACGCGATGCTGGTGGTGGCGATCATCGGCGTGTGGTCGTACATGCGCCTGGGCCAGTCCGAGGATCCGCCGTTCACGTTCAAGGCGATGGTGATCCGCACGGTGTGGCCGGGCGCGACCGCGGAGGAGGTCTCGCGCCAGGTCACCGAACGCATCGAGAAGAAGCTGATGGAGACCGGCGACTACGAGTTCATCCGCTCGTACTCGCGGCCGGGCGAATCGCAGATCGTGTTCATGGCGCGCGATTCAATGCGCTCCAAGGAGATCCCGGCGCTCTGGTACCAGGTGCGCAAGAAGGTCGGCGACATCCGCGCGACGCTCCCGGCCGACGTCATCGGCCCGTTCTTCAACGACGAGTTCGGCGACACCTTCGGCAACATCTACGCGTTGACCGGTGCCGGCTTCGACTACGCGGTGCTCAAGGACTATGCCGACCGCCTGCAGCTGCAGCTGCAGCGCGTGCCCGACGTCGGCAAGGTCGAACTCATCGGCCTGCAGGACGAGAAGATCTTCATCGAGATCAGCAACACGCGGCTGGCCACGCTGGGCATCCCGCTGGCCGCCGTGCAGGACGCCTTGGCGCAGCAGAACGCGGTGGCCACCGCGGGCTTCTACGAGACCGGCAGCGAACGCGTACAGCTGCGCGTGGATGGCGCGTTCGATTCGGTCGATGCGATCCGCGCGTTCCCGATCCGCGCCGGCGGCCGCACCATCCGCCTCGACGATGTCGCCACCGTGCGGCGCGGCTTTGCCGATCCCGCCGCGCCGCGGATGCGCTTCATGGGCGAGGATGCGATCGGCATCGCGGTGTCGATGCACGACGGCGGCGACATCCTGCGCCTGGGGCGCACGCTGGAAGCGGAGTTCGCGCGTCTCGAACAGACCTTGCCGGCCGGCATGCAGCTCCGGCGCGTCGCCGACCAGCCGCAGGCGGTGCGCGATTCGGTCGGCGAGTTCGTCAAGGTGCTCGCCGAGGCGGTGGTCATCGTCCTGCTGGTGAGCTTCGTCTCGCTCGGCTTCCGCACCGGGCTGGTGGTGGCGGTATCGATCCCGCTGGTGCTGGCGATGACCTTCGCGGTGATGCACTACTTCGGCATCGGCCTGCACAAGATCTCGCTGGGCGCGCTGGTGCTGGCGCTAGGGCTGATGGTCGACGACGCGATCATCGCGGTCGAGATGATGGCCATCAAGATGGAGCAGGGCTACAGCCGCCTGAAGGCGGCGAGCTTCGCCTGGACCAATACCGCGTTCCCGATGCTGACCGGCACCCTGGTGACCGCGGCCGGCTTCCTGCCGATCGCCACCGCCGCATCAAGCACCGGCGAATACACGCGCTCGCTGTTCCAGGTGGTGACCATCGCGCTGGTGGTGTCGTGGATCGCGGCGGTGCTGTTCATCCCGTATCTCGGCGAGAAGATGCTGCCGGATCTCGCCAATCCGCAGCCCCCGAAGCCGGGGTCGCTCGCGGCACGCATCCGCGCCTGGCGCGAGCGCGCCGCCGATCGCCATCCGGCCTTCGCCGACGTGCTCGCACCGAAGCCGCTGGGCGCGCACGACCATGATCCCTACCAGCGCCCGTTCTACCGTCGCTTCCGGCGCTGGCTGGAGTGGTCGCTCACGCATCGCTGGCTGGTGATCGCCGCAACCGTCGGCATGCTGGTCGCATCGATCCTGCTGTTCCGCTTCGTGCCGCAGCAGTTCTTCCCCGATTCCACCCGGCTGGAACTGATGGTGGATCTCGAACTTGCCGAGGGCAGTTCGCTGCGCGCCACCCAGGCACAGGCGGAGCGACTGGAGGCGATGCTGCAGGGGCATCCCGGCATCGCCAACTACGCCGCCTATGTCGGCACCGGCTCGCCGCGTTTCTACCTGCCGCTCGACCAGCAGCTGCCGCAGGCCAACTTCGCCCAGTTCGTGGTGATGACCACCGACCCGGCGGCGCGCGAAGAGGTGCGCGGCTGGCTGATCGACGACATCGCGCCACGCTTCCCCGAACTGCAGCTGCGGGTGACCCGGCTGGAGACCGGCCCGCCGGTGGGCTATCCGGTGCAGCTGCGGGTGTCGGGCGAGCACGTCGAGCGCGTGCGCGCGATCGCGCGCGAAGTCGCCGAACGCGTGCGCGCCAACCCGCACACGACCAACGTCAACCTCGACTGGGACGAGCCCAGCAAGGTGGTGCGCCTGGTGATCGACCAGGACCGCGCACGCGCGCTCGGGGTGAGTTCGCAACAGGTCGCCCATTTCCTCGCCGGGTCGCTGTCGGGGCTGCGCGTGAGCGTGTATCGCGAGGGCAACGAGCTGGTGGAGATGCTGATGCGCGGCAGCGGCGACGAGCGCGCCGATCTGGACATGCTTGGCAGCCTGGCCGTGCCGACGCCATCGGGGCAGCCGGTGCCGGTGTCGCAGATCGCCACGCTGGAATACGCGTTCGAGGACGGCATCATCTGGCACCGCGATCGCCTGCCCACGGTGACCGTGCGTGCCGACATCCGCGATGCCACCACGCCGCCGACGGTGGTCGCGCAGATCCTGCCGACGCTCGACGACATCCGCGCGGAGCTGCCGCAGGGCTATCTGCTCGAGACCGGCGGCACGCTCGAGGATTCGGCACGCGGGCAGGAATCGATCAAGGCCGGCCTGCCGCTGTTCCTGTTCGTGGTGATGACCCTGCTGATGGTGCAGCTGCGCAGCCTGTCGCGCAGCGTGCTGGTGCTGTTGACGGCACCGCTGGGGCTGATCGGCGTGACCCTGTTCCTGCTGCTGTTCCGGGTGCCGTTCGGCTTCGTGGCGATGCTGGGCACGATCGCGCTGGCCGGGATGATCATGCGCAACTCGATCATCCTGGTCGACCAGATCGAGCAGGACATCGCCGCCGGGCACGAGCGCTGGGACGCGATCATCGATGCGACGGTGCGCCGGTTCCGCCCGATCGTGCTGACCGCGGCCGCCGCGATCCTGGCGATGATCCCGCTGTCGCGCAGCGTGTTCTTCGGCCCGATGGCTGTGGCGATCATGGGCGGGCTCACCGTGGCCACCGTGCTGACGCTGATCTTCCTGCCGGCGCTGTACGCGGCGTGGTTCCGGGTGCCGGTGCCGGCGGAGCGCTGAGCCGGTCGCGCGTATCGAGTGGTCTGCGTGGCGTCGATCCTCTGCATGCGACTGGCCGGCGCAGGTGGATGCCGCCGCGTTGGCCCGCGCCTCAGTCGCCCAGCAGCTCCGCACGCGGCCCATTGACCGGGCCCACCCAGCCGCGGCTGTCGAGGCCCGCATCCGCGAACGCCGCTCGCATCGCGACCAGCGCAGCCTGCGCATCGGCGCGCGTGGCGAACCAGCCGAACACGCTCGGGCCCGCACCGGAGAGGCTTGCGCCCAGCGCGCGGTGGTCCATCGCCGCCGCTTTGACCCCGGCAAAGCCGGGCACCAGCGCCGCGCGTCGCGGCTCCACCAGCACGTCCTGCAGGCCCGCGCCAATCAGTTCGAGATCGCCGCGTGCGAGGCCGGTAAGGAACAGGGCGAGGTGGGTGCCATGGCGCACCACCTGCGCCAGCGGGTAGGGCTCCGAGAGCACCGCGCGCGCCTGGCGGGTTTCCAGTACGAAATCCGGATGCACCACCGCGCACCAGATTGGCGGGGCATCCAGCTGCAACAGCCGGTCCGGTGTCGCCAGCGCGATGCCACCGATGAGCATGGGGCCGACGTTGTCGCCCTGCACGCTGTCGGTGGCGACCGCTTCGCCGGCCAGCGCATGCGGATACAGCTGCAGGCGCGGCAGTGGCGTGTCCAGCAGCGCGTTCCCGGCGACAACGGCCGCCACCGCCGATGCCGCGGAGCCTCCCAGCCCCGAGCCGAGCGCGATGCCCTTGTGCAGTTCCAGTTCGAAGCCGTGGCTGGCGCCGGTCGCTTCCAGTAGCGACTGCAGGGCACGTCCCGCGGTGTTGCGCGCGGCTTCCAGCGGTAGCGAGGACGCGCCATGCGCATCCCCGCGGATCGCGTTGATGCGCACGCCCGGTGTGGCCACGCGATGCACGATGGCGCGGTCGCCGGGCCCGTCGATGGTGTGGCCGAGCAGGTCGAAGCCGACGGCGATATTGCCGACGCCGCCCGGTGAGAATGCTTCGGCGTGCGTGCGTGCGCGAGGTGAGGTGCGGGACATCCGCATATTCTGGGGCTCGCGGGGCCGGTTCGCAGCAGTCGGTGCGATGCGCGTTCGACGCGCGGCGTTCCGGCGAGGCCCTGCACACGGCAGTCGTGCGACCCGGCAGGCGCATGCCGGCGTGTCCGTGGCTGGTTTTTGCGCAGGGCGCATGCTCCAATCCCGCCCGAAGCGGGGGTACCGCGCGCCATCGGCGCCGGTTGAGACAGACCCTTCGAACCTGATGCGGTTGATACCGCCGTAGGGAAGCTTCGCGTGATCCCCGCATGCCGGGGGTCCGTGTGCTCCTGCTTCGTGCGTCCGCGATCGCGGTCATCCCTTCGAAGCAGGACCCCGCCATGAATGCAGTGTCTTCCGAGCTGGCCCGCCAGGCCGAACAGCTGTCCGCCGATGTCGTCCGCCCGATCCCGGGCTCGCGCAAGATCCACGTTGCCGACCCGCGTGCCGACGTCCGCGTCGCGATGCGCGAGATCGTCCTCGAGCGTACCCCGACCCTGTTCGGCGGCGAGGACAACCCGCCACTCGCCGTGTACGACACCTCCGGCCCGTATACCGATCCCGACGCATCGATCGACCTCACCCGTGGCCTGCCGCGGCTGCGCGCGCAGTGGATCGCCGCGCGTGGCGATACGCACGAGCTGCCGGCGCTGACGTCAACGTTCGGCCGCCAGCGCGAGACCGATCCGAAGCTCGATGCGATCCGCTTCCGCCACCGCGCGCGCCCGCGCCGGGCGCTGCCAGGCGCCAACGTCACCCAGATGCATTACGCGCGCCGCGGGATCATCACCGCGGAGATGGAATACATCGCCATCCGCGAGAACCAGCGCCTGGAGGCGCTGACCGACGCCGGCCTGCGCGCGCAGCACCCGGGGCAGTCGTTCGGTGCGTCGATCCCGGCGCGTATCACCGCCGAGTTCGTGCGCGACGAGGTCGCCCGCGGGCGCGCGATCATCCCGTGCAACATCAACCATCCGGAGAGCGAGCCGATGATCATCGGCCGCAACTTCCTCACCAAGGTCAACGCGAATATCGGCAACTCGGCGGTGAGTTCGGGCATCGCCGAGGAAGTGGAGAAGCTGGTCTGGGCGATCCGCTGGGGCGCGGACAACGTCATGGACCTGTCCACCGGCAAGCATATCCACGAGACCCGTGAGTGGATCATCCGCAACTCGCCGGTGCCGATCGGCACGGTGCCGATCTACCAGGCGCTGGAAAAGGTCGGCGGCCGCGCCGAGGAACTGACCTGGGAAATCTTCCGCGACACCCTGGTCGAACAGGCCGAGCAGGGCGTCGACTACTTCACCATCCACGCCGGCGTGCGCCTGGCGCACGTGCCGCTGACCGCGAAACGCGTCACCGGCATCGTCAGCCGCGGCGGCTCGATCATGGCCAAGTGGTGCCTCGCGCATCACCGCGAGAGCTTCCTCTACGAACACTTCGAGGACATCTGCGAAATCATGAAGGCCTACGACGTGGCCTTCTCGCTCGGCGACGGCCTGCGTCCCGGCTCGATCGCCGACGCCAACGACGCCGCGCAGTTCGCCGAGCTCGAGACCCTGGGCGAGCTGACGCGGATCGCCTGGACGCACGACGTGCAGACCATGATCGAAGGCCCCGGTCACGTGCCGATGCAACTCATCAAGGAGAACATGGACCGGCAGCTGGCCTGCTGCGGCGAGGCGCCGTTCTACACCCTCGGGCCGCTGACCACCGACATCGCGCCCGGTTACGACCACATCACCAGCGCCATCGGCGCGGCGCTGATCGGCTGGTACGGCACTGCGATGCTCTGTTACGTGACGCCCAAGGAGCACCTGGGCCTGCCCGACAAACACGACGTGCGCGAAGGCCTGATGGCCTACCGTATCGCCGCCCATGCCGCCGATCTCGCCAAGGGCCACCCCGGTGCGCAGGCACGCGACAACGCGCTGTCGAAGGCGCGCTTCGAGTTCCGCTGGCAGGACCAGTTCAACCTCGGCCTGGATCCGGAGCGGGCGCGCGAGTACCACGATGCGACCTTGCCGAAGGATGCGCACAAGGCGGCGCACTTCTGTTCGATGTGTGGCCCGCAGTTCTGCTCGATGAAGATCACCCAGGACGTGCGCGACTACGCGGCGGGCGGGGAAGTGGCCACGGCGGCCGGGATCGCCGCCGGGATGCGGGAGAAGTCCGCGGAATTCCGTGCCGCTGGCGGCGAGGTGTACGTGCCGGGCTGACGGCAACCGGCGCTGAATGTCGCATGCCGCCGTCGCGTGCAATCGACGGCGGCATGCGTAGGGTCATGTCACGGAGCGGCGCGGCCGCCCTGTAGCCACCCAGGAGATCCAGCCATGCGTACTCCCCATCGTCTCGCCGCCTGGCTCCTCGGCCTGTGCGCGCTCGCCCTACTTGCCAGTTGTGCCACCGGTCCGCGCGTCAGCACCGAGGCCGACCCGCGTGCCGATTTCTCGCAGTACCGCACCTGGGCCTTCTACACGCCGCTGGCGCTCGAGAGCCAGGGCTACGAAACGGCCACCAGTGAAGTCGCGAAGGCGTCGATCCGTGCGCAGATGGAAAGCCGCGGCTACCGCTACCAGGCGCAGGACCCGGACATCTGGGTCAACGTCAACGCCTACCTGCAGCGGCGTACCGATATCTCCAGCACGCCGACGGTGGACTATGCGTACTACTACAGCTATCGCGGCCGCGGCTACGTGGCCGTGCCCTACTGGAACGAGCGTACCCATGTGCACCGCTACACCGAGGGCACGATGAACGTCGACATCATCGACCGTCAGCAGAACCGCCTGGTCTGGGAAGGAATCGCGGTTGGGCGGGTCGGCAGGAACACCCCGGCGGAGCGGGATGCCCGGATCAACGCCACGCTGGCGGAGATCTTCGCCCGCTACCCGCACCGCGTCGGCGGCTGACGCGGGACGCCTGCGCGCGCGAACCGTGTGCAGGTCACCCGCCCAGCGCATTCATGTTCGTCGCAGACGCGCAGGTGTGCGCGGGAGGACACAGCACCTGATCGAAAGCAAGTGTTGGATGTGCGGAGTCTGGCCGTTGCCTTGCCACACGTTCAGTCGGGGCGCGTGATCATCGCGTTCCCCCGAGCAAGTATGAAAGCAGTTGGAAGCAGTGCGCCCTGTCGATCTGGATCGCTGGCGTGTGGGCGATGCCTCGGTCGACGCGCTCACACGCGAGATTCGTATGCCCGGCGCACGCCGGCCGGTCCGGGTCACGCCGAAGGCCCTTGCGGTGCTGCGCGTGCTCGCGGCGCAGCCGGGGCAGGTCGTCACGCGCCGCGCGCTGCTGGACGAGGTGTGGCCGGAAACGCTGCCCACCGATGATGTCCTGACCCAGGCGGTCACCCAGTTGCGCAAGGCGTTCGGGAGCGGGGCCGGCGGCGCGGAGGAGGGGCGCGCCTATATCGAGACCATCGCCAAGAGCGGCTATCGGCTGCTGCGCGAGGTGGAGGCGCTGGCCCCGGACGCGGGCGAAGACGTTCCGCAGACGACGTCCACCGCGACTGCGGATACGGCTGCGGCCGCGGGCACCACGGCGGAGCCGCCGACCCCGGAAAACACCACGCCGTTCGTCACGCCTCTTCCTGCTGCCGACGGCGCGAACCCTGGCGGTGCCCGTGCGCAGGGCTGGCGCGCGGCGACGATCGTTGCCATCTGCGTGCTGCTGGCCGCGGTCGGCGTGCTGTCCTGGTCGCTTGTGCGCGATGACGACGGCGGTGCGGATGCGCGCACCGGGGTGGAGGCGTCCCGGCTGATCACCTCCAGCCTGGGATTCAAGGGCTCCCCGTCGCTGTCACCGGATGGCAGCCAGGTGGCGTATGCGGCCGCCAGTTCCGGTCCGGCCGGCAGCGTCATCATGGTGCAGCCGACGCGCAACGCACCGGCCCGCGTGCTTGCACGTGCAGGCGCAGCCCGGGGCGGGGTGGTCACCGACTCCATACCGCGCTGGTCGCCCGACGGCCGCGACATCGCGTTCCTGCGCCGGTTGGACGGCAACGCCTGCGCCGTCATGGTGGCCGATGTCCGTGGCGGCGATGTGCGCGAGGTGGCGCGATGCGACGGCGCGCGCACGGTCAGTTTCGACTGGACCGCCGACGGGAGCGGGCTGCTGTTCGGAACCATGGACGGGGACTTCGCGGCCCCGGGCGTGCGCGTGCTGGATCTGCGCACCGGTGCCTGGCAGCCGCTGGCCTACGACCACATACCCGGCGCCATCGACCACGCTCCGCGGGTGTCGCCCGACGGGCGCTGGATCCTGTTCGCACGCAATCCGCAGCTGGGTGACCTGTGGCGCGTACCCGTTGCCGGCGGCCGCGCCGAGCAGCTGACCACCCTCAATACCGAACTGCGCGGCTGGGCCTGGGCCAGCGCCGGGCGCGTGGTCTTCGGCCGCCGCGTGGACTCCGAGGTGCGGCTGTACGCGCTCGACCCGGCGAGCGGTGCGATTTCCGATCTGGGATTCGACGATGCGCAGGCCCCGTCGATGGTGGCGGCGAACGGTGCACTGGCGTTCGTGCGCAGGAACCTGCGCTTCGGGCTGTTCCGCGTCGCGGTGGATCCATCGGGTGCCATCCACAAGCAACGCCTGTTCGCATCCAACGGACGCGACAACACGCCGGCCGTGTCGCCCGACGGCAGTCGGCTGGCCTTTGGTTCCGACCGAGCCGGCCCCTACGAGCTGTGGCTGGCGAAGCTGGGCGCGGACCCCGGCGAGCCGACGCCGGTGCCGGGAATCACCCCGATCGGCAGCCACGCGCCGACCTGGTCGGCTGACGGACGCCACCTGCTGGTGGCAGGGGTGGCCGATGCCGTCGAGCGCGGGGCGACCACCCTTTACGAGGTCGATGCCGGGACCGCGGCGGTGCGGGCGTTGGCGGTGCCGGTGCGCAACCCTGTGCAGGCGCTGCGGCTGGATGCGCGGCAGCTGGTGGTGGCGGCCCAGGTCGGCGACGGTCCGCTGCAACTGGTGCTGCTCGCGGCGGACGGGCGGGGCTGGCGGCAGGTCCGCGCGCTCGAGGACGTCTCGCAGTTCCGCCATGACCCCGTTTCCGGGCGGATCCTGTTCACCCGCCTGTCCGGAGACGGGTTGTGGGAGGCGTCGACCGACCTGCGTCCCGGCAGCGTGCGCCAGGTGGATCCGCACCACCCCCGGCGTGTGCACTACCGGACGTGGTCGCCCTCGGTGGCGGGCGCCATCGACTATGTCGTCTCCACCCCGGAATGCCGGACCCAGCTCAACCGCCTGGGCGGCGCCGGCGGCTCGCGCCAGCTGTGCCTGAGCGTGGAGCGGCGCGCCGCCACCAGCGGCTTCAGCAGCAGCACGCGCGACGGCACTCTCTACCTCTCGATGGTGATCGACGACGGCATGGAAATCGGCTTCACCCACCTGCCGCAGCCGCGTCCATCGTCGACGTTGGGCATCGTCAAGTCATTGACCCGGAAGGGAAAACCGGTTTCGTAAGGGTTTCGGAAAGGTTTCCGCCCGATTTCGCACAGGATTCGGATGGATTTCCGGCAGGTGCCGCGCACACACGGCACAAGTAAGACTCCCCCATGCCGGAAGTCTCCATGACCACGATCAACGACTGGGCCGATCGCGGCCGCATGCTGCAGATCGATCTTGATGATCCCGCCGCTCCCCGCCCGCATTGCGTGGGCCTGTCGCGCATGGGCGGCGCGCGCGTGACCGCTGCGGCCTGCTCTGCATGGGTGGTGCTGCGCGGGCATGCCTGGGTCGAGTGCAAGGAGGGCCGCTTCCGCCTGCGTCGGGGCGAATGGATGGTGTTCGAACGCGATTCGGTGCCGGTGCTGCATACCGACGAGACCGGGCTCGCCGTCGGCGTGCTGCTGCGCGCGCCGGACCTGAAGCTGCTGGAGCAGATCGCCGACAACGTGCTGTATCCCGGCCGTGGCCGCCTGCCCGCCGGCGAACTGCGCGTCGCGTTGCAGCTGTGGCGCGCCGCCCGTGCCGGCAGTGGTTCCGAGGCCCTGCGCCCGGTGCTGCTGCATATCGCGCGGGCCCAGCGCGAACTCGCCACCCGTGTGCAGCTGTGCCCCGGCCGTTCGCGCAGCCGCAAGCGGCAGGTGTTCGGCCGCATGCAGCGTGCGCGCCTGTATCTCGAGGGCCACAACGATCGCGTGGTGCGGATCGGCGAGCTGGCCGACCTGACCAACTTCTCGAGCTGGTACTTCTCCAAGGCGTTCCAGAGCCTGTACGAGGAAAGCCCCCAGGCGCTGTCGGCACGCCTGCGCCTCGAGCGCGCGGCGGAACTGTTGACCTCCACGTCGATGACGGTGGGTGAGGTCGCGGCATCCTGCGGCTTCGACAACTGCTGCAGCTTCGCGCGTGCGTTCCGGGCACGACACGGCACCACCGCCACCGCGTATCGCGCACGCCACGAGCGGTATGCGTCGGAGCGGGCCGCGGCCTGAGTCCATTGCCGACCGACGTAGCCGCGCGGGTGCGGGGCAGCCCGCATTTATGGCGCACGGCGGATGTCGGATGGGTGACAGAAGCCGGTTCGGACAGATTCCGCAAAGTCATACGGCCGCCGCCGCAAAGCAAGCCGGAACACGGCGCCGTAACGTTTGGATGCGTCTTAACGCATCACTAATGCAATTCTGGAGAGAGAATTAATGAAAGCTCGCATTCCAGCGATGCGGCCGGGCCTGTTGCCCGCTGCCATCCTGACGGCGCTGCTGCCGGTCGCCGCCTCCGCGCAAGCGCAGGATGCTGCCGACGGGGCGACCACCCTCGACCGCATCTCGGTGACGGGCTCGCGCATCCGTGGCGTGCAGATCGAGAACCAGCAGCCGATCCTGACGGTCAGCCGCCAGGACATCGAGCGCAGCGGCCACACCTCCGTTGCCGACCTGCTGCAGAACATCCCGTCGGCGGGTTCGCCGGCGATCTCGCGCGCTGACGCGCTCGCCTCGGGCGAGAACGTCGGTGGTTACTACATCGACATCCGCAACATGGGCGCCAACCGCACCCTGGTGCTGCTCAACGGCGTGCGCCTGGGCGCCACCACCGGCGGTTACCAGGACCTGAGCCAGATCCCGATGTCGGCGATCGAGCGCATCGACGTCCTCAAGGACGGCGCATCGTCGATCTACGGTTCCGACGCGATCGCGGCCGTGGTCAACGTGATCACCCGCAAGCGCTTCGAAGGTGCTGAAGCGTCCGTCCAGTACGGCCAGTTCGGCCAGGGTGACGGTGCCGAGACCACCTATTCGGGCACCGTTGGCGTTGCCAACGACCGCAGCGGCATCACCGTCAGCGCCGAAGTGATGGAAGCCGACCCGGTGTACGGCGGCGACCGCTTCTTCAGCCGTTACGGCAATGCCGGCCCGGATTACCCCGGTTCGGGCTGGAGCGCGGTGAGCCAGGCAGGTTCGTGGCAGAACGCCGCCGGTGAGTGGGTGACGCTGCGTGAAGGCGGCAATCCGACCAACGCGGCGGACTACGTCGTGCTGACCCCGGCCGGCTACGCCAACTCGAACGAGCAGATGCTGGTGTCCACCGGCATGAAGCGTGAGTCGGTGTTCTCGAACATCAACTACGACCTGACCGACCGCATCACGCTCAACGCGGACATCCTGTTCAACAAGCGCACCACCAACCAGCAGATCGCGGGCTACCCGTACCAGTCGCTGGCCTTCGACACGCCCCTGTCCGGTGACAGCGCGTTCAACCCGGTGGGCGAGGACATTGAGTTCCGCCGCCGCCTGTGGGAAGTGCCGCGCACCACCCGCAGCGAGCTCAAGACCACCCGTTTCTCGGGTGGCGTCAGCGGTTTCTTCGACATCGCCGACAAACCGTGGGACTGGGACGTCAACTACGCCTACAACCGCAATGAAGTGACCAAGACCGGCCATGGCGATGCCAGCCTGCTGGCCACCGCGCAGGCGCTCGGCCCGTCGTACATCGACGCAGCCGGCATCGCGCAGTGCGGCGTGGCCGGCGTATCCGACCCCAGCCTGGCCGGATGCCGCCCGTGGAACCCGCTGCTGCCCTACGGCGTCGCAGGCCAGGGTTCGCTCGCCAACGCCGACGTGCAGGACTTCCTGTTCCCGTACTACACCGACACCGGCGAGACCAAGACCAAGATCCTGTCGGCCAACCTGAGCGGTTCGCTGTTCGAGCTTCCGGCGGGTGACCTGTCGATGGCGGTCGGCATCGAACACCGCAAGGACGAAGGCCGTTTCGTGCCCGACGCGTTTGCGCAGAGCGGCAACTACACCGGCCTCGCCGCCAGCACCACGCTGGGCGAGTACGAAGTTGACGAGGCGTACATCGAGTTCAACGTGCCGATCCTGTCGGACATGGCGTTCGCCCGGGAACTGACTGTCAACGTGGCGTCGCGCTATTCCGACTACAGCAACTTCGGCGACACCATCAACAGCAAGTTCAGCGTGCTGTGGCGTCCGACCGACGCGATGGCGGTGCGTGGTACGTGGGCCGAAGGCTTCCGCGCACCGAGCATCGACAACCTGTACGGCGGCACCGGCGCCAGCTTCGAGCAGTACACCGACCCGTGCTCGGTCGGCGTGCCCGGCAGCGTCAACGGCAATGCGGCCTGTAATGCGGCCGGCGTGCCGGTCGGTTACGTGCAGCTCGGCCAGGGCCTGGAGCCCTGCACCGCGTGGCCGTGCCAGACCCCGGACCAGTTCATCTCGGGTTCCAACCCGAACCTCGGGCCGGAGACCTCGGAAAGCATCACCGCCGGTATCGTGTACAGCCCGGAGTTCGTGGACGGCCTCGACGTCAGCGTCGACTGGTACCGCTACGAGATCGAGAACATGATCATCTCCGACAGCGTCAATCGCATCCTGCGCGATTGCTACGTCATCGGTGACTCGAGCCGCTGCGCGGGTGTCGTGCGTGCGGGCGACGGCCACATCAGCAACATGTTCTACGGCCTGACCAACCTCGGCAGCATGAAGACGGAAGGCTGGGACATCGGCCTCAAGTACCGCATGCTCGACACCGCGTTCGGTGGCTTCCAGTTCAACTGGCAGACCACCTACACCAGCAAGTATGAAACCGCCGCGCAGAACGCCGCCGGCGAGGACATCATGGTGGGCCAGGTCGGCGACCCGGGCATCTTCCGCGTGAAGTCGAACTTCAACGTCAACTGGTCGATCAACGACGACTGGAACGTGGGCTGGACCGCGCGTTACTACTCGGGCATCAACGACGGCTGCGTCGCCAACCGTCCGTGCTCGGACTCGGACCGTTACGCCTACGGCGAGACGGCACCGCGCAACCAGCTGGGTTCGAACACCTTCCACGACTTCCAGGTGGCCTACACCGCACCGTGGAATGCCACCATCTCGGTGGGCGTGGACAACGTGTTCGAGCGTGAGGCGCAGATCATGTACTCGGGCGGCAACGTGAGCACCGCGTTCCCGTACTACCCCGAGTTCGACATCGGTCGCTTCACCTACATGCGTTACGTGCAGCGCTTCTGATCCACGGATCGGAGACGTGCTGAAGGAGGGCGGGCCGCAAGGCCCGCCCTTTTTTGTGCCGCCAGTCGTGGAGTCGGTGGTTTTCTTCTGGCCCGATGCAGGCCCGCCCGTCGATGAAACAGCGCGTCCGCGAACGGTGTGCCCGGGCCTGCGCAATGCGCACGCGGCGGCGACGCGCGTCGCGGACGCGACGCGCGTGATGTCAGATGTGAGATGCGCCGCGGCGGGTTCCGCTGCGGCGGATGCCCGCTAGGCCGGCTGGGCCGCGATGCCCATCAGCCGATCGGCCTGCGTCCGCCAGTCGTCGAGACGGTCGAGCACGCCGGTGCGGCGCAGGTAGTCCTCGTTGACGCCGACGCGCGCCACCAGCGAGGTGGCCACATGCACTGCCCCGGCCACCCAGAAGCTGCGCGTGCCGGCGCGGGCCGGATTGCGCTGGAAGGCGACCGCTTCGATGATCGGCATGGGCAGGCCCCACAGCCCCAGCAGGTACGCGCCCGCCTCGGCGTAGCCCAGTGCGTCGCTGCCCGCGCCATCACCGGCGGGTGCGTCCGCGCGGTCGTCGTGGACGCCCGGCAGCAGCAGGCCGATGTCGGCGAGCAGGGCGGCGGTGGCGCCGAGTTCCGCGCTGGATTCCGGCAGCAGCCGGCGCGCCAGGTGCGACGCGAGCAGGGCGCGCTGCTGCAGCGCGTGGCGGTCGACACCGGGCTGCGCGGTCTGTGCGAACACTTCGCTGGCCAGTACCAGGTCGCGCAGGGTGGCGACGCCGAGCCGGGTCACCGCCATGCGCAGGTCGGTGATGCTGCGGCCCGCGGAGAAGTACGCCGAGTTGCACAGCTGCAGCACCTTGGCGGCGATCGCCGGGTCGCCGGAAATCAGCCGGGCGATCTCGGCAGCGCTGGTCTCGTCGTCCGCCTCCAGCGCATGCATCAGCGCCAGGTAGGTATGCGGCGGCGAGGGCAGCTGGTCGATGCGGCCGATGTGCTCGCGCAGGCGCGGGTCGCCGAGCAGTTCGCGCAACTCCTCGAGGCTGCCGATGGCCTCCAGCAGCATTTCCTCGCCCAGGGGCAGCGGCAGGAAGCGGTGGGCCAGCGACAGCACGCGCACCGGCGGCGGCTGACCGGGACCGACCAGGGCGATGCGCGAGGTTTCCGGGCGCAGGGTGCGGATCTGCCCGAGCAGGGTCGCGGCCGGCATGTCGGGAAGTTCCGGCGCAACCACCACGATGTCCTGCGGCACGTCGGCGGCCAGCGCGGTGGCGGTGCCGCCGTCACCGACGCACTGCACGTCCCAGCCATCGTCCATCCCGCCGACGAGGTCGATCAGATCAGGCGGCAGGCTGTCTTCGCCGCCCACAAACAGGATGCGCAACTTCGGAACTCCCCCTGGCAACTACGCGGATCCCACGGAACCGCGCGTGCGAAGGATGTTAACAACCACTCCCCGGGGCGACCCGTGCCACAAGTCAAACTGTGACGCAGGCCGCGCGGGGAGGCGCTCAGGCCTGCTCGTTGGCGCAGGCACTGATGGCATCGTCGAGGATCTTCCGCGCTTCGGCGGCATTACCCCACCCGTCGATCTTCACCCACTTGCCCTTCTCCAGGTCCTTGTAGTGCTCGAAGAAGTGGCCGATGCGCTCGAGCCAGTGCGCCGACACCTTGTCGAGGTCGTCGACGTGGGCATAGCCGGCGAACACCTTCTCCACCGGCACGGCGAGGATCTTCTCGTCGTTGCCGGCCTCGTCCGACATCTTCAGCACGCCGACCGGGCGGCAGCGGATCACCGAGCCCGGCACCAGTGGCAGCGGCAGGATCACCAGCACGTCGGCCGGGTCGCCATCACCGCAGATGGTGTTGGGCACGTAGCCGTAGTTGCAGGGATAGCGCATCGGCGTGGACAGCACGCGGTCGACGAAGATCGCGCCGCTGGCCTTGTCCACCTCGTACTTCACCGGCTCCGCATCCTTGGGAATCTCGATGATGACGTTGATCTCGTGCGGCGGATTCTTGCCGGTGCTGACGCGGTCCAGGCCCATGTATCGACTCCGATGGCGGACGTGGCGCAGGCCACGTCGGGTAGGGGAAACCGCGCATTCTACGCGCCCGGCTGTTGCGTCGCAGCAGAGCCTCGGGTCGACCCCAGCTTGGGGTACGCCCCAGCTTGGCCGGTCCCGTACTGGGGCGTATCCATATGCCCACGCCCCAGACGCACGGATTTTCGACATGACCCACCTCGACGCCGCCAGCCCTTCCACGGTCCAGCCACAGGGCTACTGGGATGGACAGCAGGCCCGGAATGCCAGCCAGGAACGTTTCGCTGACGCGCCGCTGCGTTCCACCGACATGCCCGCGCCCGTCACCGACCGCGCGGCCAACGTCGCCGACAACGCGATCCCGATCCAGGGCAACGATCGCGGCACCAGCCTGCCCAACCTGCAGACCCCGGACGGCAAGCGCATCACCAACAGCGAGCTGCACGTCGGCGAACAGGCCACCGTCACCCGTGAGCAGACGATCGCCGATTACGGCATCACCAGCGACCAGGTGGTGTTCACCACCGGCGCCGGCGACGACAACGTGCAGATCAGCCAGCGCGACGACGGCACCCTGGATGTCGAGGTCAACGGCGAGAGCTACGCGGTGCGCCTGACCGAGCGCCAGGAGCTGACCCTGCGCACCGGCGGCGGCAACGACACGATCACCGCCGCGCCCAATGTCACCGTGAATCTGGTGATCGACGCCGGTGCCGGCGACGACGCGATCCGCACCGGCATGGGCGACGACCGCATCTTCGGCGGCGACGGCAACGACACCATCGAGACCATCGGCGGCCGCAACGACATCGACGGCGGCAACGGCGACGACACCATAACCGCGGGCGACGGCGACAACATCATCTTCGGCGGCGCCGGCAACGACGTCATCCGCGCCGGCAACGGCTTCAACTTCATCGAAGGCGGCCTCGGCAACGACGAGATCTTCGGCGGCACCGGCCAGAACATCCTGTCGGGTGGCCGCGGTGACGACGTCATCCATGTCGACCCCGCCGGCCGCAGCTCCGCCTATGCCGGCCTTGGCAACGACACCATCAACGGCGCCGGCGCCAACGACCTCGTCTACACCGAGGTGGGCGACCTGGTGAATGCCGCCACCAATGCGCGGCCCACCGTGGTCAACGTCGAGATCGATACCAGCGCCGGGCAGACCATCGCGGTGACGGGCTCCGAGCAGTTCCGCCAGCGCGTCGAATCCGAGCTGGACTTCCTGCGCAGTTCCGCTGCGGGCACGCAGATGCTCTCCGAGCTTGATGCCGCGGTCGAGAACAAGGGCAACCGGGTGACGATCCAGGAGCTGGGCAACGAGCAGAACGGCTACGCCCAGACCTTTGGTCGTGGTGGCGCCGAGATCGTCAACGGCCGTGCCGGCGTGGGTGGCGACGTGACCATCGGCTACAACCCGTCGTTCCACATGGATGCCTTCCCGGCACCCACCGTGGTCCTCTACCACGAGATGTCGCACGCCTATAACGGCGTCAACGGCACCTTCCAGCCGGGCACCTACAGCGGCTCCGGCCCGGATCGCGGCATCCGCAATGCCGAGCGACAGGCTGTGGGCCTCGAGACCTCCGCACCGGCCTTCGATTTCGATGGCGATCCGAGCACCCCGCCCACCACCCACAATCCGATCCACCTGACCGAGAACGGCCTGCGGCGCGAACTCGGCATGCCGGATCGCCCGACCTACCGTCTGTAAGCGCGGCGTCGCTGGCGACACCACCGACCTGGCGGGCGGGCCGCGTTGACGCGACCCGCCCGTCGTCCATTAGGCTGGGCCCATGATCCGAATGTCCTGTATCCCACTGTTCGCTGTCCTTGCCGCCCTGCCGCTGGCGGCCTGCGCGCAGCCCACCCCTCCTGCCGCTTCCGGAGCATCCATGCCCGCATCCATCGCCCTCACTCCCGTTGCCGACGGCCCGGTGAGCCTCGCCGCCGCTTTCGACTACGAGCCACGCAGCGGCACCGTGGCCGTGCGCTACCGCGTCGACAACACCAGTGACGTGGCAGTGGCGGTGTTCGACCGCGGCAACCGGCATGCCGTGCTGACCGGCCGCCAGCGCAGTGGCGCCGTCGGTGAGCCGACGTTCGTCGAGGACGCGCCCGGTGACGTGACCCTGCGCCATATCGCGCTGCCGCTTCCGGATCCGGCACCGACCCTGCCGCCGACGCCGCTGGCCGTGCAGTTGCAGCCCGGCGCCAGCCTCGAGGGCGAGTTCGCCTATGCGCCGCCCACCCAGGACGCGCCGCGACGGGTGCGCTGGTGCCTCGGCGTGATGCCGTTCGATGCCACGCTGTTCGACAGCCCGGAAGAGGGTGAGGGTGTCACCGTCTGGCAGGCGAGTTTCGACGCGGCGTCGCAGCAGCAGCAACTGTGCACGGCATGGTTCGACGTGAGCACGCGGCGTTTCGAGGCGGGCGACGGTTGAGTACCTCGCGGCGCGCATGCGTGCGCACGTCGACGGCTGCAAAAGGAAACGCCCTGGCATCGATGCGAGGGCGTTCCTATTTTCAACCCTTCTCCCACGCGTGGGGAGAAGGTGTCCCGCAGGGGCGGATGAGGGGGCTTTCGTGCTTTTCCCCCCCACCCCAACCCCGCTCCCGCAAGCGGGAGAGGGGTGTTGGTGCCGAACGGGAGATGCTTCACCGGGCGGCGTCGTGGCGGTTCGACGCCGGGGTGTTCGGCTTCGGTCCTATAGAAGCGGGACCATCAGCAGCGCCACGATATTGATGATCTTGATCAGCGGATTGATGGCAGGTCCCGCGGTGTCCTTGTAGGGATCGCCGACCGTGTCACCGGTCACCGCGGCCTTGTGCGCCTCCGAGCCCTTGCCGCCGTGGTGGCCGTCCTCGATGTACTTCTTGGCGTTGTCCCAGGCACCGCCGCCCGTGGTCATCGAGATCGCCACGAACAGGCCGGTGACGATGGTGCCGATCAGCAGGCCACCGAGTGCACGCGGACCGAGTAGCAGGCCGACCACGATCGGCACCGCCACCGGCAGCAGCGACGGCAGGATCATTTCCTTGATCGCCGACTTCGTCAGCATGTCCACCGCGCGCGAGTAGTCCGGCTTCGCCGTGCCCTGCATGATCCCGGGGATCTCGCGGAACTGCCGGCGCACTTCCTCC
The DNA here is from genome assembly GCF_004803715.2 of Luteimonas yindakuii. Taxonomy (NCBI): domain Bacteria; kingdom Pseudomonadati; phylum Pseudomonadota; class Gammaproteobacteria; order Lysobacterales; family Lysobacteraceae; genus Luteimonas; species Luteimonas yindakuii. The sequence goes on from NZ_CP039383.2 coordinate 435,691, forward strand.
ACCACGCTGCCCGCCGCGCGGCCGACCGCTTCCATCGCCATCGCGCCGAACAGGTACGGGATCAGGCCACCGATCAGCAGGCCGATGATCACGTAATGGTCGGACAGGTCGAACGCGAACACCTCGCCCGGACTGTTGGCCTGCAGGTTGTGGGTGTAGTCGGCGAACAGCACAAGCGCCGCCAGTGCCGCCGAGCCGATCGCATAGCCCTTGGTCACCGCCTTGGTGGTGTTGCCGACGGCATCGAGCGGATCGGTGACCTCGCGCACTTCCGGTGGCAGTTCCGCCATCTCGGCGATGCCGCCGGCGTTGTCTGTGATCGGCCCGTAGGCATCAAGCGCGACGATCATGCCGGCCATCGACAGCATCGCCGTGGCCGCGATCGCGATGCCGTACAGGCCGGCCAGCGCATGGCAGCCCCAGATCGCGATGCACACCGCGATGACCGGCCACGCGGTCGACTTCATCGAGATGCCGAGGCCCGCGATGATGTTGGTGCCATGGCCGGTCGTGGAGGCCTGGGCGATGTGCTGCACCGGCTTGAACTGGGTGCCGGTGTAGTACTCGGTGATCCAGACGATCGCGCCGGTCAGCACCAGGCCGACCAGCGCGCACCAGTAGAGGTTGTCGGCGCCGTGGGCGTTGTCGGCCATCAGCCCGGTGGTGATCGGCCAGAACAGCGCCGCCGCGATCACGCCGGAAACGATCACGCCCTTGTACAGCGCGCCCATGATCGAGCCGCCCGGCTTCACCTTGACGAAGAACGTGCCGACGATCGACGCGAGGATCGAGGCACCGCCCAGCACCAGCGGGTACAGCACGCCGTTGGCACCGACGCTGTCGGCCATCAGATAGCCCAGCAGCATCGTGGCGATGACGGTGACCGCATAGGTCTCGAACAGGTCGGCGGCCATGCCCGCGCAGTCGCCGACGTTGTCGCCGACGTTGTCGGCGATCACCGCCGGGTTGCGCGGGTCGTCCTCGGGGATGCCGGCTTCCACCTTGCCGACGAGATCGGCGCCGACGTCGGCACCCTTGGTGAAGATGCCACCGCCCAGCCGCGCGAAGATCGAGATCAGCGAGCTGCCGAAGGCCAGGCCCACCAGCGCATGCAGCGCCGCTTCGCCGCCGATGCCGAAGCGCGGCAGCAGCCACCAGTAGCCGGCGACGCCGAGCAGGCCCAGTCCCACCACCAGCATGCCGGTGATCGCACCGCCGCGGAACGCGACGTCCATCGCCGGGCCGATGCCGCGGCGCGCGGCCTCCGCGGTGCGCACGTTGGCGCGCACCGAGACGTTCATGCCGATATAGCCGGCGGCACCCGACAGCACCGCGCCGAGCAGGAAGCCGATGCCGGTCGCCCAGCCGAGGAAGATGCCGATCAATACGAACAGCACCACGCCGGCGACGGAGATCGTCAGGTATTGCCGGTTGAGGTAGGCGCGCGCGCCTTCCTGGATCGCGCCTGCGATCTCCTGCATCCGTTGGTTGCCGGCCGGCTGCCGGTTGATCCAGGCAGCGGAAATGACCCCGTAGAGAATCGCGATGACGGCGCAGGCCAGCGCCATCCACAAACCGTGTTGCTCGAGCATGTAACCCCTCCCAGAGTGGAATGCCTGGGACTGCCCGCACAGATGATGAGGACAGATCCCCTCGCACAGCGGTGATGCCGCCCGACTATGGCACAGCCCCCCGAACCGGTGCGAACCACCGCGCATGCCGCGCCAGCAGCTGGCGTGGAAGCGCGATTCAGCCCGGCCGTGACAGCCTGTCGCATCGCTTCCGTCGAGCCGCCACATGCCGCCCATTGCTCCCCTTGCGCTTGCCCTGCTGCTGGCCGTGCCCGCCGCCGCGCAGGAGCGCCCCGAGATCTCCCGCGAGCCGGCCAAGGCCCAGGCCGACGGCGCCGCGCACACGCTGCGCACCATTCCCGAAGCCTGTGCCCGCATCGAAGGCGTGTTCACCGGCCAGGCCGAACCGCCCTACCGGTTCTCGGTGAAGCAGACCTCGCCGGGCTGCCAGCCGCGCGCGCGACTGGTCAATGCGGACGACGTCGCTCCGGACCCGGCGCAGGGCTGGCTGTACCACGACGAGATCCGCATCCCCAGCGCGGCCTGCAGCGGACTGGTGGCGGTGGCGCGGATCTGGCGCAAGCCGGGCACCGATACGCTCGAGCTCGACGCCCAGGGCCGCGCGCGCATCTACCTGGACCAGGCCAAGGCCGATGCCGAGGCGGGCCGGGTCCGCGACCCTGCCATGTACGCGGCGCAGTTGCGGGTGGAAGGCAACCGCTGCCGCTGACGCGAAGGCGCGCTGTGGCCATGCGATGTGAGGTCCGCGCAACGTTCCTGGCGGCCGTCCCTCCATCGGCCATGAACCGCTGCGCGGGTGCCGCACCGGCAGTCATCCTGCGACGCATCCGGGTGGGATATAACGGCGACCCCAAAGCCCGGCCCGGTCGATGAAGCTTGCCATCCTGTCCCGCAATACGCGGCTCTATTCGACCCGACGCCTCGTCGAAGCCGCGCGCATGCGCGGGCATACCGTGCGCGTGCTCGACCCGCTGCGCTGCTACCTGCGCATCGCCTGCGACGGCTTCGCGATGCATTACAAGGGTCGCGCCATTTCCGACTTCGATGCGGTGATCCCACGCATCGGCGCATCGGTCACCCGCTATGGCAATGCGGTGCTGCACCAGTTCGAACTGATGGGCGCGTACACGCCGAATCCTTCCGCGGCGATCGGTGCCGCGCGCGACAAGCTGCGCGCGCACCAGATCCTCGCCGCGCAGGGCATCGGCCTGCCGGTGACGGTGTTCGGTGACAACCCCGACGACACCCACGACCTGCTGTCGATGCTCGGGCCGCCGCCGCACATCATCAAGCTCAACGAAGGCGCCCAGGGCGCCGGGGTGATGTTGACCGAGAAGCCGTCGGCGTCGCGCAGCGTCATCGAGACCCTGCGCGGCCTGCAGGCGACCTTCCTGGTGCAGGAGTTCATCGGCGAGGCCGCGGGCTGCGACCTGCGCTGCTTCGTCGTCGGCGACCGCGTGGTGGCGGCGATGCGGCGCGAGGCACCGATCGGCGACTTCCGCTCCAACCTGCACCGCGGCGGCACCGGCACCGCCGAGACCGCCTCGCCCGAGGAACAGGCACTGGCGGTGCGCGCCGCGCAGGGCCTGGGCCTGCGCGTGGCCGGGGTCGACCTGATCCGCTCGTCGCGCGGGCCGCTGGTGCTCGAGGTCAACGCCTCGCCGGGGCTGGAAGGCATCGAGGGCGCCACCGGCGTCGATGTCGCCGGCCTGGTCGTCGACCATGTCGCCACCCACGTGGCCGCCCGGCCGCTGCGGATCGCGCCGAAGCGCCGCCGTAACGGACGTGTATCGGCGGGTTAACCGGTCTGTAACCGGCGCGCGGGTACTGTCACCGCACATGGTCGGCACCGGGCAACCGGCGGGGCGATGGTCATCGGGGCGGTATCCCTTTCGGCCCAGGCGGAGTTCCCCCGCCTGGGTCTTTTTGTGGCCGGCGATCGGTGCCGCGCCATGCCGGCGGCCGCCTGCCGGTGCGTGTGCCAGAATCCGTGCTGATGTCGCGCCATCCGGTGCCACGCCTGCAGTCGTTCACGGCATTGCCGTGGCCCGCAGCCCAGTATGTCCGCCCCTCATTGCAACGGCCTCCCATGCGCATACTCGTGATCGAAGACAACCAGGACATCGCCGCCAACCTCGGTGACTACCTGGAGGACCGCGGCCACACGGTCGATTTCGCCGCCGACGGCGTGACCGGCCTGCACCTGGCGGTGGTGCATGACTTCGATGCAATCGTGCTGGACCTCAACCTGCCCGGCATGGACGGGCTCGAGGTCTGCCGCAAGCTGCGCAACGACGCCCGCAAGCAGACCCCGGTGCTGATGCTCACCGCGCGCGATTCGCTCGACAACAAGCTGGCCGGCTTCGATTCCGGCGCCGACGACTACCTGGTCAAGCCGTTCGCGCTGCAGGAAGTGGAAGTCCGCCTCAATGCGCTGTCGCGCCGCGGCCGCGGCGTGCAGACGCGCGTCCTGGAAGTGGGCGAGATCGAATACAACCTCGACACGCTCGAGGTGCGCCGGCAGGGCAAGCTGCTGCAGCTCAACCCCACCGCGCTGAAGATCCTGCAGGCGCTGATGGAAGCGTCGCCGGCGGTGGTCACCCGCCAGGACCTCGAAACCCGCGTCTGGGGCGAGGAGCTGCCGGACTCGGACTCGCTGCGCGTGCATATCCACGGCCTGCGCGCGGTGATCGACAAGCCGTTCGACACGCCGTACATCCAGACCCGCCACGGCATCGGCTACCGCATCGCCGCACCCGATGGCGGCAGCTGACCGGCACGCCTCGAAGGCGTCGCTGCGGGGCGCGCGCCGGTACCGGCGCCGCCTGCGCAGCCGCATCATCCTCTCGTTCCTGCTGCTCGGCCTCGGCCTGACCCTGCTGTTCGCGTTCGCCACCCAGTACGCGCGCAACCGGGTGGAGAACGCGCTGGTCGAGGACGTGATGAACCGCAACATCGACGAGTACGCGCACCTCTACTACAGCGATCCGACGCGCAGCCCCGATCTCCCCGTGCAGCAGATGCGCGGTTACGTGTTCACCCCCGACCGCATCGATCGCCTGCGCCGCGATTTCCCCGAGTGGGTGGAACTGGGGACCGGCATCCACACGCTGGGTGGCACCGACGAGCTCGGCCAGCCGTTCGCCTACAAGCTGGCGGTGCGCAAGACGGACGAGGAGTGGTTCTTCCTCGCCTACGACATGACCCAGACCATGCGCGGCGACGAGCAGTTCCAGCGCGCCATCTACGGCTCGGTGCTGGTGTTCTCGCTGCTGTCGCTGCTGGTGGGCTGGTGGGCCGCGTCGCGGGTGATGAGCCCGGTGTCGGAACTCGCACAGCGCCTGCGGCAGTCGGGCGGCACTGCGCAGCCGGTGCCGCTGGCCTCGCACTTTCCCGACGACGAGGTCGGCCAGCTCGCCAGCGCGCTCGACGACTATTCCGGACGATTGACCGAGGTGGTGCAGCGCGACCGCGAGTTCAACGCCGATGTCAGCCATGAGCTGCGTACGCCGCTGGCAGTGATCCGCGGTGCGGTGGAACTGCTGCTGGCGCGGCCCGAGCTCGACGACAAGACCCGTGCGCGGCTGCTGCGCATCCAGCGCGCCGAACAGCAGTGCACCGACCTCATCAGCGCGCTGCTGCTGCTGTCGCGCAACGAGCGCGGGCATGGCAATACCGACATCGCGCGCGCGGCCGAGCAGCTGCTCGAGGCGCATCGCTCACAGGTCGGTGGCAAGCCGCTCGAATTGCGCCTGGAAGGGGAGGGTGGGCTGGTCGTCGATGCGCCGGAGGCCGCGGTGGCGGTGGCGCTCGGCAACCTGGTCGGCAACGCGGTCAAGTACACGCCATCAGGCGAGGTGGTGGTGCGGGTGCTCGATGACGCCGTGCAGGTGATCGACAGCGGCCCCGGCCTCAGCGCCGAGGATGCCGCGCGGCTGTTCGAGCGCGGTTACCGCGGCTCGCATGCCGAGCACTCGCAGGGTGGCGGCATCGGCCTGTCGATCGTGCGCCGGCTGTGCGCGCTGTACGGTTGGAGCGTGCGGGTGGTGCCGGGCGAAGGGCGCGGCGTGATCGCGACGCTGTCGTTCCGGCCCGATGCGGTGGATTCCGCCGGCTAGACGCCGGCGGGAGCAGCGGTCAGCGCTGCGGGCGCGGTGCCGACATCGCGGGCCTGCCCGCGTCGCCATCGCCGCTGACCAGGGTCCAGCCGGCGACATCGTGGCTGACCTGCGCCAGCGCCTGTTCGAAGGCGCCGACCACCGACTCCACGGCGGTGTTGCCCGCCGGCACCGTCTGCAGGAAGGTGCGCGAGGCGACCACGCGCTGGTCGTGGTTGTGCAGCAGTCGCGCGCCCAGTTCGATGGTCGCCTGCGGGATGTCGCGCCCGGCGTAGTCGGCCTCGAAGCGGCGCAGGTCCAGCACCAGCTTGTAGTCGGCGCGGATGCCGGCGCCCGAGGTGGCGACGGCGGGGATGCGCCCGGAGGCCTCGAAGGTCCGCAGCAGGGCCAGTTCCACCAGCTCGGTAGCGGGCTGCGCCCATACCGAGCCTGCGTAGACCTGCAGCTCCGACGGCGTACGCCGCACCGAAATCCGCGGGCTGTCGACGACCCGCGGCGCGGTGGTCGGCACGATCGTCAGTTGCCAGTCGACCGTGGGCCATGCCGCGTCGGTGCGGGTTTCGACCATCGGCGAATACGTGGTGACCGGCTCGCGCGATCCACCGCCCAGCAGGCTGCAGCCGGCGAGCAGGACGGGCAGAAGGCAGGCGGCGAAGAGGATGCGGAAGGCGCTTCGGGCGGGCGTGTTGCCCTCACCCCTTCCCCTCTCCCGCATGCGGGAGAGGGGCGATGGTGCCGGGCGGGAGTTGCTTTGTCGGAAGGCGTCGCAGGCGTTGGCAACGTCAGCTCCCTGATTCTCATTCATTGGGGTCGAACTCCTTGGGGGCGTCGCCGCCGAGCAGGAACCGGGTCGGGTTGCCATTGAGGCGGTCGCTGATGCGGCGCAGGTCGCGGACCAGGCTGCGCAGCTCGGTGAGCGTGGGACCCAGTTGCGACAGGCCGTCGTTGGCGAAGCTGTGGATGGCGGCGCGGTTTTCGTTGAGGATCGCATCGGCGCCGCCGGCGGCCGAATCGAACCGCGCCAGCGAGCTGTTGAGGCGGTCGACCATGCCCGGCAGTTCCTGCACCAGTTCGCGGTCGACGGTCTCCACGGCGCGGTTGGTGGTCTGCAGCGTCTGTTCGAGCTGGGCGCTGGCCGCACGGGCCGAGCTGAGCAGTTCGCGGATGTCCTCGCGGCCCGCCGCAAGCGACCCGGTGGCCTGCTCGATATGGGTCAGGGTCTGCGAGATGCGGGCGACGTTCTCCTCGCTCAGCACCTTGTCGAGCCGTTCCACCAGCCGGTTGGCAGTGTCGGAAATGTTCTGCAGCGCCGACGGCTCGGTGAGGATGATCGGCATGTCGCGGTCGGACACGTCCACCAGCCGCGGCAGCTCCGGGCTGCCGCCGGTCAGCTGGATGATCGGCGAGCCGGTGACGCCGGTCATCGACATCCGCGCGCGGGTGTCGGTGCGCACCGGCGCGCGCGCATCCAGCCGCAGGTGGGCGATCACCTGGCGCGGGTCGTCGGGTGCCAGCTGCAGGCTCTGCACACTGCCGACCGCGATGCCGTTGTACTGCACGCTGCTGCCTTCCGACAGGCCGGTCACCGGTTCGTCGAAGACCACTGCGTAGTCCTGCCAGCTGCGGTCGGAGGCGTACTTCGCCGCCCACAGCGCGAACAGCAGGCCGAAGGTCACCACCGCGATGGTGAAGGCGCCGATCAGGACGTAATTGGCTTTGGTTTCCATGCTCAGGCTTCCAGTGCAGGCGTGTTGGCGCTGTCGGCGGCGCGCGCGGCGCGTGCGCGCGGGCCGTGGAAATAGGATTGCACCCACGGATGGTCGACGCGCTCGACCTCCGACAACGGGCCGATCGCCAGTACCCTGCGGTCGGCCAGCACCGCGACGCGGTCGCAGATGGCGTACAGGGTGTCGAGGTCGTGGGTGATCAGGAACACGGTCAGCCCCAGCGCTTCCTGCAGCGTGCGGACGAGATCGTCGAAGGCGGCCGCGCCGATCGGGTCGAGCCCGGCGGTGGGTTCGTCGAGGAACATCAACGGCGGATCGAGCGCCAGCGCGCGGGCGACGCCGGCGCGCTTGCGCATGCCGCCCGACAGCTGCGAGGGCAGCTTGTCGAGCGCATCCGCCGGCAGCCCGGCGAGCTTCACCTTGAGCAGTGCCAGCTCGTAGCGCAGCGATGCACTGAGGCCGGGATAGTGTTCCTTCAGCGGCACCTCGACGTTCTCGCCCACGGTCAGCGACGAGAACAGCGCGCCGTCCTGGAACAGCACACCGGTGTGGCGCTCGATGTAGGAACGGCCGGCGTCGTCGGCCTCGATGGCGTCGATGCCGAACACCTCGATGCTGCCCGCATCCGGCGTACGCAGGCCGAGGATGGTGCGCATCAGCACCGACTTGCCGGTACCCGAGCCGCCGACCACGCCGAGGATCTCGCCGCGGCGCACGTCGAGGTCCAGGCCTTCGTGCACCACCTGGCTGCCGAAACGGTTCTCCAGCCCGCGCACGCGCACGATGATCTCGTCATCGGCGCCTGGCGCCGTCGCGGCATCGGCATCGGCATCGCGTTCCTGCGCGCTCACCAGCCCAGCTCCATGAACCACAGTGCGGCCAGCGCGTCGAGCACGATCACCAGCGCGATCGCCTGCACCACGCTCGAGGTGGTGCGTTCGCCGACCGACTGCGCGGTGCCTTCCACCTGCAGTCCCTCCAGGCAGCCGATCAGTGCGATCAGCAGCGCGAACACCGGTGCCTTCGCCAGGCCCACGACCATGTGGCGCAGTTCGAACGTGTCCTGCATGCGGGACAGATAGCCCTGCGGCGGGATATCGAGGCTGAAGACGCCGACGGTCAGGCCGCCGGCCAGGCCGGCGATCATCGCCAGGAAGGTCAGCAGCGGCAGCATCACCATCAGCGCGATCACCCGCGGCAACACCAGCAGGTCGATCGGGTCCAGGCCCAGCGTGCGGATCGCGTCGACTTCCTCGCGGCTGACCATCGCGCCGATCTGCGCGGTGAACGCGCTGGCGGTGCGGCCGGCGAGGATGATCGCGGTCAGCAGCACGCCGAACTCGCGCAGGAAGGCGATGTTGACCAGCTCGACCACGAAGATCTGCGCACCGAACTCGGCGAGGATGGTCGAGCCGAGGAAGGCGATCACCGCGCCGACCAGGAACGACAGCAGCACCACCAGCGGCACCGCGTCCAGGCCCACCTGTTCCATGTGCGCCACCGTCGGCGTCAGCCGGAAGCGCGACGGTTCCTTGATCAGGCGCATCAGCTTGGCGAGGTTCTCGCCGAGGAAGCTGATCAGCGCCATGATCTCGCGGCCGTTGTCGACCATCGCATAGCCGAGCCGGCCCAGTGCCGCGGCGAAACCGTATTCCTTCTTCTTCGCCGGGCGGTCGTCGTGCACGTCCTCGATCGCCGCGACCAGCGCGCGGTGGTCGTCGCGGAAGCGGAACTGCTCGAAGTCGATCCCGCGCCGGTGCGCGAAGCGCAGCAGCTGCAGCACGCCGACCGAATCGATGCGATCGATGCGGGTGGCGTCCACCTCGCGTGCGTCATCCGGTGCGTCGCGCAGCGCATCGCCGATCTGGCCGGCGTGGCTCAGCGTCCAGCGTCCGCGCAGGACCATGCGACCGTCCGGATCGGCGTCGAGGCTGGGCGCAGTGTCGATCATGCGGAAGAAACGGGCATGCGGAGGGACGTGTCCGGGCAGCGCTTGCGGGTCGCGGCATAGAGTACGCAATCGGCCTGTGAAGCTGTGCATCGCAGCCGCCGGCGCCCGCGCATGCGATCCTGTGGCGATGGATCGCCCGTCTCCGCACACCTACGGCTACGCGGCCCGGATCGCCTTCGTGGTCGAACTGGCCGAACACCTGCATGCCTATGGCACCACCGCGCAGCGCCTGGAAGGCGCGGTGACCGACGTCTGCGAACAGCTGCAGTTGCAGTGCGAGCCGTGGGTCAACCCCACCGGCATGGTGCTGGCCTTCAACGACCCGCACCGGCCGCCGGGCGACAGCGACACCACCCGCGTCATCCGCGCCGCGCCGGGCGATCTGGACCTGTCCAAGCTCAGCGAAGTCGACCGCATCACCGAGGAGGTCGTCGCCGGCCGTCTGGACCTGTCGGAAGGCCATGCCGCCCTGCTGGCGCTGGACCTGCGGCGACCCGACTGGCGTGGCCGGCTGTTCCATGTGCTGGCCTACGGCACCGTCGCGGCGGGCATCGCCGGGCTGTGGCGGCTGCCGTGGCTGGATATCGCCACCGCCTCGGCGATCGGCGTGCTGCTGGGCCAGCTCGATGCGGTGACCCGGCGCAGCGCGCGCATGCGCGAATCGGCGGATGCGCTGGCCGGCATGATCGCCGGCCTGGTGGCGATCGCGGTGGCCGGGTATGTCGCGCCGCTCAACCTCAATACCGTGATCATCGCGTCGCTCATCGTGATGCTGCCGGGTATGGCATTGACCAACGCGGTCAACGAACTGACCAGCCAGCACTTGGTGTCGGGCACGGTGCGGTTCGCCGGCGCGCTGACCACGGTGATGAAGCTCACCGTCGGCACGATGATCGCGCTGACCGCGGCGCAACTGGTGGGCGTAGAACCGCAGGTGCGCGCCTGGCGGCCGCAGCCCGACTGGGTGGAATGGGCGGCGATGCTGGTCGCCGCGTTCTCGTTCGCGGTGCTGTTCCGGGCCACGCGTCGCGACTATCCACTGGTGATGGCCGCGGCGATCGGCGGTTACCTGATCTCGCGCTATGTCGGCCTGGCACTGGGTGCGTCGGTGGGATTGTTCGCCTCCGCGCTGCTGGTCACCGCGGCCGGCAACGGCTATGCGCGCTGGGCCAACCGGCCCGGTGCGGTGATCCGCGTGCCCGGCATCATCATGCTGGTGCCCGGCAGTGCCAGCCTGCGCGGGTTGATGAGCCTGTTCCAGCAGCAGGACGTGGCCGTAGGGCAGGCGGCCATGCTTGGTGTTTTCAACATCATCCTCGCCCTGGTTGCCGGCCTGATGTTCGGAAACCTGTTGCTGCCGGCGCGCAAGAGCCTGTAATCGGCTGGCCATTCGGCCGGTTCTACGCCGGGCCGGCACGGGTTCCTGATGGCATAACGTAAAACGCCGGCAATTGGCCGGCGTTTACGTTCCGCTTCGCTGATCCATTACTGGATCAGGAAATCCTCGACCTTCTTGCCGTTGGCCAGCTCCGCCGCCATCCAGCGCGGGTGCTTGCCGCGGCCGGTCCAGGTTTCATCCTTGTTGGCCGGGTTGCGGTATTTCGGCGCCACCTTGCCGAGCTTGCGGCCAGCCGCGGACTTCCTGCCCGTGCCTGCTGCCTTGCGGGCGCGCGGTGCGCTGCTGCCCGCGGTGTTGCCGGCGCCGAACAGTTCCTCGGCGGTATAACCCTCCGCCTTGAGCAGGGCTTCCACCTTGCGACGCACCGTGGCCACCGGCTTGCGCTTCTGTAGCGTGGTCTTGCGCTTGCGGGCCTGTGCGATCAGCGACTCGAGTTCGCGGGGGGACAGGGTATTGAGATCGATCGCCATGCGCTGCTCCGATAATGTGTGGGATGGAGTCGTCCTGACATTGTGCCGGGCGATGTTAATGCAATCGCGGGTCATCCGGATACAGGCGGATTGTCGCGGCGTCGGTCTCGATCCGCGGGAAGCGGCGGCACCTGGTTCTGCGCATCCGGTCGACCGTGGCGCAGCGATGAAAAAACCGGCCGGAGCCGGTTTCTCATTGCAGGACCCGCGGGATTTCCCCGGCGATGGCCGCGGACGAGCCGCGTGCCCTGCCTAATCTGCGATCCCGAGACGGGTCATCAGGGTGCCGCGATCGAGGTTTTCCGAATCGCCGCCGCGGCGCGCGCGGTATTCGAACGTGCCCGCGGCCAGCCCGCGCTCGGACACCACCACCCGGTGCGGGATGCCGATCAGTTCGATATCCGCGAACATCGGCCCCGGCCGCAGGCCGCGATCGTCCAGCACCACGTCGAGGCCGGCTGAGCGCAGTTCGCGGTGCAGGGCCTCGGCGGCCTCGTCGACATCCGGATTCTGCTTGGGGTTGATCACGCAGACCGCGACCTGCCACGGCGCCATCGGCTCCGGCCAGATAATCCCGGCCTCGTCATGGTTCTGCTCGATCGCGGCGGCGACGATCCGCGACACCCCGATGCCGTAACAGCCCATCGCAGGCACGACCGCCTTGCCCTGTTCGTCGAGCACGGTGAAACCCATCGCCTCGGCATAGCGGCGGCCGAGCTGGAACACATGGCCGACCTCGATACCGCGGGCGATGCGGATCTCGCCGCCGTCCGTCGCGCGGTCGCCCTCGGCGACGTTGCGCAGGTCGGCGACAGAGTCGGGCTCGGGCAGGTCGCGGCCCCAGTTGACCCCGGCCAGGTGGAAACCCGGCACGTTGGCGCCGACGACGAAATCGGCCATGGCCGCGACCTCGCGATCGGCGACCACGCGGATCGCCCGCGCCGGCGCGACCGGACCCAGGAAGCCGGGCTCGCTGCCGAGGTGATCGGCGATTTCGGCCTCGGTGGCCATCCGGTAATCGCCCAGGCCCGGCAGCTTGGCCAGCTTGATCTCGTTGAGCGCGTGGTCGCCGCGCATCAGCACCACGGTGAAACCCTCTGCACCCATCACCGCTACGGTGCGCACGGTGCGCGCCAGCGGAATGCCAAGCAGCGCGGCGACGTCGTCGCAGGTTTTCTGCGTGGGGGTTTCCACCCGGCGCATGTCCTCCGACGGTGCCGCGCGCGCTGCCGGTTCGGCGGCCTGCGCCAGTTCCACGTTGGCGGCGTAATCGGTCGCGGTGGAAAACGCGATCGCGTCCTCGCCGGAATCGGCCAGAACGTGGAATTCATGCGAGGCGCTGCCGCCGATGGCGCCGGTATCGGCCTCGACCGCGCGGAATTCCAGCTGCAGGCGGGTGAAGATGCGCACGTAGGCGTCGTACATGCGCTGGTATTGCGCCGCCATGCCGGCATCGTCGATATCGAACGAATAGGCATCCTTCATCAGGAACTCGCGCGCACGCATCACCCCGAAGCGCGGGCGGATCTCGTCGCGGAACTTGGTCTGGATCTGGAAGAACGTGACCGGCAGCTGGCGATAGCTTGCGAGTTCGGCGCGCGCGAAATCGGTGATGACTTCCTCGTGGGTCGGGCCATAGCAATACCAGGATTCCTTGCGGTCCTGGATTTTCAGCAGCTGGCCGCCGAATTTCTCCCAGCGCCCGGTTTCCTCCCACAGTTCGCGTGGCTGCACCGAGGGCATAAGCAGTTCCACCGCACCGGCGCGTTCCATTTCCTCGCGGACCACCGCTTCCACCCGGCGCAGCACGCGCAGGCCCAGTGGCGACCAGGTATAGAGGCCGGCGGCCAGCTTGCGGATCAGCCCGGCACGCAACATCAGCCGGTGGCTGGCGATTTCCGCGTCGGCGGGGGTTTCCTTGCTGGTATGGAGATGGAACTGCGACAGGCGCATGGCAGGCGTCGGCGGGAATCAGGGGGCGGGCATTGTGCCACGCAGCCCGCGCCCCGACGGACCAGCCGGGCGACGATTATCCCGCGTCCGGCAGAAACCGGACGGATCCGCCGCACCGCTACCGCTAGCTGCAGTAGGCGCGGGCCGCGGCCTGGGCGAATTCCAGCTGTGCGGCGCGCTCGGCATCGTTGAGCGTGCGCGGGGTGCCGCTGCCATCGTCCTGCTGTACCGGGCCCGTGCCGTTGAGCGCTTCGATGTTGGCGCGCGCGGTGCGGCACTGTTCGGCGCGCGGATCATTGCCGGCGGCGGCGTTGGCGGCCACTGGCGCCGCGGCCGCCGTGGCCGTGGACGCGGGCTGTGCCTGCGTGGCCCCGGACGGGGTGACCCGGCGATGGGTGTACTTCTCGCCGCCGCCGGGCGGTGCCTCGGAATAGTGGGTGACGCCGCGCGAGTCCTTCCACTGGTAGATGTCCTGTGCGCCGGCGGCGCCGGCCAGCAGCGCGGCGACAAGCCCGAGGGCGAGGCCGGTGAGCGGATGGCGCATGTGGAGCTCCTTGAAGGATCGGTGGCGTGCGGGGATTGCAGCATCGCACCGGCATCGGCGCAAGCACAGGGCAGCGCGCCCGGGCCCGCAGCCGCTAGACTTGCGCGATGGATCACGATCGGGACCTCGCAGCCCCGCCGCCATCGCGCGGCCGCGGCATCTACCTGCTGCCCAACCTGTTCACCACGGGCGGGCTGTTCGCTGGCTTCTTCGCCATCATCGCCGCGTCGCAGGGGCGCTTCGGCGCCGCCTGCGTGGCGATCTTCGTCGCCGGCATCCTCGACGGCATCGATGGCCGGGTCGCGCGGCTCACCAATACCCAGAGCGAATTCGGCGTGCAGTACGACTCGCTCGCCGACCTGGTGAGTTTCGGCATGGCGCCGGCGCTGGTGATGTACCACTGGGCGCTGATCGACATGCGCCTGGACGGGCCGACGCTGGGCAAGATCGGCTGGCTCGCCGCGTTCCTCTATGCCGCCTGTGCGGCCCTGCGGCTGGCGCGTTTCAACAGCCAGGTCGGCACGGTCGACAAGCGCTGGTTCGTCGGACTGGCGAGCCCGGCCGCGGCCGGGGTGATGGCGAGTTTCGTCTGGACCTGCCACGAGCTCGGCCTGCGCGGCATCGACCTGCGCTACGCCGCGCTGGCGGTGACCGTGGTTGCCGGCCTGGCGATGGTCAGCCGCATCCGCTATTCGAGCTTCAAGGGCGGTGGTAGCGGCCCGAAGGCCGATCGCGTGCCCTTCGTGGCGCTGCCGATCGCGGTGGCGATCCTGATCGCGCTGTGGATCGACCCGCCGAAGACCCTGCTGGCGGCGAGCACGCTCTACCTGCTGTCGGGGCCGGCCCTCTGGCTGTGGCGCCGGCGACGCAGCGTGCCTGCCGCGACATGAGCTGGGACGGGTTCCAGCGCGGGGCGATCGCCGAGCTGGGCTACCGGCTCTACCGCCAGGTCGATGCCGCACAGCCGGTAGCGGTTGACGCTGATGTCGCTCCCGCGCCGCAGGCCGGGGCGCAGCGGTCGTCCCTGCATCCGTTGCAACTGGCGCTGCTGCGTGCCGCCGGCCGCGCCGCGTCCGACCCCGAGGCCGCCAGGCTGTGCGGGGAGTGGCCGGCGCCGGAATCGTTGCGCGCGCCCGCGGCCAAGCGCGCGCTGTGGCCGCGCCTGCGCGCAGTGCGGGCACGCACGCGGTGAACGTGCCGGCCGCCGATCGTGTCGGCGTGCCGGCGTTGCGGCCGATGCGCGAGGACGATCTCGACGCGGTGATGGCGGTGGAACGCCGCGCGTATCCGTTTCCGTGGACGCCGGGCATCTTCCGCGACTGCATCCGCGCGGGCTATCCGGCGTGGCTGCTCTACGAGGGTGCCGAGGTGATCGGGTATGCGGTGCTGAGCATCGCCGCCGACGAGGCGCACCTGCTCAATCTCTGCGTCGATCCTGCCGCACAGGGGCGCGGACACGGGCGCCGCCTGCTGAAGACCGTGCTGCGCCTGGCGCAGGGCCATGGCGCCCAACGGGTGTTCCTCGAGGTGCGCCCGTCCAATCCGGTGGCGGTCGCGCTCTACCACGACCACGGCTTCAACGAGATCGGCCGGCGTCCGCGCTATTACCCGAGTGCCGACGGCCGCGAGGACGCGATCGTGATGGCGATGGAACTGCTGGCGGACGAGTAGCGCGGCGCGTTCAACCGCTGCGTCGGCGGAACAGCAGGAACGAGATCGTCAGCATCGCCACCGGCGGGATCATGTAGGCGATGCGGAAGTCGAACCCGTACACGCCGGCCATGCGCACGAACTGGTTCTGCAGGAGCCAGAAGCCGAGCGCGAACACCACGCCGATGAACAGCCTGCGCCCCAGCCCGCCGCTGCGCAGGCTGCCGAACGCGAACGGGATCGCGGCCAGGCACAGCGCCAGCACGTTGAACGGATAGAACCAGCGACCCCAGTAGTGCTCCTCGTACTCCGAGGCGTCGAGCGCGTTGCGGTGGCGGTAGTCGATGCCGCGTTTGAGGTCCGCCGCGGTCTGGTAGCGCGGCCGCCACAGGTTGCCGGCGGTGGCCAGCGACGCGGCGTCCAGCTGCGAGGCCCAGGTCTCCTCCATGGCTTCGGTGCGCGTGACCGCGCGTTCCTCGAACCAGGTGCGGTCCACGTCGCGCAGCAGCCAGCCATCGCCGGTGTGCTCGGCCACCGCGGCACGCGCCACCGACACCAGGCGGCCGTCACCGTCGAACTCGAACAGGCGCACGTCGCCGAGCTCCAGCCACTGGCGGCCGCCCTCGTTGCGCTGCTGGCCGACCTGGGCGTTGAGGAAGGTGTTGCCCTCGCGCGCCCACAGGCCCGAGTAGCGGGCGACGACCATGTCGTTGGAGCGTGCGGCGGATTTCATCGCGTCGCCGGCGCGCTGCGCCCACGGCCCGAGCGTCTCGCCGTTGAGGATCATCAGCACGGTCAGCACGGCCAGTGGTGCCGCCGCCGCCAGGCTGATGCGCCGCCGCGACAGGCCGAGCGCGCGCAGCGCGGTCAGCTCCGAACTCGCCGCCAGCTGGCCCAGGCCCATCAGGGTGCCGATGACCGCGGCGGTCGGGAACATCATGTAGGCGCGCCGCGGCACCGTGTACAGCACGTAGGTCAGCGCCGACACCGCGTTGTACTGGCCCTCGCCGATGTTGTCGATCTCGGCCAGCAGGCCGCTGACGACAAGGTCCACACCGACCAGCACGGCCCAGGTGAGCAGCACGGTCACCAGCACTACGCGGGCGACATAGAGCGTGTGCAGGCGCGGCAGGATGGTCATCGCGCAGCCCTCCGCGGCCGCGGCAAGCGGCCATCGCGGGCATAGGTCCACAGCGCGAACGCGAGCAGCGGCAGCAGCAGCCACCACAGGCCGAAGCCCGGCGCGAGCTTGCCGTCGGCGATCCAGTCCTGGCCCAGCATCGTCAGGTTGATCGAAACGAAATAGCCGAGGAAGGCCAGCATCGTGCGCCCGTAGCGCGACTGCCGCGGCGGGCTGCGCGCAAGCGGGACGGCCATCAGTGCAAACGCCAACGCCAGCAGCGGCGGTGCGATGCGGTAGTGCAGTTCCGCCTGCGCCTCGGGACGCGCGTCGCCGAACAGGGCCACGGTGGGGCTGGTTTCCGGATCGTCATCGTCGCGGCGGCCGTCGGTCTCGGGCAGCTGCAGCTCGTTGCTGGCAAAGCGCATCATGCGGAAGTCGAGGCCCTCACGCAGTGGGCCTTCCACGCGGAAACCGTCGCCGAGTTCGAGGAAGCGGTTGCCGCTGTCCTCGAGATTGAGGGTGCCGGTGGCCGACGTGGTGACGTCCATGCGCTCGCCGTCCTGCTGGTAGACGAACACGCGCGCCATCTGGCTGCCGTCGTTGGACATGCCGCCCACGTAGACCACGCCGCGGCCGCCGGGCAGTTCGACGAAGCGGCCCGCTTCCAGCCCGGCCAGCAGCAGGGCTGCGATTGCCCTCGGCGATCATCCGCTGCGAATAGTCGCGCGCCCACGGGCCCAGCCACAGCGAGCACAGACCGATGATGGTCACCATCGGCACCACCAGCATCAGCACCGGGCGCAGCATCCGGCCGGGCCCGACCCCGGTGGCGGTGAGCACCGGCATTTCCGAATCGCGGTACAGCCGGCCGACCGAGAGCAGCAGGCCGATCATCAGCCCCAGCGGCAGGATCAGCGGCAGGTAGTTGAGCACTTGCAGGCCGAGTTGGGACAGCATCATCCCCGCCGGGACGCGGCCGCGGGCGATGTCGCCGAGCACGTCGGCGAACACGCCGCCGAGGCTGACGACCATCAGCACCACCAGCACCGCGAAGGTGGCCTGGGCGAATTCGCGGAAGAGGTAGGTATCGAGCTTCGGCATGGTCTGGCGGGTTGCTTTAGACTACGGGGTCCATTCCGGGCGCTTTTTCATGCGGGCCGGCCGCCAGGCCACCGGTCCTCGGCCGCGGTCAAGAGCGCCCCATTGTAGGGAATGCGGATAAAGAACGTGCCGAGCGCGCGGCCGGCCCCAGAACCCCACGGAATTTCCTTGATGACCCTCGAATTCACCCTGAACCAGCAAGCGCCCACGACCGTCGACACCGGCTGTGTCGTGGTCGGCGTGTTCACCGGCAAACAGCTGTCACCGGCGGCGCAGGCGATCGACGCCGCCTCCGGCGGACGCCTCACCCGACTGGTCGAGCGCGGCGACATTGCCGGCAAGCCCGGCCAGACCGCGCTGCTGCACGACCTCGATGGCGTCGCCGCCCCGCGCGTGCTGGTGGTGGGCCTGGGCGAAGCGGACAAGTTCGCTACGCCGCAATACCTCAAGGCCGTCGCCGATGCGGTGCGCGCGCTGCGCACCGGTCCCGTCGACAGTGCGCTGCTGACGCTCACCGAGCTCGACGTGCCCGGCCACGACGCCGCGTGGCGCGTGCGCCAGGCCGTGGTGGCCGCCGGCCACGCCGCCTACCGCTACACCGCGACGCTCGGCGCCAAGAACCGCAAGCGCGAGGAGACCGGGTTGAAGGCGCTGGCGATTGCCGGCGACGACACCACTGCACTCGCGCAGGGGCGCGCCATCGCCAATGGCGTCGAGTTCGCCCGTGAGCTCGGCAACCTGCCGCCCAACATCTGCACCCCGGCCTACCTGGCCGAGCAGGCGCAGGCGTTTGCCAAGCGCTTCGACAAGGCCGCATGCACCGTGCTCGAGCGCGAGGAGATGGAGGAGCTCGGCATGGGTTCGCTGCTGGCGGTCGCCCGCGGCTCCGCCAACACGCCGCGGCTGATCGTGCTGGAGTGGAACAACGGCGGCGATGCCAAGCCCTACGTGCTGGTCGGCAAGGGCATCACCTTCGATACCGGCGGCGTGAACCTGAAGACCCAGGGCGGCATCGAGGAAATGAAGTTCGACATGTGCGGCGCGGCGACCGTGCTGGGCACGTTCGTGTCGGCGGTCGGGCTGGAACTGCCGATCAACCTGCGCGTGGTGGTGCCGGCGGTGGAGAACGCCATCGACGGCAACAGCTACCGCCCCTCCGACATCATCACCAGCATGTCCGGCAAGACCATCGAGGTCGGCAACACCGACGCCGAGGGCCGCCTGATCCTGTGCGATGCGCTGACCTACGCGCAGCGCTTCGAGCCGCAGGCACTCGTCGACGTGGCCACGCTCACCGGTGCCTGCATGATCGCGCTGGGCACCCAGGCCAGCGGCCTGATGAGCAAGCACGACGACCTCGCCAACGAGCTGCTGGCCGCCGGCGAGCAGGTCTTCGACCGCGCCTGGCGCCTGCCACTGTGGGACGAATACCAGGGCATGCTCGATTCCGCGTTCGCCGACGTCTACAACATCGGCGGCCGCTGGGGCGGGGCGATCACCGCCGGCTGCTTCCTGTCGCGCTTCACCGAGGGCCAGCGCTGGGCGCATATCGACATCGCCGGCAGCGCCAGCGATAGCGGCAAGATGGGCATGGCCACCGGCCGCCCGGTCGGCCTGCTGTCGCAGTGGCTGATGGACCAGGCCGCCTGACGGCGCGGATCGGGACGGCGAAGCACGCTTCGACCCGTCCCGGTCCAACCCCGACGCCCGCCCACCGATGCCACGCGCCGACTTCTACCTCATCGCCAAGCCGCGCTTCCGCGACGAGCCGCTGCGGCTGGTCGCCGAACTCGCGCGCAAGGCCTACGACAGCGGCCAGTGGACGCTGGTGCTCGCCCGCGACCAGGCCCAGGCCGAGGCGATCGACGACCAGCTGTGGGACATGGGCGACGACGTCTTCATTCCGCACCAGATCGCCGGTGACGAGGAAGACGACGAATGCCCGGTGCTGATCGCCACGCCGGCCTGCGACCCGTCGCTGCGCGCGCTGGTGATCAACCTGCGCGATGACGCGGTGGCGGACGGCTTCGAGCGCGTGCTCGAGGTGGTGCCGGCCGATCCCGCCGCCCGCGAGCCGCTGCGCGAACGCTGGAAGCAGTACCGCGCACGCGGCATCGAGCCGGCCAAGCACGACATGTGAACCGTCCTCCCCGGTCGTCCGGGGAGGCATCCGGCGGGTTCGCCCGCCTGTTTTCCGGCGCTTTCCCCGCGGGGAAGGCGGCCACCATCGCGAACCGCCAGCCCATGACCGACCAGCTCCCGTCCAGCTACGATCCCCGCGCCTTCGAGTCCCGCCTGTACGCGGAGTGGGAAGCCTCCGGCGTGTTCGCGCCGCAGGGCGATGGCCCGGCCTATTCGATCCTGCTGCCACCGCCCAACGTCACCGGCACCCTGCACATGGGCCACGCGTTCCAGCACACGCTGCAGGACGCGCTGATCCGCTACCACCGCATGCGCGGCTACCGCACGCTGTGGCAGGTCGGCAGCGACCACGCCGGCATCGCCACCGAAATGGTGGTCGGGCGCAACCTCGCGCTTGCCGGCGAAGGCGAAACGCGTGACTCGCTCGGCCGCGACCGCTTCATCGAAAAAGTCTGGGAGTGGAAGGCGCAGTCGGGCGACACCATCGAGCGGCAGATGCGCAGGCTGGGCGCGTCGGGCGACTGGTCGCGCAAGGTGTTCACGATGGACGAGGGCCCTTCCGCGGCGGTGGTCGAGGCCTTCGTGCGCCTGCACGAGGACGGGCTGATCTATCGCGGCAAGCGCCTGGTCAACTGGGACCCGGTACTGCAGACCGCGGTGTCCGACCTCGAGGTGGTGAGCGAGGAGGAGGACGGTTTCCTGTGGTCGATCCGCTACCCGCTGGCCGATGGTGCGAGCTACGAGCACGTGGAGGTCGACGCCGACGGCAACGAGCTGCTGCGTGAGACCCGCGACTACCTGATCGTCGCCACCACGCGTCCGGAAACCATGCTCGGCGACACCGCGGTCATGGTGCATCGGGAAGACCCACGCTATGCGGCGCTGATCGGCAAGACAGTGCAGCTGCCGCTGGCCGCGCGCGGGATCCCGGTGATCGCCGATGACTACGTCGACCGCGCGTTCGGCACCGGCGTGGTCAAGGTGACCCCGGCGCACGACTTCAACGACTACGCGGTGGGCCAGCGCCACGGCCTGCCGATGATCAACCTGTTCACCGACACCGCGAGCGTCAACGACAACGCGCCGGAGGCCTATCGCGGCCTCGACCGCTACGACGCGCGCAAGGCGGTGCTGGCCGACCTCCAGGCGGCCGGCCTGCTGGTGGAAACGAAGCCGCACAAGCTGCAGGTGCCGCGTGGCGATCGCAGCGGCCAGGTCATCGAGCCGTATCTGACCGACCAGTGGTTCGTGGCGATGGAGGCGATGGGCCGGCGCGGGCTGGAGCTGGTCGAAGGCATCAATGGACAGCCGGGTGCGGTGCGCTTCGTGCCGCCGAACTGGATTAACACCTACCGCCACTGGCTGGCCAACATCCAGGACTGGACCATCAGCCGCCAGCTCTGGTGGGGGCATCGCATCCCGGCCTGGTACGACGACGCCGGCAACGTGCATGTCGGCCGCGACGAAGCCGACGCACGTGCGCGCAGCGGGCTGGGCGCCGATGTCGTGTTGCGCCAGGACAGCGACGTGCTGGAAACCTGGTTCTCGTCGGCGCTGTGGCCGTTCAGCACCATGGGCTGGCCCGATGACGCCGCCATGCGCGAGCGCGGCTTCGACGGCTACCTGCCGTCGAGCGTGCTGGTCACCGGTTTCGACATCATCTTCTTCTGGGTGGCGCGGATGATCATGGTCACCGACCGCCTGACCGGGCAGGTGCCGTTCCGCGACGTCTACATCACCGGCCTCGTCCGCGACAAGGACGGCCAGAAGATGTCGAAGTCGAAGGGCAACATCCTCGATCCGATCGACATCATCGACGGCATCGCGCTCGACGAGCTCGTTGCCAAGCGCACCGGCGGGCTGATGCAGCCGCAGATGGCGGCGAAGATCGAGAAGGCCACGCGCCGCGAGTTCCCCGAGGGCATCGCCGCGCATGGCGCCGACGCACTGCGCTTCACCATGGCCGCGCTGGCCGGTCCGGGTCGCGACATCAAGTTCGACCTCGGCCGCGCCGAGGGCTACAAGAACTTCTGCAACAAGCTGTGGAACGCGACGCGCTTCGTGCTGATGAACACCGAAGGCGCGCGCTTCGACGGCGTGCCGCAGCCGCGCACCGATGCCGAGCGCTGGATCCTCGCGCGGCTGGCGCACACCAGCGCGCAGGCCGCCGAGCACTTCGCCGGCTACCGTTTCGACCTGCTGGCACAGACGCTGTACGAGTTCGCCTGGAACGAGGTCTGTGACTGGTTCCTCGAACTGGCCAAGCCGGCACTCAACGGCGACGACGCCGATGCCGCGCGCAGCACCCGTCATACGCTGCTGTACGTGCTCGAAGCGCTGTTGCGCCTGCTGCATCCGCTGACCCCGTTCGTCAGCGAGGAGCTGTGGCGGCAGGTGGCGCCGCGGCTGGGCATCGAAGCGGCGACGGTGTCGCTTCAGCCGTATCCGCAGGCCGGCGACATCGACGCATCGGCCTATGCGCAGGCCGCGGGCGACATCGAGTGGCTGAAGCAGATGGTGTCGGCGCTGCGCCGGGTACGCAGCGAGCTCGGCGTGCCACCGGCGCGTCACGTCCCGTTGCTGGTGCAGGGCGGTGGTGCGCAGGAAGCGGCCCGGCTCGAGCGCTTTGCCGCGTCGCTGGCGTTCCTGCTGCGGCTGGAACGCATCGAACGCGTGGAGGGCGATCCGCCGCCGTCCGCCACCGCGGTGGTGGGCGAGTTGCGCCTGTTCGTGCCGCTGGAAGGGCTGGTCGACCTCGACGCCGAACGCGTGCGCCTGGACAAGGAACTCAAGCGCGTCGAGACCGAGATCGCCAAGTGCAACGGCAAGCTCGGAAGCGCCACCTTCGTCGCCAATGCACCGGCCGCGGTGGTGGAACAGGAACGCCAGCGACTGGCCGACTGGACCGCGCAGCGCGACGGACTGGCCGCGCAGCGCGCACGCCTGTAAGGCGGATTACGGCGCGAAGGTGCCACGGATGATGCGAAGCGGATGCGCATGGCCGGCGCGCACCCGCCGTCATCCACCCCGATCCGCGGCAGGTCGTGTCAGCGTTTCGGTTCGCGCAGCAGCCGCGTGCCGCTGGCGCGGTCGTGCCAGGTCAGGCCGTCACGGTCGAACCAGGCCCACCAGAAGCCGAGGCCGCCGGCCAGCAGCGACAGCGTGCCGATCGCGTAGCGCCGCCATAAGGCGCGTCGCGTCACCGCACCATCCTCGTTCGCGACCAGCCGCAACCGCCACGGCCGCATGCCCAGCGTCTGCCCGCCACGCTGCCAGCTGGTGACCGCATACAGGCCGGTGACGATCCAGCAGCACGCCCACAGCAGCCACTGCAACGCACCCAGCGGCTCGATGTTCTCGCGTGGATCGTGGTGCCCGAGAAATGTGTGGCCGAGCGCGAACACGAAGCCCAGTGCGAACCACATCGCCAGCGCCGGCCACAGGTCGTAGAACAGTGCGGCCAGGCGCCAGCCGATCCAGGGGCGCATGCGTGCGGCAGCGGCATCGTGTTCGCTCATCGCGAAAGCATACCGCCGACAAAGAGCGGCCCCGCACGGTCGCGGCGATCGCAGTTTGCGTACGCGTGCCTGCACGCGAAACCGCGGCAAACGCTTCGCCACCCGCTACCCTGCGCGCCATGTCCACGCCCGCCGACCGTCGTCTCGCGTCCATGTCGTTGCCGCCGCTGGCCGATGGCGACGCGTTGGCCATCGACCGCTGCCTCGACGCCGTGTGGGCCGAACGCGGGCTGGCGCGGCGCACGCTCGACAGCTACCGCAGCGACCTGGTGCTGCTGGCGCGCTGGCTGGATGGCCGCGGCAGCGGCGTCGCCCATGCGGGGCGCGCGGACCTGCTCGACTACCTCGCGTGGCGTGCACGCCACGGCTTCACCGCGCGCAGCAATGCGCGGCTGCTGTCGGCGCTGCGGATGTTCTTCACCGGCCTGGTGGCGCGCGGTGCGCGCAGTGACGACCCGACCGCGCTGCTCGACGCACCCCGGCAGGGCCGGCTGCTGCCGAAGGCGCTGACCGAGGGCCAGATCGAAGCCCTGCTGGCGGCGCCGGATACCGGTCACGTGGAAGGCCTGCGCGACCGCGCGATGCTCGAACTGATGTACGCCTGCGGCCTGCGGGTGAGCGAGCTGGTCGGGCTGGCGGCCAATGGGGTCAATCTCCGCCAGGGCGTGGTGCGGGTGACCGGCAAGGGCAGCCGTGACCGCCTGGTGCCGCTGGGCGAGGAGGCACAGCACTGGCTGGAGCAGTACCTGGCGCAGTCGCGTGCGCAGCTGGCCGCGCGCGGCGATGCCGCGGCCTCGCCCGCCCGCTCCGCGCCGCCCGCCACCGGCCTGCTGTTCCTCGGCCGGGGCGGACAGCCGCTGTCACGGCAGCGGTTCTGGTCGATGGTCAAGGGCTATGCCGCGGCGGCCGGCATCGATCCCGCCCGGGTCAGCCCGCATGCGCTGCGCCACAGTTTCGCCACCCACCTGCTCAACCACGGCGCCGACCTGCGCGCATTGCAGATGCTGCTCGGGCACAGCTCGCTGTCGACCACCCAGATCTACACGCTGGTCGCGCGCGAACAGCTCAAGCGGCTGCACGCCCGCCACCATCCGCGCGCCTGAGCGCTCAGCGGGCGTCCGGGTGCGGCATGCCACAATCCCCCGTTCCTCGAGGCCGCCTCCGCGCGCGGCCGGATCCACACGATGACCCCAGCCATGAAGCTGTTGCTGCCCGCGATGCTGATCGCGTCGTTCAGCCTGACCGCCTGTGCGCAGGCGCCCGCGCCCGACGCCCAGCGCGACGCCGATGCGACCACAGCCAGCGGCGCCGTCCCGGCGTCCCGGCTCGACGTGGATCCGGCCAGTGCCGACGGCCGTGCGGTGGAAGCCAT
The DNA here is from genome assembly GCF_004803715.2 of Luteimonas yindakuii. Taxonomy (NCBI): domain Bacteria; kingdom Pseudomonadati; phylum Pseudomonadota; class Gammaproteobacteria; order Lysobacterales; family Lysobacteraceae; genus Luteimonas; species Luteimonas yindakuii. Next base: position 460,351 of record NZ_CP039383.2, read on the forward strand.
CCGCAAGATCAACCCGCGCGTCGAAGTGGATGCGGTGGGCGCAGCGCCGATCGAGGGTTTCCGCGAGGTGATCGTCAGCGGGCAGGTGCTGTATGTCAGCGATGACGGCCGCTACCTGCTGCAGGGCAGCCTGTTCGACATCGAGCAGCGCCGCGACCTCAGCGAAGTAGGGCTGGCGAAGGTGCGGCGCGCGCTGCTGGCCGAGGTGCCGGAAAGCGACCGCATCGTGTTCGGCCCGCCGGCGCCGACCTATACCGTCACCGTGTTCACCGACGTCGAGTGCGGCTACTGCCGCAAGCTCCACCAGGAGATCGACGAGTACAACCGCCAGGGCATCGCCATCCAGTACGTTGCGTTCCCGCGCATGGGGCCGGCCAGCGAGGACTTCCGCACGATGGAGGCGGTCTGGTGCGCCGAGGATCGCAAGCAGGCGCTGACCGATGCCAAGGCCGGCAAGACCGTGCCCTCGCGCCGCTGCACCAATCCGGTGGCGATGCATTACGAACTCGGCCAGCGCATCGGCCTCAGCGGCACGCCGCTGATCATTGCCGAGGACGGCACCCAGCTGCCGGGCTACATGCCGCCGGCGGCATTGCGCGCGGCGCTGGACGATCTCGCCAAAAACAACGGCAGCGCCGCCGCCACGATCGGCGGCTGACCGCGGCTGCGCAGGGCTGCGGCCGGGTCGCCTGACCTGGCCCATCCGGCCCTGCAGCCACGCCGCGGGGTCATGCAGGGCCGCGGTGGCGGGGTCCGCTACAATAGCGGGCCCGTCCCACGCAGCTTCCGGACATGATCGTCCTCGAGGGCCTGCCGGCCCTGTCAGCGTTCCGACTGGAGCGCCTCCAAGCCCGTCTGCTCACCGTTGCGCCCGACCTGCGCCTGCTTGGCGCCTGGCATGTCTACTGGGTCGATCCCGAGCCGGGTGCGACGCCGGACACGGCCACCCTGCGGCGCATCCTGCAGGCACGCGATGGCGTCGAACCACCGGCCGAAGGCGCGGTGTCGCGTTTCGTCGCCCCGCGGCTGGGCACGATCTCACCGTGGGCGAGCAAGACCACCGAACTGCTGCGCGGCGCCGGCCTGCCGGTGCACCGCGTCGAGCGCGGCATGCGCCTGGACGTGGCTGGATGGCCGCACGAGGCCGCGCGTCCGGCCGCAGCGGAACCCGCGCCGTCGCCACGTCTCGGGGCAATGACGGGCCCGGATAACAGCTCTACCCGTTCCCGGATCGAGATCGCGCTCGAGCGCCTGCTGCACGATCCGATGACGCAGTCGCTGCTGGCCGGCCACGACGAGGCCGCGGGACTGTTCGCGGTACCTGCGCGCGGCGAACTCGAACGCATTCCGCTCGACACCCTCGATGCCGCCAACGAGCGGCGGGGCCTTGCACTGGCCGAGGACGAGATCGCCTACTTGCGCGAACGCTACGGGCAGCTGGGGCGCGATCCCTCCGACGTCGAGCTGATGATGTTCGCGCAGGCAAACTCCGAGCACTGCCGGCACAAGATCTTCAATGCCAGCTGGACCGTGGACGGCGAGGCGCAGCCGAAGTCGCTGTTCGGCATGATCCGCCACACCCACGCACAGACGCCGGCGTACACGCTGACCGCCTACAGCGACAACGCCGCGGTGGTGGAAGGTTTCCCCGCGCGGCGCTTCCGTCCCGACCCGCAGACGCAGGAATACCGCGCCGAACCGCTGGTCGACAGTGCGTTCTGCATCAAGGTCGAGACCCACAACCACCCGACCGCGATCTCGCCGTTCCCCGGTGCGTCCACCGGTGCCGGTGGCGAGATCCGCGACGAGGGCGCGACCGGCCGTGGCGGCAAGCCGAAGGCCGGCCTGTGCGGCTTCTCCGTTTCGCACCTGCGCATTCCCACGCTGCCGCAGGCCTGGGAAGAGCCGCGCGCGCTGAATCCCCGGCTGGCGCCGGCGCTCGAGATCATGCTCGACGGCCCGCTCGGCGCGGCCGCGTTCAACAACGAGTTCGGCCGTCCCAACCTCACCGGCTACTTCCGCAGCTTCGAGCTCGCGCAGCCCGACGCCGGGATCACCTGGGCCTACGACAAGCCGATCATGCTCGCCGGCGGCCTTGGTGCCATCGACCGCAACCAGGTGGCCAAGCTGCCGCTGCAGCCGGGCTCGGCGGTGGTGGTACTGGGCGGTCCGGCGATGCTGATCGGCCTCGGCGGCGGTGCCGCCAGTTCGGTGGCCGGCGGCAGCAGCGACGAAGCGCTCGACTTCGCCAGCGTGCAGCGCGAGAACCCGGAGATGGAGCGCCGCTGCCAGGAGGTCATCGACCGCTGCGTGGCGCTGGGCGAGCGCAATCCGATCCTGTCGATCCACGATGTCGGCGCGGGCGGCCTGTCCAATGCGATCCCGGAACTGCTCCACGACTCCGGCGTCGGGGGCGTGATCGACCTCGACCGCGTGCCCAGCGACGACCCGTCGCTGTCGCCGATGCAGCTGTGGAGCAACGAGTCGCAGGAACGCTACGTGCTCGGCATCGCACCCGAGCGGGTGGAGGAGTTCGCGGCGCTGTGCGACCGCGAGCGCTGCCCGTTCGCGGTCGTCGGCCATGCCACCGCCGAGGAGCGGCTGGTGGTGGGTTACGGCGCGACGGTGGACGCCGTGTACGCGACCGGTGCGCCGGCGTACACCGCTCACCCGATCGACCTGCCGATGGACGTGCTGTTCGGCAAGGCGCCGAAGATGCACCGCGATGCCGAGCGCCCGGCCGCGGCGCGCTGGCCGGTGCTCAACGGGCGCACGCTCGACCTGCACGAGGCCGGCCTGAAGGTGCTGGCGCACCCGACCGTGGCCTCCAAGCAGTTCCTGATCACCATCGGCGACCGCTATGTCGGCGGCCTCACCGCGCGTGACCAGCTGGTTGGTCCGTGGCAGATGCCGGTGGCCGACTGCGCGATCACCCTGGCGGACTTCGACGGCCTTGCCGGCGAGGCGATGGCGATCGGCGAGCGCACGCCGCTGGCGCTGATCGATCCCGCTGCCGCCGCGCGCATGGCCGTGGGCGAGGCGATCACCAACCTCTGCGCGGCGCCGGTAGCGTCGCTCGAGCAGGTCAAGCTGTCGGCGAACTGGATGGCCGCTGCCGGCCACGACGGCGAGGATGCGCGGCTGTTCGACGCGGTGCGTGCGGTCGGCATGGAACTGTGCCCGTCGCTCGACCTGTCGATCCCGGTCGGCAAGGATTCGCTGTCGATGCAGGCGCAGTGGCAGGGCGAGGATGGCGCGCAGAAGGCGGTGTCGCCGGTGTCGCTGGTGGTCACCGCGTTCGCGCCGGTGGCCGACGTGCGCCGCCAGCTCACCCCGCTGCTGTCGGGCCGTCGTGATACCGAGCTGTGGCTGCTCGGCCTCGGTGGCGGCCGCCAGCGCCTGGGCGGCTCGATCCTGTCGCAGTGCCATGGCGCGTTCGGCGGTGCCTGCCCCGACCTCGACCAGCCCGAGCGCCTGCGCGCGCTGTTCGAACTGGTGCGCGATGCGCGTGAGCAGGACCTGCTGCTGGCCTATCACGACCGTTCGGACGGCGGTGCCTTCGCGACGCTGTGCGAGATGGCGTTCTGCTCGCACGTCGGCCTCGACATCGACCTCGCGGGCTGGGGCGAGGATCGCATCGACGACGTGTTCCGCGTGCTGTTCAACGAGGAACTCGGCGCCGTGGTGGAGATCGCGGTGGGCGACCGTGCCGAGTTCGCCGACCTGGTCTCGCGCCATGGGCTCGTCGAGTGCGCACAGCGCATCGCGCGCCCGACCACGGCGCCGGCGGTCCGCGTGCTCGACGAGGGCGACGTCCTTGCGGAGTGGCGCTGGGAGGCGCTGTTCGATGCGTGGTGGTCGGTGAGCCATGCGCTGCAGCGGCTGCGCGACAACCCGGACTGTGCCGACGAGGAACGTGCCGCGGCGCGCCGCTTCGACGATCCGGGTCTGAAACCGGTGCTCGGTTTCGACCCCGCCGACGACATCGCCGCGCCCTACATCGCGCGCGGCGTGCGGCCGCGGGTGGCGATCCTGCGCGAGCAGGGCGTCAACAGCCAGACCGAGATGGCGGCCGGCTTCGACCGTGCCGGTTTCAGCGCGATCGACGTGCACATGAGCGACCTGATCGCCGGCCGCGTGCAGCTGGGCGACTTCCAGGGCCTGGTCGCCTGTGGCGGCTTCAGCTACGGGGACGTGCTCGGTGCCGGCCGTGGCTGGGCCACCTCGATCCTCGAGCGCAATGACCTGCGCGATGCGTTCGCGGCGTTCTTCGCGCGCGAAGGCACGTTCTCGCTCGGCGTATGCAATGGCTGCCAGATGATGTCGCAGCTCAGGGACATCATTCCCGGTGCCACGCACTGGCCGCGCTTCCTGCGCAACCGCAGCGAGCAGTTCGAGGCGCGCATGGGGCTGCTGGGTGTCGAGGCGTCGCCGTCAATGCTGCTGCAGGGCATGGAAGGTTCGCGGATCCCGGTCGCCATCGCCCATGGCGAAGGCCGGGCCCGCTTCGACAGCGACGTCGATGCCGGCCAGGCGGTGGTGGCATTGCGCTATCTCGACAGCTCGGGTGCCCCGGCAACCATGTACCCGGCCAACCCCAACGGTTCGCCGGATGCGATCGCCGGCCTGACCAGCGTGGACGGCCGCGCCACCATCCTGATGCCGCACCCCGAGCGCACCCTGCGCACGCTCAACTTCAGCTGGCACCCGGCCGACTGGCCGGATGACTCACCGTGGCTGCGGATGTTCCGCAACGCCCGTCGCGCGATCGGCTGAGGGTTCCCCTCCCGGTGATCCAACGAGCCCGCCGCAAGGCGGGCTTTTTGTTGCGTTGCGATGCACCGGGCGCCGGTCGTGCTGCTGGCCGGCGTCACGACGTAAATCCGTCTCGCCGTCCGGTCAATCCCGGAGCCGAAGGCTGGGCCTCCATCACGCACAGTCATATTTGTGACGAATCTCGTCACCTTGTGTCGGCAGATTGACATCCGACGCCTCTGCTTGACTCTCCGCGTCAGGCGGTCGCAGTATCGGGCGCCAATATTCTGTTCTGGGGAAATTCAGCTTGGCAGAAGCGCGGCCCGCAGAGGACCGCCCTTTCCTGCGGGCTACTTCGCAGTCCCGGCGACCCGTTCGCCACCAGCTCCGTACCACGCCGCCGTAGATCGCACGGACGGCGCGTCTTCCACTTTCGAAGGAACGCATCGATGAACCGCATCTACCGCAAGGTCTGGAACAAGTCGCTGAACCAGCTGGTCGTGGCGTCGGAGCTCGCATCGGGCGATAGCGCCGGCGTACAGGCCTCGGATACCGTCCTGCGCGGTTACGGCATGCGGGCCTCGGCGCTCGGCCTCGCGCTGGCGGGCGCGTTGCTGGCACCGGCGGCGATGGGCCAGTCGGTGTCGGTGGGCGAGAACCGCAATTGCCTGGTGCTCGACACCAGCCTGCTGGCGCGTTGCGCCACGGCCGGCTCGGCAGACGCAAGCGGCTTGAACGCGGTGGCGATCGGCAGCCAGGCCCGTGCCAGCGGCGCGCAGGCGGTGGCGATCGGCCGGGCCGCTCAGGCCACCGGCGCCAACTCGATGGCGCTGGGCGCGTCGTCGCAGGCCACCGCAGGCAGCACCACGTCGGTCGGTGCCAACAGCCGCGCCAGCGCCGCCAACGCCACGGCACTGGGCGCCGGTGCGAACGCACAGCAGACCGGGTCGACGGCGCTGGGTTCGAACGCACGTGCCGGCGCGCAGCAGAGCACGGCGGTCGGCTTCAACGCGCAGACGCTGGCGACCGGTGGCGTCGCCATCGGCCGCGCCGCGATCGTGCAGGCCAGCGCGGAAAACGCCGTCGCCATCGGCCACGGTTCGATCGCCAGCCAGGCCAACACCGTCTCGGTGGGCAACGGCACCGGGGCCGGCGGTGCCCCGGCGACGCGCCGGATCGTCAACGTGTCCGCGGGTGCCGCCGACACCGATGCGGTGAACGTCGCCCAGCTCAACGCGGTTGCCGACATCGCCGAGGAGACCAGCCAGTACTTCCAGGCCACCGGCGAAGGCCGCGCCTGGGCGGAGGGTGAGGAATCTGTGGCCGCGGGCGCGGATGCGCTGGCGGAAGGCGACGACTCGACCGCGGTCGGCTCGGCCGCGCAGGCCCAGGGCGAGGGTTCGTCCGCGTTCGGCAGCAGCGCATTCGCGCTGGAAGCCGGCGCGACCGCGATCGGCTTCAACACCGTTGGCGCCGGGGTGAACTCGGTGGCGCTGGGTGCCTTTGCCGAAGCCTGGGCCGAATCCAGCACCGCGCTGGGCACCGGCGCCTATGCGGGCGAGATCGGCGCCACCGCCACCGGCGCCGATGCGGTCGCCGAAGGTGCCTACGCCACCGCCACCGGTGCGGAGGCGAGTGCTTCCGGCACCCAGGCCACCGCCAGCGGGTTCCGTTCCGAGGCTTCCGCCGACGCAGCGTCGGCCTACGGCAGCTATGCCACCGCCACCGGCTTCGGCGCCACCGCGCTGGGCTATGGCGCGGAAGCCTCGGCCGATACCAGCACCGCCGTGGGCTTCGGTGCGCTGGCCTCGAACTTCGACGCCACTGCAGTCGGCGCCAACGCGATCGCCAGCGGCGACAACAGCGTCGCCGTGGGCGGGGCGTTCTTCGGCCTGATCCCGACCGAAGCCTCCGGTGATTTCTCCACCGCCGTCGGTGGTGCCGCCTATGCGGGCGGCTTCAACTCCACCGCGCTGGGCAACTTCGCCAGCGCACTCGGCGACAACAGCCTCGCCCTGGGCACCGATTCCGAAGCGCTGGCCGATGGCAGCGTGGCGCTGGGCCAGGGCTCGGTGGCCGATCGCGACGACACCGTGTCGGTGGGTGCGGCCGGTGCCGAGCGCCAGATCACCAACGTCGCCGCCGGCACCGAGGCCACCGACGCGGTGAACGTGTCGCAGCTGGAAGCCGCCACCGCCGACACCCGCTACTTCCGCGCCACCGGCGACGGCGAGGCCTACGCCCTGGGCGAGGACGCCACCGCGGCCGGCTCGGACGCCTATGCCGAGGCCGACTACAGCACCGCGGTCGGCGCCGGCAGCAGCGCGCTGGGCGAGGGTGCCTCCGCGTTCGGCACCGGTGCCCTCGCAGCGGGCCAGTTCTCGACCGCGTCCGGCTACGGCGCGGTGGCCGAGGCCACCTCGAGCACCGCGGTCGGCGGCCAGCTGTACTACGTCGATCCCACCACCGGAGAGGTCCTGCTCGACCAGGCCACCACCGCCAGCGGTGAGGGCGCCTCGGCTTTCGGTGCCGGCGCACAGGCGGCCGGCGCCTTCGCCACCGCTACCGGTGCCGCCGCCGTGGCCAGCAACACCCAGGCGACCGCCACCGGCTACAACAGCCAGGCCACCGGCCTGGCCGCGACCGCCAATGGCGGCTTCACCGAAGCCACCGGCGACTTCGCCACCGCGCTGGGCTACGGTGCCGAAGCCAGCAACACCCGCACCACCGCCGTGGGCATCAGCAGCGTGGCCTCGGGCCTCAACGCCACCGCGCTGGGCAACACCGCCACCGCCAGCGGCAACGCCAGCCTCGCCGCCGGCACCGCATCGCGCGCCACCAACCTCAATACCACCGCGCTCGGCGGCTCGGCCTGGGCCACCGCCGACAACACCACCGCCGTGGGCCAGTTCGCCTGGGCGACCTCGGCGGGCTCCACCGCGATCGGCCGCGACTCGTTCGCCTACGGCGGCACCAATGCCACCGCGATCGGCCTGAACGCATGGGCCAACGGCCAGAGCAGCGTGGCGCTGGGTGCGGGGTCGCGGGCCACCGAGGCCAACGTGGTCTCGGTGGGCAACGGCACCGGCACCGGTGGCCACCCGGCCACGCGGCGGATCGTCAATGTCGCCGCCGGTGTGAATGCCAACGACGCGGTCAACGTGGCCCAGCTCGATGCGGTCGCGGACGTCGCCGAGGGCACCGCGCGCTACTTCAAGGCGACCGGCGAAGGCGAAGCCCATGTGACCGGCGACGAAGCCGTCGCCGCAGGTTCCAACGCAGCGGCCGATGGCGACTACAGCACCGCGGTCGGTTCCACCGCGCAGGCGCTGGCCGACGGCGCTTCCGCGTTCGGCAGCGGCGCGTTCGCACTCGAAACCAATGCCACCGCGATCGGCTTCAATGCCACCGCGTCGGCGGCCAACGCGCTGGCGCTGGGTGCGCTTGCCGAAGCGGCCGGCGAATACTCGATCGCACTGGGCGCCGAGAGCCTGGCCTCCGGCGAGCTGTCGACGGCCACCGGCGCAGGTGCGGTTGCTACCGGCGACGGCAGCCTGGCTTCCGGTGCGCTGGCCGAGGCGTCGGGCATCGAGGCCACAGCCGTCGGTTTCTTCGCCGACGCCTCCGGCGAGGGCGCAACCGCGGTGGGTGCCGAGAGCATCGCCAGCGGTGATACGTCCGCCGCCTTCGGTTTCCTCGCACAGGCGACCGACGACTACACCACCGCCGTCGGCGGCTACGCGATCGCCTCCGGTTTCAACAGCACCGCGCTCGGCAATTTCAGCGAGGCGTCGGGTTCCAGCAGCCTTGCGGTCGGTTCCGACAGCGTGGCCGCGGGCGATACCAGCACCGCGGTCGGCCAGGGCGCGCAGGCGACTGGCTTCAACTCCGTCGCCGTGGGTGGCGCAGGCTTCTTCGGCCTGCTGCCGACCGAGGCCTCGGGCGACTTCTCCACCGCCATCGGTGGTGCCGCGTATGCGGCGGGCTACAACTCGACCGTGGTCGGCAACTTCGCCGAAGCCTACGGCGACAACACCGTCGTGCTCGGCTCCGACGCGGTGGCCACGGCGGAAGGCGCGGTCGCACTCGGCCAGGGCTCGCTGGCCGATCGCGACAACAGCGTGTCGGTGGGTTCCGAAGGTGCCGAACGCCAGATCACCAACGTCGCCGCCGGCACCGAGACCACCGATGCGGTGAACGTCGGCCAGCTGGAGGAGGCCACCGCGGACACGCGCTATTTCCGCGCCACCGGCGATGGCGAGGCCTTTGCCGAAGGCGTGGACGCGACCGCCGCCGGTTCCAACGCCTTCGCCGAGGCGGACTACGCCACGGCGCTGGGTTCGAGCAGCAGCGCCTATGGCGTCGGCTCGACGGCGGTCGGCAGCGGCGCGACCGCATGGGGCACCTATGCCTTCGCGTCGGGCTACAACGCCGTGGCCGAGGGTGATTCCAGCACGGCTCTGGGCGGCTGGCTGTACTACGAGGACGCTGCGGGCGGCGTGGTCCTCGACCAGGCCACCTCGGCGACCGGTTTCGGCGCATCGGCGCTCGGTGCGGGCGCCCAGGCCAGCGGTTTCCTCGGTACCGCGGTTGGCGCGGGTGCCGATGCCGCGGGCGGCCAGGCGATCGCCGCCGGCTACAGCAGTTCGGCGTCGGGCGATTACGCCTCCGCGTTCGGTGGCTTCAGCGATGCGTCCGGCTACCAGGGCACTGCGCTCGGTTACGGCGCGGCAGCGTCCAGCGATTACGCGACCGCGGTCGGCGTGGCGGCAAGCGCGTCGGGCGTGGGCAGCGTCGCGGTGGGTGAATACAGCGTCGCCACCGGCGACGAGAGCGTTGCGGTCGGCGGCACCACGTTCTTCGGCTTCATCCCCGCACAGGCCACCGGCACGGGGGCGGCTGCGTTCGGTGCGGGCGCCTGGGCGACCGAGGACTACACCACCGCCGTGGGCTGGAATTCCTGGGCCGACGCCACCAGCGCGACCGCGGTCGGCGAGAGCGCATTCGCGCTTGCCGGGAACAGCGTGGCGTTGGGCGCGAGCTCGCTTGCCGATCGTGCGGACACCGTGTCCGTCGGTCGCGCGGGCGACGAGCGCCAGATCACCAATGTCGCGGCAGGCACGGAAGATACCGATGCGGTCAACGTCGCGCAGTTGAACGCAGTTGCCGATGTCGCCGAAGAAACCAGCCGCTACTTCAAGGCGACCGGTGAGGGCGAAGCGTGGGTCACCGGCGAAGAGGCCGTTGCGGCCGGCTCCGATGCCGCGGCGGACGGTGACTATTCAACGGCGGTCGGCTCGGCCGCGCAGGCGCAGGGCGAGGGTTCGTCCGCGTTCGGCAGCAGCGCATTCGCGCTGGAAGCCGGCGCCACCGCGATCGGCTTCAGCACCGTCGGCGCCGGGGTGAACTCGGTGGCGCTGGGTGCCTTCGCCGAAGCCTGGGCCGAATCCAGCACCGCGCTCGGCACCGGCGCCTATGCGGGCGAGGTCAGCGCCACCGCCACCGGCGCCGATGCGGTCGCCGAAGGTGCCTACGCCACCGCCACCGGTGCGGAGGCGAGTGCTTCCGGCACCCAGGCCACCGCCAGCGGGTTCCGTTCCGAGGCTTCCGCCGATGCAGCGTCGGCCTACGGTAGCTATGCCACCGCCACCGGCTTCGGCGCCACCGCGCTGGGCTATGGCGCGGAAGCCTCGGCCGATACCAGCACCGCGGTGGGCTTCGGCGCACTGGCCTCCAACTTCGACGCCACTGCCGTCGGTGCCAACGCGATCGCCAGCGGCGACAACAGCGTCGCCGTGGGCGGGGCGTTCTTCGGCCTGATCCCGACCGAGGCCTCCGGTGATTTCTCCACCGCCGTCGGTGGTGCCGCCTATGCGGCCGGCTTCAACTCCACCGCCCTGGGCAACTTCGCCAGTGCGCTCGGCGACAACAGCCTGGCGCTGGGCTCGGATTCCGAAGCGCTGGCCGATGGCAGCGTGGCGCTGGGCCAGGGTTCGGTGGCCGATCGCGACGACACTGTGTCGGTGGGTGCGGCCGGTGCCGAGCGCCAGATCACCAATGTCGCCGCCGGCACCGAGGCCACCGACGCGGTGAACGTGTCGCAGCTGGAAGCGGCCACCGCCGACACCCGCTACTTCCGCGCCACCGGCGACGGCGAGGCCTACGCCCTGGGCGAGGACGCCACCGCGGCCGGCTCGGACGCCTATGCCGAGGCCGATTACAGCACCGCGGTCGGTGCTGGCAGCAGCGCCTTCGGCGCGGGCTCCTCGGCGGTGGGTAGTGGCGCGACGGCTTTGGGCGACAACGCGGTCGCCGTCGGCATGAACAGCAGCGCCGAGGCGGGGTCGGTCGCGGTGGGCGGCCCTGGTCAGGCCTATGACCAGTTCAATTCGCCGATCACCGACGACGAGGGGAATCCTGAGCTCGTTGCCACGCAGGCCGGGGTGGATGCCGCGGCTGTGGGTGCCGGTGCGCTGGCGACAGGCGCAAGCGCAGCTGCCTTCGGTAGCGGGGCCCAGGCATTGGGCGGCAACAGCACCGCGAGCGGGTTCAAGTCGCGTGCGACCGGCGAATGGAGCACGGCCATCGGCAGCAATGCATGGGCCAGCGGGGGCGATGCCACCGCGACCGGCGCCTACGCGTGGGCCACGGCCAACGGAGCCACCGCCTTCGGCACCTCGGCCTGGGCGACTGCGAGCAATGCGTCCGCGTTCGGTTACGGCGCGTGGGCTGCAGACGGCGGTGCCACGGCACTGGGTATGGACACCTGGGCGGACGGCATCAGCGCGGTTGCGATCGGTCGCGGCGCACTGGCCACCGAGAACTACGCGATGGCTCTCGGCGCGACCAGCCTGGCCGACGGCAACAATTCGGTCGCGCTTGGCCGGGGGACGCTCAGCCTGGCCGACAACGCCATCGCACAGGGCTGGCGCGCCACGGTCGGCCGCGATGGCATCAACAGCGTCGCGATCGGCGCGAATGCATTCGCGGCCGCGGCGGACAGCGTGGCGCTGGGTGGTGGCTCGCTGGCGGATCGGGCCGGCACCATCTCGGTGGGAGCAGGACAGGCGTGGACCGACGAGTACGGCGTGGTCCACCAGCCAGTCGACCGCCAGATCACCAACGTGGCAGAGGGCACCGAGGACACCGACGCCGTCAACGTTGCGCAGCTCAATTCGGTCGCCGAAAGTGCGGTGCGGTACGACGACGAGTCGCGCTCGGTGGTCACGCTGGATGGCACCAACGGGACCCGGCTGACCAACCTCGCTGCAGGTGCGGTGACAGCGGGTAGCAGGGATGCCATCACCGGTGGGCAACTGTTCGGTGCGATGTCGAGCACGGCCGAAGCACTGGGTGGAGGGGCGGGAGTCACGGCGTTCGGCAATCTCATCGCGCCCGTCTACACGGTACAGGGCGGCAACTACTTCAGCGTCGGTGACGCGATCGGTGCACTGGATGCGGAGATCGGCTCGCTCACCAGCCGTATGTCGTGGATGGAGCAGGACGTGGCGAGCGTCGCTGCGACCACTGCGGCGCTGCAGTCCGATGTGGCCGCGCTGCAGACACCACGTGACGCGAACGGCGATGCCAGTACCGATGTGGCAGCTCCCGATGCGGCCGCGGCAACTGCGGGGGATGCCAGCATCGCCATGGTTGACGACAGCGGCGTTGCTTCCGATGCGGATGCCGACGAGGTGCCGGCCGTGGGCACGGCGACGGTATCGGGGGCACCGCGTGCGATGTCGGTGGGTGGTCCCGTCCAGGTCGGCGGCGCGCAGGCGGCCGCCGCGGGTGGCGGCACGCTGACGGCTCCGGTGGGCACGGCGGGTACGGCCATCGGCGAGGGCGCCGTGGCCTCCGCCACCAATTCGGTGGCGCTGGGCGAAGGCTCGGTCGCCAACCGCGCCAACACCGTCTCGGTCGGCAGCACCGGCAACGAGCGCCAGGTGACCAACGTGGCCGCCGGCACGGTCGATACCGATGCCGCCAACGTGGGCCAGGTGCGCAGCACCGCGACCCAGACCCTGGGCTCGGCGAACGCCTACACGGATGCGAAGTTCGCCGCATGGGACGACAACTTCGAGGCATTCCGCGGCGACGTGGAACGCCGCTTCGACGATGTCGACCGCCGCATGGACCGCCAGGGCGCGATGAACGCCGCGATGCTCAACATGGCCACGAGCGCGGCGGGCGTACGCACGCAGAACCGGGTCGGCGTCGGCGTGGGCTTCCAGAGCGGCGAAAGCGCGCTGTCGATCGGTTACCAGCGGGCGATCAGCGAGCGCGCCACGGTGACCGTCGGCGGTGCCTTCAGCGGCGACGAGAAATCGGTCGGCCTCGGCGCGGGCTTCGGCTGGTGATGGTCAGGGGTGGTCGGCCCGCCGGCCGGCCGCCCGGTACGCGTCACGGGAATTCCAGACGGTCCGCGGCGGCGCGACGACGGACCGCACAAGCGCAGCACCCAACTCCAGAGAGGCACGAACGTGATGAAGCAGAGCAAGATCAGCATGGCGGTGGCGGCAGCGATCCTCGTCGGCAGCGTCGGCATGGGCGTATCCGCGTCCGACCGCATTGCCGGCACCCGCGTCAGCGAGCCGTCGACCGCCCCCGCGGTCGCCACCACCGGCGACCGCTACGTCGTGAAGTACCGTGATTCCGCGGCGCGCTCGCAGGCGGCCGCACTCAAGAACGCGCTCGGCCGCGCCGGCCTCGACCGCCCGCTGCAGGCCACGGCGAATGCATCCGCACGAGCCGCGGTCTCGGCGCAGGTGCTGCGGCGCACCGCAGCGCCGGGCTGGCACGTGGTCACCACCTCGCGTCGCCTGAGCGCGTCGGAATCGGCGAGCTTCCTGCGCGAACTCGCCGCCGATCCCGCGGTGGTCTCGGCCGAGCCCGACCTGCTGTACCAGCACATGGGCATGGCCGCCCCGGCGGCAGCGCCGAACGATCCGAACTACGCGCAGTACCAGTGGAACTTCTACAACCCGGCCGGCGGCGTACGCGCCGAGCAGGCATGGGAGACCTCGACCGGCGAAGGGGTGGTGGTGGCGGTGCTCGACACCGGCATCGTGCAGGGCACGCTCGACCTCGCCAACAACGTGATCCCCGGCTACGACATGATCAGCGACCGCCGGGTGTCGCGCCGTGCCACCGACGGCCGCGTGGCCGGTGGCTGGGACCTCGGTGACTGGGTGGAAGAGAACTACTGCACCCAGCTCGGCGCGCCGCCGCATCCGGCGGACGTCAGCTCGTGGCACGGCAGCCACGTCGCCGGCACCATCGCCCAGGAAACCAACAACGGCACCGGGCTGGCCGGCATCGCGCACGACGCGCAGGTGATGCCGATCCGCGTGCTGGGCTCGTGCGGCGGCTTCGGCAGCGACATCTCCGACGGCATGCTGTGGGCGGCGGGCATCAGCGTCCCGGGCCTGCCGGCCAACACCAACCCGGCCGAAGTCCTCAACATGAGCCTCGGCAGCGGCGGCCAGACCACCTGCCCGGCGCTGTACCAGGACGCGATCAACCAGGTCAACGCTGCCGGTTCGATCATCGTCGTCGCCGCCGGCAACGCCAACGGCAATGCGGCCAACTACACGATGTCGGCCTGCAATGGCGTCATCAGTGTCGGCGCCACCCGCATCACCGGCGGCAAGGCCGGCTACTCGAACTACGGCGCGCGCGTCGACCTGTCGGCGCCCGGTGGCGGTGGCTCGGTCGACGGCAACCCGAACGGCTACATCTGGCAGGTCACCAACGGCGGCCAGCAGGGCCCGGTCGCTGGCAACTGGATCCTGCGCGGCATGGCGGGCACCTCGATGGCGTCGCCGCATGTTGCCGCCGCCGCTGCGCTGGTGCAGGCGGTCGTCGACGAGCCGCTGGGCTGGCAGGACATGCGCGACCTGCTGAAGGAGACGGCGCGAGCGTTCCCGGTGGCGATCCCGGCCTCCACCCCGATGGGCGCAGGCATCCTCGACCTCGAGGCGCTGCTGGAGAAGGCCACCGAGGTGCCGTGCGATCCGGAAGTCGAGGTGTGCGGGCCGGATGCGACCACGATCCAGAACAAGGTGCCGGTGCCGGGCCTGAGCGGTGCGGCGGGTTCGGAGGTGCTCTACGCGATCGAAGTTCCCGCAGGCGTCAGCGGGCCGCTGAGCATCAGCACCAGTGGCGGCAGCGGCGACGTGTCGCTGTATGTCAGCTTCGACGAGGAGCCCTCCGCGGGCGACGCGGATTACAGCTCCACCCGTCCGGGCAACAGCGAGACGGTGCGTGTGGCCAATCCGCAGGCCGGCACGTACTACATCAAGCTGGTTGGCGTGCGTGCCTACAGCAACGTGACGCTGCAGGCCCGCCACAACTGAGTCTGGCGGTTTGAAGGAAAGCCCCCGGCAGTGCCGGGGGCTTTTCATTTCAGCGGCACCCGGGGCAGCGGCGTACGTCGTACCTGTCCCTGCTCAGTAACGTAATGCCGACTCCAGCGTGATGTCGGGATGGGGCCAGCGCGTACGTGCGTCCAGGGCGTCGAGTTCCACCAGTACACCGACGCCGACCAGTTCCACGTCGAGGCGCCGCAGCAGGCGCACGCTGGCGACGAGGGTGCCGCCAGTGGCGAGCACGTCGTCGACCAGCAGCACGCGCTGGCCGGCGGACAGCGCGTCGGCATGGATCTCCAGCCGGTCACGGCCGTATTCGAGTGCGTACTCCTCGTGCAGCGTCCGCGCCGGCAGCTTGCCGGGTTTGCGGATCGGCACGAACCCGGTACCCAGCGAAAGCGCCAGCGCGCTGCCGATGATGAAACCGCGCGACTCGACGCCCGCCACCGCGTCGATGCGGGTGGCGCGCCACGGCGCCGCCATCGCGTCGATGGCCGCGGCCAGGCCGCGGGCGTCCGCGAGCAACGGAGTGATGTCGCTGAAGCGGATCCCGGGCCGCGGGAAATCCGCCACTTCGCGGATCAGGTGGTGCCAGTCGTGCATGCAGGGTCTCCGGAGGGTGACGCATCATCGCCACGTCGCAGGTTAAGGCCGCAGCCATCTTCGCAGCGTCGTTTCACCGCCTGTTTGCGGCGGGATGCGCACCATCGCGCCACACCTTCGCGGAGAACGACATGAACAAGTTCCGCAGCTTCGCCGGCGCCGCCGTGCTGTCGCTGGCAGCCTTCGGCACCGCGCACGCGCAGACCTATGGCCCGCAGGACGAAGGGCGCCGCTTCAACGACGGCAGCCGCGTCCTCTGCGAGGACGTCGAAGTCCAGCGCGCCGCCAGTGATCCCAATCGCGTCGCCGGCACCGCCGCCGGTGCGGTGATCGGCGGTCTGGTCGGCAACCAGATCGGCAGCGGCAGCGGTCGCAAGCTGGCCACTGTCGGCGGCGCCGTTGCCGGTGGTGCGATCGGTCGCAATGTCCAGGGCAACCAGCAGGAAGCCCGCGGCGATCGCGTCGTCGAGCAGCGCTGCCGACGCATCCACAACTGACGCGTCGCCCGGCGATTGCAAAAGGAAGGGCCCGCAGCGCGGGCCCTTCTGCTGTCGCACACAGCGACAGTCCGTCTGCGCTCCAGGCGCCGGGTCAGGGCTGCTCGCCGCTGCCAGCCGGCACCAGCCGGAACATGCGCCCGCTGGCACCGCGGCCGCCATCCTCGAGCAGCCACAGCGCACCATCGGGTGCCTGCTCCACTTCGCGGATGCGGGTCTGCATCGGATAGCGCTCGACCTCGCGCGCGGTATCGCCATCGAAGGCCACCCGCACCAGCGCCTGCGACGACAGCCCGCCAATCAGGCCGCTACCGCGCCAGTCGGGAAACCGCTCGCCGTCGTAGATGACGAAGCCGGCCGGCGAGATCACCGGCGTCCACACCACGGCGGGGGTGTGGAATTCGGGTCGCGTTGCATGGTCGGGAATCGGCCGGCCATCGTAGTGCTCGCCTTCGGAGACGATGGGATAGCCGTAGTTGGCGCCGCGCTCGATCAGGTTCAGCTCGTCGCCGTTCTTCGGGCCCATTTCATGCACCCACAGCCTGCCGTCGGCATCGAAGGCGAGACCCAGTGGATTGCGATGACCCAGCGACCACACCTGGGCGGCGACGCCACCCTGCTCGACGAACGGGTTGTCCGCCGGCACGCTGCCGTCGTCATGCAGGCGGATCACCTTGCCGAGATTGGACGCCATGTCCTGCGACGGATCGAACTTCTGCCGCTCGCCCGACGTGATCCACAGCATGCCGTCACGGTCGAACGCGATCCGGTGGGCGTAGTGGCCCTGGCCGGACACCTTCGGCACCTGCCGCCAGATCACCGCGAGGTCCTGCAGCTGGCCCGCGTCGCCGTCGATCTGCAGGCGCGCGCGGGCGACCACGCCGCCGGCACCGCCATCGCCGGCTTCGGCGTAGCTGAGATAGACCAGGCCGTTGTCCGCGAATCCAGGATGCAGGACCACGTCTCCCAGGCCGCCCTGTCCGCCGTAGGCGACCTCGGGCACGCCGGCGATCTGGTTGCTGCGCCCGCTGGCGGGATCGAAGAGCTTCAACGCACCCGGCTTCTCGGTCACCAGCAGGCGACCGTCCGGCAGGAAGGTCATCGCCCACGGTTCGTTGAACCGGGCCACGTCCTCGGTCACGAAAGGCCGGCCGTCGGCCGCAGGCAGGGCGACCGTGCGCGCAGGGGCAGTCGTGGCGGGCGCGGCATCGGCCGCGGGCGACGTGGCGGCGTCCGCACGGGCGCTGGTGTCGGCGCTGCAGGCGGCGAGTGCGGCGATGCAGGCGGCGGCAAGCAGGTGTCGGGTCATGGCAGCGTCCGGCTGGGAGAAAGGGAAAGGGTAACCCGTGCCAAAGCGCGGCAGAACGGATGCAGGAACGAAGTGGGCCACGGGGATTGCATTCACCGCCGCGCAGCCGCGGGCCCTGTCGGCGAGGAACAGTCGGGCGTGCGAGCCGCTGCCACGCACCTCCGCGAGGCGGCGACGGCCGCCTACGCCATCTCCGGTGCCTGCATGTGTGGTGGCGCACCTCCTACAATCCGCTGATGCACTCATCCTCTCCCGAGACCGCGAGCGGCAGCGGCATCCGCCTCGTCGGATTCGACGCCGACGACACCCTGTGGCGCAGCGAAGACTATTTCGCCGCCGCGCAGGGCGAATTCGAACGCATCGTGGGCGGCTATATCGACCTCGACAACGTGCGCGCACGCGAGCGATTGCTGGCGATCGAGAAAGGCAACCTGGCGCTGTTCGGCTATGGCGTCAAAGGCATGGCGCTGTCGATGATCGAGGCCGCGGTGGACATCACCGCGCAGCGCATCAGTGCCAGCGACCTGCACGCGATCGTCGCCATCGCCAAGGACATGCTGCGCCACCCGGTGGAGCTGTTGCCCGATGTCCGCGAGGCGGTGGAAGCGGTGGCGCGCGAGCATGCGGTGGTGCTGATCACCAAGGGCGACCTGTTCCACCAGGAAGCGAAGGTGCGCCAGTCGGGGCTGGCCGACCTGTTCGGCCGCATCGAGATCGTGAGCGAGAAGGACGATGCCACCTACCACCGCGTGCTGGGCGAGTTCAATCTGACGCCGGCGCAGTTCTGCATGGTCGGCAACTCGCTGCGCTCGGATATCGCCCCGGTGCTGAGGCTCGGTGGCTGGGCGGTGCACGTGCCCTACCACCTGACCTGGGAGCACGAGCGCGAGGCGGAGATCGATCTCGCGCTGCAGGGCCGCTGGCGCGAACTTGCCGGCCTCGACGGCCTGCCGGCGGCAGTGCGCAGCCTGCATGCGATGGCTTCGGCACAGCCCTGAGGCGAACGCGTACGGCTCACCGTGCACCGCATAGCGGGCCCACGCGGGCGAAGAATGCGTTGTAAGCGGTTACGTCTGAACGGGTTTCCGTGGTTGCGGCCGGATCCAGTTGCCGTTCACGGATGCGAGGGCAGTTTGAGGATGCGCACTGCGATGGTCGTGGTGCGATTCGAAAAGGAGCCACCTCATGCCCGTACTTGCACGCTGGATCGCGCCACTGGTCGTCGCCGTTGGCCTGGGTGCCGCTTCGCTGATGCCGGCTCCGGCCCAGGCCAGCGATGACCTGGTGCGTGTCATCGTCGATGCCACCGACGTCATCCTGCGCGGAGGCAAGCCCCATTACCGGTATGGGGGCTATGACGACCGGCTGATCGTGGAGCGCGATCGCTACGGGCGTCCGGTGTACTACCGCCACGTGCCGCGCAACGCGCATGTCGTGCACTACCGCGGTCGCCACCCGGTGCACGGGATCCCGCCGGGTCATCGCAACAATTCCCGCCATGCACCGTCGCGCAACGTGCGCTGCGACAGCCGCGGGCGCTGCACGGCGCAATACTACGACCCGCGTTACGACCGCAAGTCGCGGGGCCGCCGCTGGTAATCGCTGTCGGCGGGCGCCGCCACCGGGCCATCACTCGGCCCGGTGGTGGTGGTCCTCGACAGTCGGTGCCACACGCAGGCTGGCTTCGATACCGGCGCCGACCTGTTCGCTGAGCTGGTGCAACACAGCTGCATAGCCCGCGAGCAGCATCAGAACCACCAGCCCACCGACGGCCCAACGGCGCAGCCGTGGACGGGTGGAAGCGGACGGGGACTCGATGCTGGACATGACGGGACTCCGGACAACTGCGGCCGCCTCACCGCGGCAGGCACCAAGCGTAGGCAGCGCGACGTCTTGGCCGCGTGCACGCGCGGCCGGCAAGTGGTGCGGCACAATCGCCACATGCGTACACCAACGTGCATCCTCCCGGGACTGGCCATCCTCGTGCTGGCGGCATGCCGGGTCCCGACCCCCGAACCGCTTGCCGCAGCGGAGCAGATGGAATGGCAGGGCCTGCACGGCTGCGCCGACTGCGAGGCGATCGACACCATGCTGGTGTTGTCGCGCGACGGGGGCCAGCAGCGGTTCGAGATGGTCGAGACCTATCTGCTCCAGGGTGGCGGCGAACCATTCGCCGACGCCGGCGCCTGGCAGTACGAGGACAGCCTGATCCGCCTGCAGGGCGACGAAGGCAGCATGCGCACCTATGCGCTGCTGGGCGACGGCCGCCTGCAGTCGCGACAGGCCAATGGCAGTCGTGAACGCCGTGCGCACGAGTTGCAGCCGGTGTCGGGAGTTCCGCAATGAACGTCGTCACCGCCATCCCGCCGGCGTTGCGGGGCACGCTGCTGTTGGTGCTGGGCGCCTGGATGCCGGTGGCCCTCGCACAAAGCGCGCCGCCAGCACCGAAGGCATCCGCCGAGCGGGTGGAAGCCGCAGACGCGGTGGAGCCGGTGGAGGCGGGGCCTGCCACCGGTGATGCCTGGATCGACGGCCAGCTGGTGGATATCGATCGCTATGCGCAGCGCCATCGCCCCGCCTTCGTCGACGAGCTGGTGCGCTACCACGGCGCGCCGCGAAAGCTGGCGGAGGAAGTGCTCGCCCGCGAAGACCACTGGTCCGCGGGCGAACTCTATTTCGCCTGCGCCCTCGGGCAGGTCGCTGGCCGCCCCTGCCGCACGGTGATCACGCTGCGCGACCGGGCGCCCACGCAGCCGTGGTCGGAGATCGCCGGACAGGTCGGCGCCGCGCCGCGCAGCGCGCCCTACAGGCGCCTTCGCACCGCGATCGCCGACAGCTACCGGCGTTGGGGACGGCCACTGCCCGGCGGGGAGTGATCGCGTCCGTCAGGAGGCCGACGCCGACCGCGGCGCACCCGATCGATTGCGCTAGTGGCGGAAGTGGCGCACCCCGGTAAAGACCATGGCGATGCCATGTTCGTCGGCCGCGGCGATGACCTCGCCATCGCGCATCGAGCCGCCAGGCTGGATCACCGCCTTGATCCCGTTCTCGGCGGCGGCATCGATGCCGTCGCGGAACGGGAAGAACGCATCGCTGGCCATCACCGAGCCCTCGACCTGCAGGCCCGCATCCGCCGCCTTGATGCCGGCGATGCGTGCCGAGTACACGCGGCTCATCTGCCCCGCGCCGACACCGATGGTGCGGTGGTCCTTTGCATAGACGATCGCATTGGACTTGACGAACTTCGCGACCTTCCACGCGAACAGCAGGTCGGCGAACTGGGCTTCGGTCGGCGCCAGCGCCGTCACCACCGTGAGTTCGTCGCGTGTCACCACGCGATCGTCGACGGTCTGCAGCAGCAGGCCGGAGCCGATGCGCTTGGTGTCGATGAAGCCCGGCGAGGCCGGCGCGAACGGGATCTTCAGCACGCGGACGTTGGCCTTCTTCTTCGCGTACTCGAGCGCACCGTCCTCGTAGTCGGGCGCGATCAGCACCTCGACGAACTGGCGGTCGAGGATGGCCTTCGCGGTGGCGGCGTCGAGCGTGCGGTTGAAGGCGATGATGCCGCCGAAGGCGCTGGTCGGATCGGTGGCGTAGGCGAGTTCGTAGGCGTCGCCGCAGGCCACGCCGACCGCCACGCCGCAGGGATTGGCGTGCTTGACGATGACGCAGGCCGGCGCGTCGAACTGGCGCACGCATTCCCAGGCCGCATCGCTGTCGGCGATGTTGTTGTAGCTGAGTTCCTTGCCCTGCAACTGGCGGAACGTCGCCAGCGAACCCGGGGCCGGGTGGAGATCGCGGTAGAACGCCGCCTGCTGGTGCGGGTTCTCGCCGTAGCGCAGGTCCATCACCTTGACGAAGCTGCCGTTGGCCTGCGCGGAGAACGGCGTGCGCGTCGGCACCGCGGCCGTTGCATCGGTGACCGCGGACAGGTAATTGCTGATCGCGGCGTCGTACTGGGCAACGCGGTTGAACGCCGCCACCGAGAGTTCGAAGCGCGTCGCCGCCGACAACCGGCCACCATTGGCGTCCAGTTCCGCCAGCAGGCCGGGGTACTGGTCGGGCGAGGTGGCCACCGCCACGCGCGCGAAGTTCTTCGCCGCCGAGCGCAGCATTGCCGGGCCGCCGATGTCGATGTTCTCGACCGCCTCGGCGAGCGTGCAGGCGGCGCGCGCGGTGACCTGTTCGAACGGGTACAGGTTCAACACCAGCAGGTCGATCGGCGCGATGCCGTGTTCGGCCATCACCGCATCGTCGGTGCCGGCGCGGCCGAGCAGGCCGCCGTGCACCACCGGATGCAGCGTCTTGACGCGGCCGTCCATCATTTCCGGGAAGCCGGTGAGGTCGGCCACGTCGGCCACCGCCAGGCCGGCCTCGCGGATCGCCGTCGCGGTGCCGCCGGTGGACAGCAGTTCGACACCGTGCGCGGCGAGCGCACGCGCCAGGTCGACCAGGCCGGTCTTGTCGGAAACGGACAGCAGGGCCCGGCGCACGGGCAATAGATCGACGGACATCGGGGCATCTGCGGCGGAAGCGGGAGGCCATTGTACCGGCCGTGCCGCGGATGCCCGCCGTCCGCGCGTACGTCAGCGGGCGCTCAGTCGGCGACCGTCAACCCGTAATCGCGCAGCTTCTTGCGCAGGGTCGCGCGATGGATGCCGAGCATCGCCGCCGCGCGGCTCTGGTTGCCTTCGCAGTGGTTGAGGACTTCGACGAACAGCGGGATTTCGAGTTCGCGCAGCGCGACCTCGTACAGGTTGTCGGTGCCGCTGCCGTTGAGATCGCCGATATAGCGGCGCACGGAATTGGCGACGTGTTCGCGCAATGGCGTGCGCTGACCAGCGCGACTGGACGGTTCTGGGCGATCGGCGGTGTTCAAGGCGGTTTCCGCAACTGCGACGGCGCCGCCGGCAGGCCCGACCCCCACGAACAGCGGGCCTGCGACGGGGTCAGCGAGTCTAGCGCGCCGCTCCCCTTCAAGTCCAAACCGCTCAGCCGAACGCGAAGTTGAACGCGACGGTGTGTGGCGACGGCTCGACCACGTCGATCCGGAACGCCGCCGCGGCACCGGGCGCGAGCGTGTCCGCGGCATCGGCCGGCCGATACTCCTCGGGGGCGAACCAGCGCGCGCCGAGTGGGCGGCCGTCGACGTCGGACAGCGTCAGCAACAGCATCGGCCAGGCCTGCGGGTATGCGGCATCGTTGCGCAGCGTGGCACTGACCTGGAGCACGCCGTGCTGGAGCGGATGCGGACGCACGTCGCGCTGCACCAGCGCGATGGCTTCGGGCGCATGCCAGGGTGGCAGCGTGCAACGCACGAGTGCGCATGCGGTGCCGACCCATGGGCGCCAGGTGGCATCAGCGGCAAGGCGGATCTGATCGGCAAGCAGCAGCTGCAGCAGCAGCAGGAGCGCGAGTGCGGGAATCGCGATGCGCAGCACGTGGCGCTCGCGCGGCGACATCGTGGTGCCGGCGGGCGAGGCGCCGCGCAGGAAGCTGGGTGCGACACGCACGGCGGAGGCTGCGCCAGCGCGATCCCCGGGCGCTGCCGTGGTCACGGTGGTATCGGGCGGGTGTGCCGCGTTTGCCACGGCGTCCGGCGAGGGTGGTGGCACGGGGGCCGGGATTGCGACGGGGTCGCGTCCCTCGCTGCCGGTGGCGGCGTCCAGCGTGGCGGGCAACCCGGAGCGCGGGGTTGGTGCCACGTCCGGCGTCGGCCTGTCGGCCCCGGAAGCGACAGGCCGCTGCGGTGGTGTCGCAGGCGCGGGTGCGGGGTCGGCGTCGCGTCGGTCGGCGTGCTGTCGCGCCGGAGCAGTCGCGTCCTCATCCGGAGCTGCCGTGTCGCCGTCCGGGGTGAGGTCCGTGGCGGCAGGCCCGGTTGCCGGCACCTGCAAGGGCGGAGGCGCCAGTGCGGCGCTGCGCGGCGGTTCGTGCAGTGGCACGAAGCGTACGGCGGGTGGCACGGCCTGCGGCACTGCGGGCACCGGCGCCGCGGCGGGTGCCGGCGTCAGCAACCGGTAGGGATCCGGCATGGGCGCCGATGTGCCGGGCGAAGCCGCTGCATCGACAGCCGGCGGCGACGGTGGCGGACCCGCCGCGTCGCGCAGGCCGTAGTCGCAGCGCGGGCAGTGCGGTGGCGGCTGGTCGGTCACCAGGTCGGTGGCGACCAGCGCATTGCAGTTCGGGCAGTTGATGAACATGCGCGATCCCCCCGGAGCCCCGCTATTCAATCACGGCGGCGCACTCCGTCGATGCGAACCCAGTCACCTTCGTGGGTAACGGCGAGCGCCTCGAACCATGGCCGGTAGCGACGCAGCAGCTCTTCCTGCTGGCCGTCGAGGATGCCCGACAGCGCCAGCCGGCCGCCGGGCTCGACGCGCTCGGCGATCGGCTCGGCCAGGGCATCGAGCGCGCTGGCGAGGATATTGGCCACCACGACCGGGAAGCGGCCGGGCGGCGACGCCTGTGGCGTGGCGACCTCGAGTTGCCCGCCCACCGCGTTGCGGTCGGCATTGTCGCGGCTGGCCAGCAGCGCCTGCGGATCGTTGTCGATGCCGACCGCATGGGCGGCACCCAGCTTGAGCGCAGCCAACGCGAGAATGCCGCTGCCGCAGCCGTAGTCGAGCACCTGCCGGCCCCGCAGCTCGCCCGCGGCCGCCAGCGCATCGAGCCATTGCAGGCACAGCGATGTCGTCGGATGGGTGCCGGAGCCGAACGCGAGTCCGGGGTCGAGCCGCACCACCGCGGCATCGGTGCCCTCGGCCTCGTCCGGCAGCGGCGCGTTCCACGGCACGATCCAGGTGCGCGCGCCGAAGCGCAGCGGCACGTACTGGTCCATCCACGCGCGCTCCCAGTCCTGGTCCTCGACGGTGCGGAACGATGCGCGGCTCCAGTCGAGTGCCGGATCGAAGGCTTCGAGCGCGGCCAGCAGCATCAGCGGGTCGGTGCCATGGGCGAACAGTGCGTTGAGCCGCAGCATCCGCCACAACGGGGTTTCGCCGACGCCCGGTTCGAGGATCGCGTGCTCGTTGCCGGTGTCGGCATCGGCATCGAGCAGGGTGACTGCCAGCGCGCCGACATCGTCCAGCGCGCGCTCGTAGCGCGGCTGTTCGTCCTCGGTGCAGGACAGCGAGAGTTCGAGGTACGGCATGGCGGGGGGACCTGCTGGGGGCCGCGCATCTTGGGCTCCGGACCGGACAGGGTAAACCCCGGCGCGTGCGCGGGACGATGGCGTACCATGCCGCCACGCCGGGCGC
Organism: Luteimonas yindakuii; assembly: GCF_004803715.2. Lineage (NCBI taxonomy): Bacteria > Pseudomonadati > Pseudomonadota > Gammaproteobacteria > Lysobacterales > Lysobacteraceae > Luteimonas > Luteimonas yindakuii. The sequence goes on from NZ_CP039383.2 coordinate 485,141, forward strand.
GACGACGCCGCACGGCGTGACCACGGAGGCTTGGATGCGGCAGCTGGCCGCGCTGGTGGGCACGGTGACGTCCGGGCGCAGTGCCGCGCCGTGGCGCGCGCTGGCGCGTGGCCTGGTGCTGGCAGCGCTGGCAACGGTGCTCGTCGCCGGCCTGGTATGGATGCGCGATGGCGGCGCCGCCCCGTCGCCCGTTGCGGACTCGGCGCTCTCGCCCGCCCCGCCGGTGGATATCGCGGATCGCCGGATGGCTGCGCTCCCGGATCGCCCCCGGGTCATCGAGGTGCAACCGCCTGCACGGCCGGCCCCGGCACGACCGCTGCCGGCGGTCCCGCGCGCGGCCACGCTGGCGGCCGCGTTCGAACGCGCGCCGGATCTGTACGCACTGTCACGCGACCTCGCTCCCGCGGTGATGGCGGGCGACGCCGAGGCGCTATGGGTCAACAGCCGCATCCACGACTACTGCGGCGGCTATGCCGCCTCGCCGGCAGGCTATGCGCGCGATACCGACGTGCTCGCGCAGCTCGGCGGTCACGGCGCCGCCGCATTGCGCAATGCGCGCGACCGCGTCGCCCAGCGCTGCGGACGGTTCGCACCGGTCGATGCGTTGACCGTCGCTGGCATCGTCCGCCAGCGCGAGCAGGCCGCCCTTGCCGGCCATCTGGCCGCCGAAGCGAGCCTGCTGGCGATGGACGTCCCGCTCGACGACAGCCCGGAATACCTGCGCGACCTCGTCGAACGGGTGCAGCAGTCCGGCGATGCGCAGGCGTTCTCCGCGCTGTCGCCGGGGATGGGCGTGGCGGCCAGTGGCCAGCGCGCGTTTTCCGGCCTGGTCGCCGGCACCCAGTTCGCCGAGCTCGCCTGGCAGCTGGCGGCGTGTCGCCAGGGGCTGGCCTGCGGGCCGGGGTCGGCGCTGATGACCCAGTACTGCGCCAGCGGCGGCATCTGCTCGCGTGATGGAACGCAGGATTTCGCACATTTCGTATACGACGCTGCAATTCCGCGACAGGGGGCGGAACAGGTCGAGGACATGGTGGACACACTGCTGCAGGGTGTGTCCAGGAGGCTGGAGCAATGAACAGACGACAGACGGGCACGCGCAGGCCGCGCCGGATCGGACGCTGGGTGTGGGTGACGGTGTTCGCGGCCTATTCGGTCACCGCGGCGGGAGTGATGATCGATGCGCTCACCGACAACTACCGCGAGCTGACCCAGGTGGCGACGACGACGGTGGAGTCACCGGAGCACACGCGCAGCCTGGGCGCCACGCAGCTGGCTGCAGCGTACCGCGCACAGGGCGGCGCGCCGTTCGCCACCCTGCCGCCGGGCAGCGCGTTCCGGGTGGTGTGGCCCGACGGCTCGAGCGAGTACGTCATGGTGGTCAGCCAGTCCTCGGGCACCGGTATCCGGCCGATCCCGGGCACCCAGCGGCCGGCGCCCGAAGATGCCGCCGAGACGGGCCGGCTGCAGTTGTTGCCGGCCTCGGCGGGCGAGATCCGCGCGACGCAGGGCGCGGCGCGGGACTGAAACCCGGGGCGGCGTGTCCGATGGCATCGCCACCGCGGCGCATCCGCGGCGGCGATGCGGGCCGCACCCGATCAGCCGATCGTCAGCGACTTGTCGCGACGTTCGGCCAGGCGCTTTTCCAGGTAGTGGATGTTCTGCCCGCCGGCCTGGAAACCCTTGTCGCGCATGATCCGCGCCTGCAGCGGGATGTTGGTGCGGATGCCGTCGATCACCATTTCCGACAGCGCGACGCGCATGCGGCAGATCGCCTGCTCGCGGTCGGCGCCGTGCACGATCAGCTTGCCGATCATCGAGTCGTAGTTCGACGGCACGCGGTAGCCCTCGTACACGTGCGAGTCCACGCGCACGCCCGGGCCACCCGGGGCATGGAAGTGCTGGATCAGGCCCGGCGACGGCAGGAAGGTTTCCGGATCCTCGGCGTTGATCCGGCACTCGATGGCGTGGCCGGTGAGCACCACGTCCTCCTGGCGGATCGACAGCTTCTGCCCGGCGGCGATCATCAGCTGCTCGCGGATCAGGTCGATGCCGGTGACCATCTCGGTGACCGGATGCTCGACCTGGATGCGGGTGTTCATCTCGATGAAATAGAAACGGCCGTTCTCGTAGAGGAACTCGAACGTGCCGGCGCCGCGGTAGCCGATGCGGATGCAGGCCTCGGTGCAGACGCGGCCGATCTCGGCGCGCTGCTCCTCGGTGATGCCCGGCGCCGGCGCTTCCTCGACCACCTTCTGGTGGCGGCGCTGCATCGAGCAGTCGCGCTCGCCGAGGTGGATCGCATTGCCCTGGCCGTCGGCCAGCACCTGGATCTCCACATGGCGCGGGTTCTCGAGGAACTTCTCCATGTAGACCATGTCGTTGCCGAACGCGGCCTTGGCTTCCTGCTTGGTGGTGGCGATGGCATTGGCCAGCGCGGCCTCCGTATGCACCACGCGCATGCCGCGCCCGCCACCGCCGCCGGCGGCCTTGACGATCACCGGGTAGCCGATCTCGCGCGCGATGCGGATATTGGCCGCCGCGTCGTCGCCCAGCGGGCCGCCGGAGCCGGGCACGCAGGGCACGCCGGCCTCCTTCATCGCGCGGATCGCCTCGACCTTGTCGCCCATCAGGCGGATGGTCTCGGCCTTGGGCCCGATGAAGATGAAGCCGGACTGCTCGACCCGCTCGGCGAAATCGGCATTCTCCGAGAGGAAGCCGTAGCCGGGATGGATGGCCTGGGCATCGGTGACCTCGGCCGCGGCGATGATCGCCGGCATGTCGAGGTAGCTGCGGTTGGAGGGCGGCGGGCCGATGCAGACCGACTCGTCGGCCATCGCCACGTGCTTGAGGTTGCGGTCGACGGTGGAATGCACCGCGACGGTGCGGATGCCGAGCGAGTGGCACGCGCGCAGGATGCGCAGCGCGATCTCGCCGCGATTGGCGATGACGACTTTATCGAGCATGACCGGTCAGCCGATCACGAACAGCGGCTGGTCGAATTCGACCGGCTGGCCGTTCTCGCACAGGATCGCCAGCACGGTGCCGGAGGCATCGGCCTCGATCGGGTTGAACATCTTCATCGCCTCGATGATGCCCAGCGTCTCGCCGGCCTTGACCTGCTGGCCGACGGTGACGAACGGCGGCTTGTCCGGCGACGGCGACGCGTAATAGGTGCCGACCATCGGCGAGAGCACCTTGTGGCCGTCAGGCATGGCCGGGCCGGCGCCCGCGTTGTCCGTGGCGCGGCCACCGCCGGTGGCGGCGTCGACCGGGGACGCCATCGGCATCACCGGCTCGGCTGCCCGCGCGGGCTGCGGCGTGGCGTGCGCGGGCGCGTAGGTCGGCGGGGTGCCGGTCGGGTTGCGCGACAGGCGCACCGACTCCTCGCCTTCCTTGATCTCGATCTCGGTGAGGTTCGACTCCTCGAGCAGGTCGATGAGCTTCTTGATCTTTCGCAGGTCCATCAGTGGCCTCGTGGTTGCGGGCGCGGCGGTGGCCGGGCAATCGGATGGGAAAGGGATCAGGCGGACGCCAGCTGCTTCAGCGCGGCATCCAGCGCATAGCGGTAGCTGTCGGCGCCGAAACCGCAGACCACGCCAACGGCGTGGTCGCTGAAATAGCTCTGCTTGCGGAACGGCTCGCGCGCATGCGGGTTCGACAGGTGGATCTCGATGTAGGGGATCGCCACCGCCAGCAGCGCGTCGCGCAGCGCCACCGAGGTATGGGTGAACGCGGCCGGGTTGATCAGCACGAAGGCGGTGCCATCGACCGCGGCGGCCTGCACGCGATCGACCAGCACGTGTTCGGCGTTCGACTGCAGGCTCTCCAGCCGGTGGCCGGCGGCTTCCGCGCGCTGGCGCAGGTCGGCGTCGATCTCCGCCAGCGTGGCGTGGCCATAAACCCCGGGCTCGCGGGTGCCGAGCAGGTTGAGATTGGGGCCGTGGAGGAGCAGCAGGGTCGCCATGCAGCGCGCCGGGATGACAAGGCGCGCAGTCTGCTGCATGGGGGGAATGGTGTCCAGTTCGCCGAACTTGCCCGAAGTTGAACGTTTGTTTGAATCCCGGACCAGTCGCGGGCGTATGGTGCCGAGTGTTGCCTAGTGACGCGCCCAGGCGTCGATCTCGCCGTGCTCGAACGGGCCGATGCGGGTCTTGAGCAGGCGGCCGTCAGCGGAGATCAGCACCGAGTACGGCAACACCCCGCGCGGATTGCCCAGCCGCACGCCGGCATCGGCCGGTCCCGGCACATCGAGCGCCTGCGGGTAATCGACCGGGATGCGTTCGAGGAAGGCACGCACCGCGTCGGCGTCGTCGAGCGCGATGCCGAGCACGCGGGTGCCCTCGGCGCCCTGGCTGCGCGCGTAGCGGTCGAGTTCCGGCATCTCCTCGATGCACGGCGCGCACCAGCTCGCCCACAGGTTGACCAGCAGCGGCCGGCCGGCGAAATCACCGGGCAGGGCATAGGCGTCGCCATCGAGGGCGGGCACGGTAAAGCCGGGCACGGCTGCGCCACGGCGCGCGGTGGCGACGCCTTCGGGCGCCGCAGGGGCGGCGGCCTGCAGCGCGGCCTGGGCCACGCGCTGTCCCGCATCGGTGCGCAACAGCGGGCCGGGACCGGAGCCCAGCAGTGCAGCGACAAGCCCGAGCAGGCCCGCCGCCACAGCCACGCCGATGACCAGCCCGGTCCTCATGGCGCACCGTGGGCGGTGGCGCGTGCCAGGGCCTCGAGCACGATGCCGTCGGTCAGCAGGGTCGGCAGCACTTCGCCGGGTCCGCCGTCGGCCGGGTAGACCACGTACAGCGGCACGCCCACGGCACGGTGCTCCTCGAGGAACGCGGTGATCGCGGCGTCGGTATGGGTCCAGTCGCCGACCATGTAGGTCGCGCCGGTTGCGGCGAGCGCGTCGCGGAACGTGTCGCGCGACAGCACCCGGCGCTCGTTGGCCTTGCAGGTCACGCACCAGTCGGCGGTCATGTTGACGAACACCGGCGTCCCCGCCGCCCGCAGCGCGGCCAGGCGTTCCGCGGAATAGGCGACGGTGCCCGGTTCCCGCATGTCGGTGCCTGGCGCCGGCGGCCCGAAACGCTCGACGCCCGCGACCGGCCACAGCGCCGCCACTGCCAACAGCAGGGCCAGCGCCGGTGCCACGCGGCCGCCGCGCCAGCGACGGCGCTCGAACCACCACAGCGCAAGCGCGAGGACGGCAAGCCCGCCGATCACCAGCGCCATCGCATCGACGCCGCGTTGGCGGCCCAGCACCCACACCAGCCAGACCGCGGTGAGGTACATCGGAAACGCCATCGCCTGCTTCAGTGTTTCCATCCATGGGCCCGGGCGCGGCAGCCGGTCGGCCAGCGCCGGCACGAAGCCCACCAGCAGGAACGGCAGCGCCAGCCCGAGGCCCAGCGCCAGGAACACCCCCAGCGCGGCCACGCCGGAACTGGCGAACGCGAACGCCAGCGCGCCACCCATGAACGGCGCGATGCACGGGCTCGCGACCACGCAGGCGAGCACGCCGGTGAAGAAATCGCCGGCAGGCCCGGTGCGGCTGCCCAGCGACTGCGCCACGCCGCCGATGCTGCCGCCCAGCGTGAACACGCCCGACAGCGCCAGCCCGACCGCGAACACCAGGTAGGCCAGTGCGGCGACGAACCACGGCTGCTGCAGCTGGAAGCCCCAGCCCAGCGCCTGGCCGGTCGCGCGCAGGCCGATCGCCAGCAGGCCCACCGATGCGAACGCGACCAGCACGCCCGCCGTGTACCAGAGTGCATGCCGGCGCGCGCTGGCCCGGCTGCCGCCGCTCGACGCCAACCCGACCACCTTCAGCGACAGGATCGGCAGCACGCAGGGCATCAGGTTGAGCAGCAGCCCGCCCAGCAGCGCCAGCAGCAGCGCGCCGGCGAGGCTGCCGCCGGCGCGGGCGGGGAGGGCGCCATCGGATGCGGACGTGATCGGGTCCGCGGGCGGCGTTTCGCGGGCAGGGTTGGCGCGACTGTCGACGGCCTCCTCCGCATCCGCGGACGTGGCTGGAGCCGTGCGCGCATCGACTGCCGGCGTGGCGGGCGTGGAAGCGGCGGATGCCGTCCACGTCTGCGAGGCCGGCAGCGCGACCTCGACCGTCCGGGTCATCGGCGGATAGCAGATGCCGTCGGCCTGGCAACCCTGGAACGTCGCGGTCAGCGCCACCGTGGCAGCGTCGCCATGCCGGCGCTGCAGCGGCAGCTCGACGTCGACCGGATCGAAATAGACCACTACGTTGCCGAAGTGCTCGTCGTGGTGGTCCACGCCCGCGGGCCAGCGCGGGGTGCCGGCGGTGATGCCGTCGCCGCGCACCTCGAACCCGCTGCGATCGCGATAGAGGTAATAGCCGGGCGCGGGCACGAAGCGCAGCAGCAGGCGGTCGCCGCCATCGGCGATGGCGTCGAAGCCGAAGGCGCGGGTTTCCGGCAGCGGCAGCGCCTGGGTGCGCAGGGCATCGGCGACGCCGCGTGCCGGGGTGCCGGTGCCGAGCAGGCTCCGTCCGAGCGCGGCAAAGCCGGCGCGACCGCTGGCGGAAGGGCTGTCGGGCAGCGCCACGGTGATCTCGCGCGTCTGCGGCGGATAGCAGATGCCCACATCCGCGCAGCCCTGGAACCGCACGCGCACCACCAGGCGGTCGCGACCATCCGCGGCGGTGCCGGGCAGGCTGGCGCGCATGCGGCCGCGGTAGGTCTCGACCTCGCCGAAGAACTCGTCCACATGGCGCTTGCCATCGGGAAGCTGCAGGCCCCCGGCAGGGAAGCCGTCGGCTTCGGCACCCATGCGGTGCCGATAGAGGTAGTAGCCGTCGGCGATCGTCCAGTCGAACTCGATGTGCTCGCGGTCCGGCGCCTGCACGCGCAACGCGAACGCGTCGTCCACCGGCAGCAGGTCGTCGACGTCGAGTGCTGCCTGCGCCACGCCGCAAAGCGTCGCCAGTGCGACCAGTGCGAGCGCGCGCCACCAGCCCGCGATGCGCATCAGCCGCGATGCCCCGTGGTTTCGGCCGCGATCCAGTCGAGATAGGCGGGTAGGCCGTCCACCGCTTCGCACGCAATCAGCTCCGGCACTTCATACGGGTGCAGCGCACACAGCCGCTCGCGCAGGGCGGCGAATGCGTCGTGCGTGGTCTTGATCAGCAGCTGCACTTCCTCGCCGCGCTCGACGCGGCCCTCCCAGCGATAGACCGATTGCGCACCCGGCAACAGCGAGACACAGGCGGCGAGCCGCTCGTCCACCAATGCTTCGGCGATCCGGTCGGCGGTCGCGCGGTCTGGGCACGTGGACAGGCAGAGCAGGACGGACAAGGCAGGTACGCGCAGCGGGCAGGCCGCATAGGGTAGCCCACCGTCCCGCGCCGTCCGCTTAAGCGTGGCGTACACGTTGCCGTGTCCTCACGCCGCCGCGGCCTACAATCTGCACTCCCCGGTTCACTAATGCCTTCCCCCATGCCCAGGATCCGTTTTCCGGCGCTGTGCGCCGTCGCGATCGCCGCGGCCGCCGCGTTTCCGGCGGCTGCGCAATCGCAGTTCGAACTCAGCGCCGGCCCCTCGTGGACGCGCGACAACGAGGTCACGCCGGTGGTGGCCGCCGCGTGGCTGCCGGAATTCCGCGCGCTCGACAATGCGTTGCTGCACTGGGAACTCGGCGTGGTGCATGTGCGCGGTCGTGACGACACCCGCCACGACCTCGTGGACGACGTGACCGTCGGCCACGCCGGTCTGCGCTACGACCGCACCGACAACGGGCTGACCCTGGGCTTCGGCGTCGGCGTGCAGACCGGGCACACCGATGCACTGTCCGGCGACCCGCAGTTCATCAGCACCGTTGGCTGGCGCTGGGAGCGGTTCTCGGTGCTGGCGCGGCACATCTCCAACGCCAGCCTCCACCAGCCCAACGACGGCGAGACCATGGTGGTCGCGGCCTGGCGGTTCTGAGTCCGCCCGACTGCTCAGCCGCCGTGCGGCAGTGCACCCGCGGGCACAGGCCCGCCAGAACTGACAAAAAATTTCTCCGGCAACCCTTGAAACGGGCTGAATGCCCGCCATATCAGCGTCCGTGCCCGGCTCGCCGGGCCTTTGCCGCCCGCGGCCTTGGCACTCTCCCGGTGCGAGTGCTAAGATCGCCGCCATTCTTCAACCCAATCAATCACTTAAGAGGATTGACATGAGCAATATCAAGCCGCTGTACGACCGTGTGGTCATCAAGCGTACCGAGGAAGAGAAAGTCTCGGCCGGTGGCATCGTGATTCCGGATTCGGCCACCGAAAAGCCGATCAAGGGCGAAGTCGTCGCCGTGGGCGAGGGCAAGGTGCTCGACAACGGCAACCTGCGCGCGCCGAAGGTGAAGGCCGGCGACCAGGTGCTGTTCGGCAAGTACAGCGGCACCGAGGTCAAGCTCGACGGTGCCGACTACCTGGTGGTGAAGGAAGACGACATCTTCGCGATCCTCGGTTGAAGCAGATGACGGCGGTGATTCGTGATTGGTGATTCGTCACAGCCAGCGCGCTGACGAACCCGGCCATCCCGTATCCCCGACCGCTTTCGCTTCCCGCTCTTCCAATCACCAGTCACCAATCCCCAATTACGAGGCTTCAAACAATGGCTGCCAAGGAAATCCGCTTCGGCGAAGACGCGCGCTCCAAGATGCTGCGCGGTGTCAACACGCTCGCCAACGCCGTCAAGGCGACCCTCGGCCCGAAGGGTCGCAACGTCGTGCTCGAGAAGAGCTTCGGCTCGCCGACGATCACGAAGGACGGCGTGTCCGTCGCCAAGGAGATCGAGCTCGCCGACAAGTTCGAGAACATGGGCGCGCAGATGGTGAAGGAAGTCGCATCGCGCACTTCCGACAACGCCGGTGACGGCACCACCACCGCCACCGTGCTCGCGCAGGCGCTGATCCGCGAAGGTTCGAAGGCGGTTGCCGCCGGCATGAACCCGATGGACCTCAAGCGCGGCATCGACCAGGCCGTCAAGGCCGCCGTCGAGGAGCTGAAGAAGCTCTCCAAGCCGACCGCCGACGACAAGGCGATCGCCCAGGTCGGCACGATCTCGGCCAACTCCGACGAAGTGATCGGCAACATCATCGCCGAGGCGATGAAGAAGGTCGGCAAGGAAGGCGTGATCACGGTCGAGGAAGGTTCGGGTCTCGAGAACGAGCTCGACGTGGTCGAGGGCATGCAGTTCGACCGCGGCTACCTGTCGCCCTACTTCATCAACAACCAGCAGTCGATGTCGGCCGAGCTGGATGATCCCTTCATCCTGCTGCACGACAAGAAGATCTCCAACGTCCGCGACCTGCTGCCCGTGCTGGAAGGCGTGGCCAAGGCCGGCAAGCCGCTGCTGATCGTCGCCGAGGAAGTCGAGGGCGAAGCGCTGGCGACGCTCGTCGTCAACACCATCCGCGGCATCGTCAAGGTCGTGGCCGTCAAGGCCCCGGGCTTCGGCGACCGTCGCAAGGCGATGCTGGAAGACATGGCCGTGCTGACCGGCGGCACCGTGATCTCCGAGGAAGTCGGCCTGTCGCTCGAGAAGGCGACCATCACCGATCTCGGCCGCGCCAAGAAGGTCCAGGTCACCAAGGAAAACACCACCATCATCGACGGCGCCGGCGAGACCGGTGGCATCGAGTCGCGCATCAAGCAGATCAAGGCGCAGATCGAAGAAACCTCTTCGGACTACGACCGCGAGAAGCTGCAGGAGCGCGTGGCCAAGCTGGCCGGCGGCGTTGCGGTGATCAAGGTCGGCGCTGCCACCGAGGTCGAGATGAAGGAAAAGAAGGCCCGCGTCGAAGACGCCCTGCACGCCACCCGTGCGGCGGTCGAGGAAGGCGTGGTCCCGGGCGGCGGCGTGGCCCTGCTGCGTGCCAAGGCGGCCATCGAGCACCTGCGTGGCGCCAACGAAGACCAGAACCACGGCATCGTGATCGCCCTGCGTGCGATGGAAGCCCCGCTGCGCGAGATCGTCACCAACGCCGGCGAAGAGCCCTCCGTGATCGTCAACAAGGTCAAGGACGGTTCGGGCAACTACGGCTACAACGCCGCCAACGGCGAGTTCGGCGACATGGTCGAGTTCGGCATCCTGGATCCGACCAAGGTCACCCGCACCGCGCTGCAGAACGCGGCGTCGATCGCCGGCCTGATGATCACTACGGAGGCGATGGTGGCGGAGCTTCCCAAGAAGGAAGAGCCGGCCATGGGCGGCGGCGGTGGCATGGGCGGCATGGGCGGCATGGATTTCTGATCCAGCGTCACCGTTTCACTGCAACACGAAAAACCCCGCCGCGAGGCGGGGTTTTTCTTTGCCGCGACCAGGGGTTCCGTCCGCTGGCCCGACGTCATTTCCGGCATCACGGACGGATGCCACAATCCGCGCCCACGACTTCGCGAATATACCCATGGCCGGCGCTTCGCTGCTCACCCTGCTCGACGACATTGCCGCCCTGCTCGACGACGTGGCGCTGCTGACCAAGGCCGCGACCAAGAAGACCGCAGGCGTGCTCGGCGACGACCTCGCCCTCAATGCCCAGCAGGTGGCCGGCGTGCGCGCCGCCCGCGAGCTGCCGGTGGTGTGGGCGGTGTTCAAGGGCTCGCTGGTCAACAAGCTGATCCTGGTGCCCGCGGCGCTGTTGATCAGCCAGTTCCTGCCGTGGCTGGTGGTGCCGCTGATGATGATCGGCGGTGCCTACCTCTGTTACGAGGGCTTCGAGAAGATCGTGCACAAGCTGTCCCATCGCGGCGATCGCCCGGATCCCGAGGCGCGCGTGCAGGCGGTGCTCGAAGCGGAAGAGACGCCGCAGGAGATGGAGAAGCAGAAGATCCGCGGCGCGATCCGCACCGACTTCATCCTCTCCGCCGAGATCATCGTGCTGTCGCTGGCCGTGGTCGCCAACGAAGCGCTGCTGACCCGCTCGGTGACGCTGTCGGTGGTGGCGCTGGCGGTGACCATCGGCGTCTACGGCCTGGTCGCGGCGATCGTGAAGATGGATGACGCCGGACTGTGGATGAGCCACCGGCAAGGCGTGCTGGTGCCTGCGACGGGGCGTGCGCTGGTGTACTCCGCGCCCTGGTTGATGAAGGCGCTCGGCATCCTGGGCACCATCGCGATGTTCCTCGTTGGCGGCGGTATCTTCGTGCACAACGTCGACGTGCTGCACCGCCTGCTGGAAGTGATGGAGCGCGCCGGCCTGCCCGGCTTCGTCGCCGACGCGCTGGCAAGCCTGGTCATCGGGCTGGTCGTGGGTGCGCTGGTGCTGGCAGCGGTCTCGCTGTTCGGCCGCCTGCGCGGACAGAAGGCTGCAGCCGCCCACTGAGCGCGGTGCCGTGCGTCCACTTGCATGCCCGTGCGCGCGTTCCTAGGCTGCGCGCATGACTACTTCATTGATCGTCGTCGACGACTTCCTCGGCGCGCAGGACGCCATGCGGCTGCGTGAAGCCGGCCTGCGCCTGACCTATCCGGCGCAGCAGGGCGCATTCCCCGGCCGCAACTCGCAGGAACGGCTGTTTCTGCCGCAGCTCGACCAGGCCGTCTCGCGGCTGGTTGGCGAACCCGTGCGCGCAATCGAGCCGCTCGAGTCGCACGCGAAGTTCCGCATCACCCGCGCCGACGATGTCGGCACGGGTCGCGTGCACATCGACCAGGGCGCTTGGTGGTCGGGCATCCTCTACCTCAGCAGGCCGGAGGACTGCCGCGGCGGTACCGAGTTCTACCGCCATGTCGAGACCGGCACCGAACAGGCGCCGATGACGCAGGACGGCATCGAAGCGATGGGCTATCGCACCGGATCCGAACTGCACGACGCGATCATCGGCCGCGACAGCAACGACATGTCGCGCTGGGAGCTCACCATGCGCGTGCCGATGCGCTTCAACCGCCTGGTGCTGCTGCGGCCGTGGTTCTGGCACACGGCAGGCGAGGCGTTCGGTGACACGCTCGAGAACGGTCGCTTCGTCTATCTGATGTTCTTCGCCCGCGCCGCCTGAGGCGGCGGACAGCCATCCCACGCCGCGCGGCTTCGCGGTGGAGGCGCTGCAACGCGCCGTCCATAATCGTCGCTCGCCCCAGCCCGGATACGCGTTTGAAGCACGTTATCGCCATGGCCGCCGGTGGTACCGGTGGCCACCTGTTCCCGGCCGAAGCGCTCGCGCGCGAACTGGTGGGCCGCGGCCACGACGCGGTGATCTACACCGATGCGCGCGGCGCGCGTTACGCGCATGCACTCGAAGGGCTGCCGCACGTGGTGCTGCCGGCGCGCAGCCTGGCCGGCGGGCCCGTCGGCAAGCTGGCCGCGGCGACCACCATCCTCGGCGCGGCCTGGCGTGCGCGTGGCGACCTGCGTCGACGCGGCGCGGTGGCGATGGTCGGCTTCGGCGGCTATCCGAGTTTCGCGCCGGCGCTCGGCGCGCGCGCCTGCGGGCTGCCGTTGCTGCTGCACGAGCAGGGCACGCGCCTGTCGCTGGCGAACCGGCAGTTGCTGCGCTTCGCCTCGGGCGTGGCGACCTCGTTCGCCGATACCGGCGGGCTCGCCGGCCTGCCGCCCGGCCGCGTGGTCGAGACCGGCAATCCGGTGCGCCAGGCGATCCTCGATGCGCGCGCGCCGTACCCGCCACTGTCGGCTGACGGCCCGCTGCGGCTGCTGGTGGTCGGCGGCAGCCAGAGCGCGGCGGTGTTCGGCCGCGTGGTGCCACCGGCGCTGCGTTTGCTGCCTGCGTCGCTGCGCGCCAGGTTGCGGCTGTCGTTGCAGGTCGCCGGTGACGATGCCGCGGCCATCGCCAATGAGTTGGCCAGCGCCGGCATCGATGCCGAGGTGCGACCGTTCTTCGAGGACATGGGCACGCGGCTGCGCGATGCGCACCTGGTGGTGACCCGCGCCGGGGCGACCACCATCGCCGACCTGCTGGCGATCGGCCGGCCGGCGATCTTCGTGCCGATCCCGCAGGGCGGCTCGGCCGACGAACAGCTGCGCAACGCGCGCACGCTGGAACAGCTGGGTGCGGGCTGGTGCATGCCGGAGGCAGAGCTGGACGCGTCCACTCTGGCCGCGCGACTGCAATCCCTGTTGGCCTCGACCGACACCTTGCCGCAGGCCGCAACACGCGCGGCCGCCGCCGGGCGCCCGGACGCCGCGGCACGCCTGGCCGATGCGGTGCTGGCGCTGGTCACGCGCGGGCGTCGACCGGCGTGAGCGCGGATGCCGTCCACGATGTCCTGATCGTCGGCGGCGGCCACAACGGCCTGGTCTGCGCCGCCTATCTCGCCGCCGCCGGGCTCGACGTGCGCGTGCTGGAGCGGCGCGGCATCGTCGGTGGCGCCGCGGTGACCGAAGAGTTCCACCCGGGCTTCCGCAACTCCACCTGCAGCTACACGGTCAGCCTGCTCGATCCCGCGGTGATCCGCGAACTGCGCCTGGCCGAACACGGCCTGCGTGTGGTCGAGCGCCCGTTCTCGAACTTCCTGCCGCTGCCGGACGGCCGCGCGTTCCGGCTCGGCGGCGGGCTGACCGCAGCCGAGGTGGCGGCGTATTCGACACGCGATGCCGAACGGCTGCACGCCTACGAGGCCATGCTGGGGCGCGTGGTGGTCGTGTTGCGCGAACTGATGCGGCGCACCCCGCCGAACCTCGACGAGGGCATGGGCGTGGCTGACTGGCTCGCTTCGTGGGAGGTCGCACGCCGGCTGCGTGGCCTGGACCTCGCCACCCGCCGCGACCTGCTGGCGCTGTTCACGAAATCCGCCGGCGACCTGCTCGATGGCTGGTTCGAGTGCGAGCCGCTGAAGGCCGCGCTCGGCTGGGATTCGATCGTCGGCAATTTCGCCAGTCCGTATACGCCCGGATCGGCCTATGTGCTGCTGCACCACGTGTTCGGCGAGGTCAACGGCCGACAGGGCGCCTGGGGTCACGCGATCGGCGGCATGGGCGCCATCACCCAGGCGATGGCGCACGAGTGCGAGGCGCGCGGCGTGCGCATCGACACCAATGCGGAGGTCGCGCAGGTGCGGGTCGCGAACGGGCGCGCGCACGGGGTCGAGCTGGCCGACGGCCGCGTCCTGCATGCGCGGCGTGCGGTGGTCGCCAACGTCAATCCGAAACTGCTGTACCAGCGGCTGGTGCCGCGCGGCGCGCTGGATGACGACACCGCGCAGCGCATCGACGGCTACCGCTGCGGCTCCGGCACCTTCCGCATGAACGTGGCGCTGGCCCAACTACCGGATTTCAGCTGCGCGCCCGGCACCGCGCTGCAGCCGCACCACCAGAGCGGCATCCTCGTCGGCCACTCGCTGGAATATTTCGAGCGCGCGTACTTCGACGCACGCTCGAAGGCGCACAACCCCGGCTGGGCGCGCGAACCGGTGGTCGAGCTGGTGATCGCCTCCACCCTCGACGACAGCCTGGCACCGCCCGGCCAGCACGTCGCCAGCCTGTTCTGCCAGCACGTCAACCCGGAGGTCGATGGCGGCTGGGACGCGCACCGCGACACCGTCGCCAACCTGATGATCGACACCGTCGATCGCGTCGCGCCCAACTTCCGCCGCAGCGTGCTGGGCTGGAGCGCACTGTCGCCGCTGGATCTCGAGCGTGAATTCGGCTTGGTCGGCGGCGACATCTTCCACGGCGCGTTGGGCCTGGACCAGCTGTTCTCGGCACGTCCGCTGCTCGGCCAGGCCGATTACCGGGGGGCCATCCCGGCCCTCTACCTGTGCGGCTCCGGGACCCACCCCGGCGGTGGCGTCACCGGGTTGCCCGGGCGCAATGCGGCACGCGAGCTGCTGCGCGATCTGCGACGGTCGCCGAGACCGAACTGACCCGCCGTAAGCGGTTACACGCACCGGTACCGGCACCGTACCCAGGTGTCTGTTTTTCCTGAGTTTTTGTACTTCGAAGTATCGTTTTGCAGTGCAGCGTGCATCCCGGATAACACTTCGTTCACGATGGCTTCGCACCCGACGTGGGGGAGGGAGCAAAGCCCGCTACCGGTATTCCGGCAGCGGGCTTTTTTTTGGTCATCTCCAGACTCGGCGACAGGGCCGGAGCTGGGGTATTCGAGCGTCCGTGCGCTCCGTCGCGATCCGTGCTGCCTGTCGCGTGCACCGGGGGGTGTGCTCCCCCGGCCGGAGTCCGCGTCCAGCTACCACGGCCGGCCGCCGGCCATCCATGGCCGGCTGTCCGCACACCCTCCGGTGCACGCGACAGGCGTCTGCGTTCGTCGGCTTCGGCGCGAAAATCAAAAGCGGGGTAGCCCGCTTCGCTCGCCCGGATTCACAGGGCCGCTTTTCGCTATTGATCTTCGCCTCGCCCCGCCGCGACGCCACCTTAAAGCCTGCCGCGGACGCAGGGGGATGTCCAGAGCCGGCCATGGATGGCCGGCGGCCGGATGTGGGAGCAGGACGCGGAGATATCCGGCTGGGCATCCCCCTGCGTCCGTGGTGGGCTACCCGGACTCACCGACGTCGCCTGGACGGGGAGAAGAACCTCTGCTTGCTCCTCTCCGTTGGTCTATGGTCCACCCGCGCGCCTTCAGGCGCAGACGCACCGGTCGCAAACGCACGGATGCCACAATCGGCCGATGTCCGGCCTGCCCACACATCTCGACGCGCCGCTGCAGCAGATCCTCGCGCGCGCCGTCGAGCGCCTGCGCCATGCGGCCGCGCCCTCGGCTCTCGACATCCCGTTCGACGATCCGGCATTCCACGCGGCATTGTCACGGGTCGCGATCGCCAGCGACTTCGCGGTGGACACCTTCGAGCGACAGCCGGAACTGTTGCAGCGCCTGTCGCTCGACGCCGGCACCACGCCACTGCCGGCGCCCGACCTGTCGGCCGGCAGCCGCGACGACTGGGCGCGCATGCTGCGGCGCTGGCGGGCGGCGGAGTCCGCGCGTCTGGTGTGGCGCGACGTGCTCGATCTCGACGACGTCGATGCGACCCTTGCCGGCACTACCCGGCTCGCCGAGCAGTGCCTGCAACTGGCGCACGATGCGCTGGAAGCCGAGTTCATCGCCCGCCACGGGGTGGTCCGCGACCGCCAGGGCCAGCCGGTGCGGCTGGTGGTGTTCGCGCTGGGCAAGCTGGGCGGTGGCGAGCTCAATTTCAGTTCCGACGTGGACCTCGTCTACGCCTACCCGCACGAAGGCGAGAGCGACGGGCCGCGCCCGCTGCCCGCCGAAACCTGGTGCATGCGCCTGGGCCAGGCGCTGGCGAAGCTGCTCGACGAAGTCACCGTCGACGGCTTCTGCCATCGGGTCGACCTGCGGCTGCGGCCATTCGGCGGTGCCGGCCGGCTGGCGCTGAGCTTCGGGGCGATGGAGCAGTACTTCCAGCGCGAGGGTCGCGACTGGGAACGCTACGCCTGGCAGAAGGCGCGCCCGGTCGCCGGCGACATCGCCGCCGGCGAGGCGTTCCTGTCCGACCTGCGGCCATTCGTGTACCGCCGTTACCTCGACTTCGGCGCACTCGACGGCCTGCGCGGGATGAAGGCGGCGATCAGCGCGGAGGTGGCGCGCAAGGAACTGGCCGACGACATCAAGCGCGGTCGCGGCGGCATCCGCGAGATCGAGTTCTTCGCGCAGGTGCTGCAGCTCATCCACGGCGGGCGCGATGCCGCCCTGCGCGGGCGGCGCCTGCAGCCGGCGCTGCAGACATTGGCGGCCGCGCGTCATGTGCCGGCGGAGACCGCGCAGGCTCTGCTGGAGGCCTACCGCTGGCTGCGGCGGCTGGAAAACCGGCTGCAGATGCTGCGCGACGCGCAGGTGCATGCGCTGCCGGAGGATCCACTCGACCGTGCACGCATCGCGGCCGGGCTGGGCCTGTCGTGGGATGCGCTGGCGCAGGTGCTGGCCCACCACCGTGAGGTGGTGGCATTGACCTTCGACGCGCTGCTGCACCGCGAACAGGCCCCGCGTACCGCGGATTACGACCTTGCCGGCTACTGGCGCGCACTGCCCGAAGCCGGCGAGCCTGCGCAGCTGGAGGCCGCGGGCTTCGGCGATGCGCAGGCCGTGGATGCCGCGCTGCGCGATTTCGCCCGCTCGCCCGGGGTGCGCGACCTGCCCGATATCGCTCGCACCCGCCTGGAGCGGGTGATGCCGGTGCTGCTGCAGGCCAGCGCGCCTGCTGACCGCCCGCTGGAGGCGGTGCGCCGCCTGCTGGCACTGCTGCACAACGTGCTGCGCCGCTCCAGCTATCTGGCCCTGCTCGACGAACAGCCGGCCGCGCTGGCGCGGCTGGTCGACCTGATGACCCGCAGCGCCTTCCTCGCCGAACGCGTGGCGATGCATCCGCTGCTGCTCGACGAGCTGCTCGATGCCCGCATCGAGGGACCGTTGCCGGGACGCGCGCAGCTGCATGCGGCCTGCGAGGCGGCGCTCGCCCGTGACGACGTCGAGGCCGCGCTGTACGCCCTGAACGAGGTGCGGCAGACGCTGAGCTTCCGCATCGCGCTGGCCATGCTCGACGGCCGCCAGGGCGCGCAGGACAGTGCGCGCCAACTGGCGTGGCTGGCCGATGGCGTGGTCGCCGCGGTGCTGGAGCTGGCGCGCCGCGGCATGCATGACAGCCATGGGCGCATCGACGGTGCGCGCTTCGCGGTGCTGGGCTACGGCAGCCTCGGTGGCGAGGAACTCGGCGTCGGCTCGGACCTCGACCTGGTGTTCCTCTACGACGCCCCGGCCACCGCGCAGTCGGATGGCCCGCGACCGCTGGATGCGATCCGCTGGCACGCGCGACTGGCGCAGAAGATGGTCGCGCTGCTGGGCACCGTGACCGGTGCCGGGCGGCTGTACGAGGTCGACATCCGCCTGCGGCCGGATGGCGCCAGCGGCCTGCTGGTGTCCTCGCTGGCCAGTTACGACGACTACCAGCGCGAGCGTGCCTGGACCTGGGAGCACCAGGCGCTGGTGCGCGCGCGTGCGGTCGCCGGCGATGACGGGCTGGTGGCGGAGTTCGAACGCGTGCGCGCGGCAGCGCTGGCGCGCCAGCGCGACGCCGACGTGCTGCGCGACGACATCGTGTCGATGCGCCAGCGCATGCGCGGCGAACTCGACCGCAGCCGCGATGGCGTGTTCGACCTCAAGCAGGGCGAGGGCGGTCTGGTCGACCTCGAGTTCCTGGTGCAGTACCTGGTCCTGCGCGAGGCACACGCGAGCCCGGAGCTGTTGTTGCCGCGGGCCACGCCGGCGCTGCTGGAGGCGCTGTGCGCGGCCGGGGTGCTGGCCGCCGACATCGGCCGCAGCCTGCGCGAGGCCCACGCGACGCTGCTCGCGCTCGGCCTCGGGCAGACCCTCGACCGCCGTCCGCGCCTGGTGCCCGACAGCCGCCGGCTGCAGGATGCGCGCGCCAGCGTGCGCGCCGCCGGTGCCAGCCTGCTCGGGATCGATCCGCTCGCCGGGGTGCCGGCGGCGTCAGGCTGACGACTCAACCGCGGTCAATCGCGCCCGTCGTCGTCCGGGCCGGAGGCGGCATCGTCGGCATCGTCGTCGCGATCGCTAAGGGTAGTGGTGACCGGGCCGGCCGCGGGACGACGCGGGTCCGGCAATTCGGCGATCGCGGCCTGGGCTTCGGCCACCAGCTGCTGCCGGCGCTGTTCGGGCACTTCCTGCCAGTGGCAGTCCAGCAACGCGCCCTCGAGCGCGTACAGCAGGTTCATGCTGGGCCGGAAGCCGGCGCGGCGGACGCGCATATAGGCATCGACCGGGCCGGCAGCGGCGAGGTCCTCGCGGGTGTGCAGCCCCACCTGGCGCAGCCAGGCCGACGATTTCGGGCCGATGTTGCGCAACCCGAGATCGCGCGACCGGCCCCCGCTCACCGCAGCGAATCCATGAAGATCGCGGCGATGGCCTCCAGCCCGGCCTGGTCATCGGCGTCGAACCGCGCCGGCTCCGGGCTGTCGAGGTCGAACACGCCGATGAGCCGGTCGCCATCGGCCAGCGGTACCACCAGCTCGGAACGCGACGCGGCATCGCAGGCGATATGGCCCGGGAACGCGTGCACGTCGTCCACGCGCTGGGTCGTGCGGGTGCGTGCGGCGGCCCCGCACACGCCGCGGTCGAGCGGAATGCGCACGCAGGCGGGCTGGCCCTGGAACGGGCCGACCACCAGCTCGGTGCCGTCGAAGAAGTAGAAGCCGACCCAGTTGAGGTCCGGCAACGTGTGGTAGACCAGCGCCGACAGGTTGGCGGCGTTGGCGATGCGGTCGCGCTCGCCATGCAGCAGGGCGCGGGCCTGGTCGGCCAGCTGGGCGTATTGCTGCGGCTTGTCGCCGCTTAGACTTTGCGATGTGAACATGCGTCGCAGTCTACCGCGGCGATCGGACCGGTTGGACGGAGGGCAGGGGATGGCGGAGAGCGCGCAAGCGGCGGGTCGACCCGGCGAACGTGGTGGTGCCACGCGCCTGGAGGCCTTCGTCGATGCGGCCTTCGCATTCGCGGTGACGCTGCTGGTGATCTCGGTGGATGCGATCCCGGACTCCACCGCGGCGCTGGTGGCAGCGCTGAAGTCGATCCCGGCGTTCGCGGCCTGCTTTGCGATGATCGCCATGTTCTGGGCGTCACACGCGCGCTGGAGCCGCCGCCACAACCGCGACGGCGTCGCCGACGTGGTGCTGAGCCTGGCGCTGGTGTTCACCGTTCTGGTCTATGTGTATCCGCTGCGGCTGCAGTTCGGGGTGTTCTTCGCCTGGGCAAGCGGTGGCTGGCTGCCGTACCCGATGGCGTTCGACGGCACGGCCGACGTCAGCTTCATGTTCCTGGTCTACGGACTCGCGTTCGCCAGCATGTCGCTGTGCATGGCGGCGTTGTACGCCCAGACCTGGCGCAACCGCGGGCCGCTGGGCCTCGATGCCGCGATGCGGGCCGAGGTGGTGGGTGAACTGGCGATCTTCGGCTGGTTCACCGCGGTGGCGACGGCCTCGGTGGTCGCCGCGCTCACCACCCCCGCCGATGACACCTCGCTGCGCGTGGGGCTTCCGGGAATGCTCTACGCCCTGCTCGGGCTCACCGGTCCGGTGAACCTGCTGGCCGTGCGCCGCGCCGGGGCTGCCGCGGCAGTCCGGCGCGCACCGGTGGCCGCCGCCGGCGTGCTGGTCACCGGCACCGATACCGGCGTCGGCAAGAGCCTGTGCAGCGTGGCGCTGCTGCACGCACTGCGTGCGCAGGGCCTGCGCGCGGTCGGCATGAAGCCGGTCGCGGCGGGCTGCGAGCCGACGGCCGATGGGCTGCGCAACGAGGATGCGGTCGCGCTGCTGGAGGCCAGCGCACCGCGCCCGTCGTATGCCGACGTCAACCCGTGGGCACTGCCGGAGCCGACCGCACCGCAGCTCGCAGCGCGTGCGGCGGGGGTGCGGGTGGAACTGGCGCCGGTACTGGCCGCGCATGCGCGCCTGGCCGCGAACGCCGACGTGGTGGTGGTGGAGGGCGCAGGCGGCTGGCTGTCGCCACTGGGCGATGGCATCGAGCACGCCGATCTGGCGCGCGCGCTGCAACTGCCGGTGCTGCTGGTAGTCGGCCTGCGGCTGGGCTGCCTCAGCCATGCACGGCTGAGCGCGCAGGCAATCGAAGCCGACGGTTGCCGGCTGATCGGGTGGGTCGCCAGCGCGGTCGATCCGGCGTTCGAGCGCCGCGACGACTACCTGGACCTGTTGCGCGCCGCACTGCCCGCGCCGTGCCTGGGCGTGCTGCCGCATGTGCCGGCTGCCGATCCCGCTTTGCTGGCTCCCAACCTGGCGCCCGCCGCATCAGCGATCGCCGGACGGCGGTGACCGCGCGAGGGCGAAGGGGGCGGACGCGCGCCGTCGGATCACGCTGACCCGCGAACGCCGGAACCTGCGTTTGTGATCCGTGCCCGTCCCGGTCTGCCGGCACCGGTGATCGCCCACACGACATCTGCGCAGGCCCGCCGCTACCGTGGCCGATCGCACGATGGCGACATTTCTGGTGACTTCCGGCACGCGACTGCTTAGACTTTTTTTCCTGTACTCACTGGTATAGCAATGGGCGCCCCGCAGGGGTGCCGGTTATCCCTTTCCCCACGGAGCTCCCCCATGTCGATGCGCCCGCGCCTGATCGCGCTTGCCGCCAGTGCCCTCCTGCTTGCCGCCTGCGGTGGCGAACAGGAGCAGCCCGCGCCGCCGCCGCCCGAAGTCGGCGTGGTCACGGTGCAGCCGTCGACGGTGCCGATGACCAAGGACCTGGTGGGCCGCCTCGGCGCCTACCGCAGCGCCGATGTCCGTGCACGCGTGCCGGGCGTGGTGCAGCGGCGCGTCTACGAGGAAGGCAGCGACGTCAGCGAAGGCGACGTGCTGTTCGTGATCGATCCTGCGCCGTTCCAGGCCGACCTCAGTGCGGCCCAGGCGTCGCTGGCGCGGGCCGAGGCCAACGCCGCCAACGCGCGTTCGATGGCCGAGCGCGCGCGTCGGCTGGCGCCCGAGAACTTCATCTCGCGTTCCGACCTCGACAACGCGCTGGCCGCCGAGCGCAGCGCAACCGCCGCGGTGCAGGCCGCCCGCGCGTCGGTGGACTCGGCGCGGATCAACCTCGGCTACGCCACCGTGCGTGCGCCGATCTCCGGGCGCGCCGGCAAGCAGCAGGTCACCGAGGGTGCGCTGGTCGGGCAGGGCACCGCGACGCTGCTGACCACCGTCGACCAGATCGACCCGCTGTACGTGAACTTCTCGCTCAGCCTCGCCGAGCTCGAGGACCTGCGCGGCCGCCAGCTGCAGAACGCGGGCCCGGTGGCGGTGGAGGTGCTGCTGCAGGACGGCAGCGTGTATCCGCATCCAGGCGAGCTGGATTTCTCCGGTGACGTGGTCGACCCGGCCACCGGCGCGGTGTCGCTGCGCGCGACCCTGCCCAACCCCGACCGTCGCCTGCTGCCGGGTGCCTACGTGACCCTGCAGGCGACGATGGGCGAGCAGTCGGGCCTCTATCTGCTGCCGCAGCGCGCGCTGCAACGCGATGCCGTCGGCGGCTACGTGATGGTGGTGGGCGCCGACGGCAAGGTCGCGCGGCGCGACGTGACCGTCGACCGCGCGCAGGCGGGCCAGTGGGTGGTCAGCCAGGGGCTGTCGCCGGGCGAGCAGGTCATCGTCTCGGGGCTGCAGCGCGTGCGCCCGGATGCCCAGGCCGTCGCGGTGCCGTGGCAGCCGACCGTGCCCGGCGCGGCGGCGGGCGCCCCCGGCGCCGGAGCCGCAGCCGGAGCTGCAGCGACCGCACCCGCGGAGGGAGCTGGCGCGGCCGGCGATGCCGCGGATCCGGCTGCCGCCGAGGCCGCCACCCAGCCGAGTGATGCCGCCCCTGCCGACAGCCAGGACTGACCGCTCATGCCCAAGTTCTTCATCAACCACCCGGTCTTCGCCTGGGTCATCTCGATCCTGATCTCGCTGTCGGGGCTGATCGCCGTGCTCAACATGGGCGTGGAGTCGTACCCGAACGTGGCGCCGCCGCAGGTCACCGTGGGCGCCTCGTACCCCGGCGCCGATGCGCGCACCACCGAGCAGGCGGTGACCCAGGTCATCGAGCAGCAGCTCACCGGCATCGACAACCTGCTGTACTTCAGCTCGAGCTCGAGCTCGTCGGGCCGTGCCAGCATCACCCTGACCTTCCAGACCGGCACCGACCCGGACATCGCCCAGGTGCAGGTGCAGAACAAGGTCGCGCTGGCGACGCCGCGCCTGCCCACCCAGGTCACCCAGCAGGGCGTGGTGGTGGCGAAGGCCAACTCGGGCTTCCTGATGGTGGTGGCGCTGCGGTCGAGCAATCCCGCGATCGATCGCAATTCGCTCAACAACATGATCGGCGCCAGCGTTCTGGAGCAGATCGCGCGCGTGCCCGGCGTCGGCAGCACCCAGCAGTTCGGCTCCGAGTACGCCATGAACGTCTGGCTCAACCCGGAGCGCCTGCAGGGCTTCGGGCTGTCGGCCAGCGAGGTGCTGGCGGCGGTGCGGTCGCAGAACGTGCAGTTCGCCGCCGGTTCGATCGGTGCCGATCCCGCCCCAGCGGGCCAGGGCTTCACCGCCACGGTCTCGGCGGAAGGGCGCTTCGCGTCGCCGGAGGAGTTCGAGAACATCATCCTGCGCGCCGACGCCGACGGCTCCACCGTGCGCCTGCGCGATGTCGCCCGGCTCGAGGTCGGTGCCTCCGGCTACGGCTTCGATACCCGCTTCAACGGTGTGCCCACGGGCGCGTTCGCGATCCAGCTGTTGCCCGGTGCCAACGCGCTCACCGTGGCCGAGGCGGTCACCTCGCGCATGGACGAACTGGCGACCAGCTTCCCCGAGGGCGTGGAGTGGTTCAGCCCGTTCGACAGCACCACCTTCGTCACCATGTCGATCAAGGAAGTGATGGTGACGCTGCTGGAAGCAGTGGTGCTGGTGTTCCTGGTGATGCTGCTGTTCCTGCAGAACCTGCGCGCGACCATCATCCCGACGCTGGTGATCCCGGTCGCGCTGCTCGGCACCTTCCTCGGCCTGTCGTTGCTGGGTTTCACCGTCAACCAGCTGACGCTGTTCGCGATGGTGCTGTCGATCGGCATCGTCGTCGACGACGCCATCATCGTGATCGAGAACGTCGAACGCATCATGGCCGAGGAACACCTGCCGCCACGCGAGGCGACCATCAAGGCGATGGGGCAGATCACCGGCGCGGTGGTGGCCATCACCGTGGTGCTGGCGGCGGTGTTCATCCCCAGTGCTCTGCAGGGCGGCGCCTCGGGCGAGATCTACAAGCAGTTCGCGATCACCATCGCCATCTCGATGGGCTTCTCGGCATTCCTGGCACTGGGCTTCACCCCGGCGCTGTGCGCGACCTTCCTCAAGCAGCACGAGCAGGGCGAGAAGAAGCAGAACGTCGTGTTCCGCACCTTCAACCGCTACTACGAGAAGACCAGCGGCGTGTACGTGCGCCATATCACCGGGGCGGTACGCCATGCGCCGAAGTGGATGCTGGTGTTCGTGGTGATCGTGGCGCTCGCCGGGCTGCTGTTCACCCGGCTGCCGTCGAGCTTCGTGCCCGAAGAGGACCAGGGCTATGCGATGGCCATCGTGCAGCTGCCGCCGGGTGCCACCCTGCAGCGCACGCAGGCGGTGTTTGAGGACGTGCGTGCGACGCTGGAACAGCTGCCCGGCTACGAGAGCATGATGCAGGTGGCCGGCTTCAGCTTCGTCGGCCAAGGCGAGAACGTCGGTATGGCCTTCATCAAGCTCACCGACTGGGGCGAGCGCGAGGGCACCGTCAACGACTTCCTGCAGCAGGCGAACGGCGCGCTGTATGGCATCCGCGACGCGCAGATCTTCGTGGTCAACCTGCCGACCATCCAGGGCCTGGGGCAGTTCGGCGGCTTCGACATGTACCTGCAGGACCGTGCCGGCGCCGGACGCGATGCGTTGCAGGCCGCGCGCAACCAGCTGCTGGGCGCGGCCGCGCAGCAGCCGGACCTGCTGCAGGGCGTGCGCCCGAACACGCTCGAGGACGCACCCCAGCTCAGGCTCACGGTCGACCGCGTGCAGGCCCAGGCGATGGGGCTGTCGGTGGGTGACATCTACAACGCGATACAGCTGATGCTGGCGCCGGTGTACGTCAACGACTACTTCTCGGACGGACGCATCCGCCGCGTCAACATGCGCGCCGACGCGCCGTACCGCACCGATCCCGGCTCGCTCAACCGGTTTTACACCCCGGCCGCGCAGCCAGGCGAGGACGGCGGCCGGGCGATGATCCCGCTGTCCAACGTGGTCGATGCGCAGTGGATCACCAGCACGCCGTCGCTGACCCGTTACAACGGCTACGCCGCGGTCAACATCGTCGGCGGTGCGGCGCCGGGGCGCAGCTCGGGCGAGGCGATGCAGGCGATGGAGGACATCGTCGACAACGAACTTCCGGCCGGCTTCGGCTACGACTGGGCGGGCATGTCGTACCAGGAGATCATCGCCGGCAACACCGCCACGCTGCTGCTGGTGCTGTCGGTGGTGGTGGTGTTCCTGGCGCTCGCAGCGCTGTACGAGAGCTGGTCGATCCCGGTCGCGGTGCTGCTGATCGTGCCGCTGGGCATCCTCGGCGCGGTGGTGTTCACCATGCTGCGGCCGGGGCTGTCCAACGACATCTTCTTCAAGATCGGCATGATCACGGTGATCGGCCTGGCGGCGAAGAACGCAATCCTCATCGTCGAGTTCGCGGTGCAGCAGCTCGGGGAAGGCAAGAAGCTGGGCGAGGCGGTGATCGAGGCCGCACGGCTGCGCTTCCGCCCGATCCTGATGACCTCGTTCGCCTTCGTCATGGGCGTGGCGCCGATGGCATTGTCGACCGGCGCCGGTGCCAATGCCCGCCACGCACTGGGCACCGGCGTGATCGGCGGCATGCTGTTCGCCACCTTCCTCGGCCTGTTGTTCATCCCGCTGTTCTTCGTGGTCGTGCGCCGCGTGCTCGGCGACAAACTCGACGAGCCGTCGCGCGCGATGCAGGCGAAGCACCACGCGGAGTCCAACGCAGCGGTTTGACTGTGCGCCGATCCCATCGAAAAGCCCCGCCAATGGCGGGGCTTTTTTCTGGTTCTCTGCAGACTCGGGGCGAAGGCATGCAGTGCACTCGTCGTGAGTGCCTCCTTCGTGTCCACGATGCCCGTCGCGCGCACCGCGGGGTGTGCTCCGGGCCGAAGTCCGCGTCCAGCTACCACGGCCGGCCGCCGGCCATCCGTGGCCGGCTGTCCGCACACCCCCCGGTGCACGTGACGTGCTCGGGCGTTCGTCGGCTTCGGCACGAAGAGCAACAGCGGTTGCCGCAGGGTCGCCGGCCATGACGCCCTGACAGTTCTGGGCGTTGACCTTCGTCCCGACTCCCCGACAGCTCGGAGCCCGCCGCGGACGCAGGGGGATGTCCAGAGCCGGCCATGGATGGTCGGCGGCCGGATGTGGTAGCAGGACGCGGAGATATCCGGCTGGGCATCCCCCTGTGGCCGTGGTGGGCCGCCCGGACTCCGGTGCCCAGCGTGCCGGGAGTGGAAAGGAGGCCGCTTCTTCCCGTTCGTTCGCCGACCACCGGAGCGAGAGCCTGATACAGGCGATGCCTACTGACCGCCGCGCACGAACAGAAAGACCCGGCCGCAGGGCGGCCGGGTCTTCAGCTGTCACGCGACCGGCGTGGTGCGCCGGTCAGCCGGTTCAGGCCTTGCTGGACTTGCCGGCCTGGCGGGCGGCCGTCTGCACGGTGGCCTGGGCCTGCGCGCTGGCCGACTCGAGCTGGCCCTTGGCGATCTGGCCGATGGCCTCGTTGGCCTGCACGGTGCGGGCGAAGGCTTCCTGGCCGGCACCGATGGTGCGCTCGACGTTCTCGCGCGCGACCTGCACGCCCTTCGGCCACAGATTGCGCACCGCGTCCGGGTCGCGGGCCTCGACCAGCTCGCTCCAGAAGGCGAACGCGGCGCGGGCATTGGTCTCGAGCGTGCTCAGCTGCAGGCCGAAGACGTTCTGGACGTTCTGCAGCGCCAGCTGGTTGACCTGGGCTGCGGTGTCCGCGTACTGGCGGGTGGCGTTGGTGAACTGCTCATTGATCGTATTCATGATCGACATCCTGCTGTTGCCGGCAGGGGCGCCGGTTGTGCGGTGCAGCATAACCCGATCGATGTTGCATTGCAACAAACCAGTTTCGTCCGCCCATAGGGTTGGTTCAGCCGGCGGGAATGGCCGCGGAAGCCTGCAGCAGCGCCGGTACCTGCGTCGGCTCAGCCCCGATAACGGCAGCCGGAGGTGCAGGTCTCGTGGACCACGACCTCCCTCAGCAATGGTAGGCGGGGCTTGAGACGCTCCCAGATCCACAGCGCCAGCCGCTCGCTGGTCGGGTTCTCCAGCCCTTCGACGTCGTTGAGATAGTGGTGGTCGAGCTGGTCGTACAGCGGGCGGAACGCCGCCTTGAGGTCGGCGAAGTCCATGATCCAGCCGCTGTCGGCGCCCGGCTCGCCGCTGACGTGGATCTCGATGCGGAACGAATGGCCGTGCAGGCGCGCGCACTTGTGCCCGTCGGGCACGTTGGGCAGGCGGTGGGCCGCCTCAACGGTGAAGACCTTGAAGATGTCCATGCGGGCGCGCTGTCAGACGGCGCGGCAGGATACCGCGGCCGCGCATCGCGCGCCGCGCCGCTCAAGGGCGCGCGCGGTCGCACGGTCGCCGGCGGTTCCGGCTGCACGGGCTAAAATCCCCCGTATCCACCTGTGATGATGCCGCCGCGCGCTCCGGTCCAAGCCGGGTGCCCCGGCCGTGCTCCCGCAGGGTCCGCCTTCCGGAGTCGTCATGAACAACCCGTACCGCAAGCCGCTTCCCGGCACCCCGCTCGCGTACTTCGATGCCCGCGAGGCGATCGAGGCGATCCAGCCCGGCGCGTGGGCCGGTCTGCCCTACACGGCGCGCGTGCATGCGGAAAACCTGGTGCGCTGCGCGGACCCGGCACAGTTGCGCGACTACCTGGTGCAGCTCGTCGAGCGCCGCCGCGACCTCGATTTCCCGTGGTGGCCGGTGCGCGTGGTCTGCCACGACATCCTCGGCCAGACCGCGCTGGTGGACCTCGCCGGCCTGCGCGATGCGATCGCCGAGCAGGGTGGCGATCCGGCACAGGTCAATCCGGTGGTGCCGGTGCAGCTGATCGTCGACCACTCGCTGGCAGTGGAGTGCGGCGGCTTCGACCCCGATGCGTTCACCCGCAACCGCGAGATCGAGGATCGCCGCAACGCCGACCGCTTCGACTTCATCGAGTGGACGCGGCATGCGTTCCGCAACGTGGAGGTGATCCCGCCGGGCAACGGGATCATGCACCAGATCAACCTGGAGAAGATGTCGCCGGTGGTCTACGTGCGCGACAGCGTCGCCTTCCCGGACACCTGCGTCGGCACCGACAGCCACACCCCGCACGTCGACGCGCTCGGCGTGATCGCGATCGGCGTCGGCGGGCTGGAAGCCGAGAACGTCATGCTCGGCCGCGCCTCGTGGATGCGCCTGCCCGACATCGTCGGCGTCGAACTCACCGGACGCCCGGGCCCCGGCATCACCGCCACCGACGTGGTGCTGGCGCTGACCGAATTCCTGCGCGCGGAGCGCGTGGTCGGTGCTTATCTCGAGTTCTTCGGCGAAGGGGCCTCGGCGCTGACCATCGGCGACCGCGCGACGATCTCGAACATGTGCCCGGAATACGGCGCCACCGCGGCGATGTTCTACATCGACGAGCAGACCCTGGACTACCTGCGCCTGACCGGCCGCGAGGACCAGCAGGTCGCGCTGGTGGAGACCTATGCGAGGACCGCCGGCCTGTGGGCCGACGACCTGCGCGACGTGCGGTACGAGCGCGTGCTGCGCTTCGACCTGTCGAGCGTGGTGCGCAACATGGCCGGGCCGTCGAATCCGCACCGCCGGCTGCCGACCTCGGCACTGGCGGAGCGCGGCATCGCGGTGGATCTCGAAGGCGCGCGTGCGCAGGAAGCGCAGGGCCTGATGCCCGATGGCGCGGTGATCATCGCCGCCATCACCAGCTGCACCAACACCTCCAACCCGCGCAACGTGATCGCCGCCGGCCTGCTGGCGCGCAACGCCAACGCGCGCGGACTCGTGCGCAAGCCGTGGGTGAAAACCTCGCTCGCGCCGGGTTCGAAGGCGGTCGAGCTGTATCTGCAGGAAAGCGGCCTGTTGCCGGAACTCGAAGCGCTGGGCTTCGGCATCGTCGGCTTCGCCTGCACCACCTGCAATGGCATGAGCGGCGCGCTGGATCCCGCGATCCAGCAGGAGATCATCGACCGCGACCTGTATGCGACCGCGGTGCTGTCGGGCAACCGCAACTTCGACGGCCGCATCCATCCGTATGCCAAGCAGGCCTTCCTGGCCTCGCCGCCGCTGGTGATCGCGTATGCGATCGCCGGCACCGTGCGTTTCGACATCGAGAAGGACGTGCTGGGTATCGATGCCGACGGCCATCCGGTGACGCTCAAGGACCTGTGGCCCAGCGACGCCGAGATCGACGCGGTGGTCAAGGCCAGCGTCAAGCCGGAGCAGTTCCGCCAGGTGTACGGGCCGATGTTCAAGCTGCAGGTCGACAGCGGGCCGAAGGTGCCGCCGCTGTACGACTGGCGGCCGATGTCGACCTACATCCGCCGCCCGCCGTACTGGGAAGGCGCGCTCGCCGGCGAGCGCACGCTGGCCGGCATGCGTGCGCTGGCGGTGCTGGGCGACAACATCACCACCGATCACCTGTCGCCGTCGAACGCGATCCTGCGCGACAGCGCGGCCGGTGAATACCTGGCGTCGATGGGCGTGCCGGAGGAGGACTTCAACTCCTACGCCACCCATCGCGGCGACCACCTCACTGCGCAGCGCGCCACCTTCGCCAATCCCAAGCTCATCAACGAGATGGCGGTGGTCGACGGCGTTGTGAAGCAGGGCTCCTTGGCGCGGCTGGAGCCGGAAGGCAAGGTCATGCGCATGTGGGAAGTGATCGAGACCTACATGCAGCGCAAGCAGCCGCTGGTGATCATCGCCGGCGCCGACTACGGCCAGGGCTCGTCGCGCGACTGGGCAGCCAAGGGCGTGCGGCTGGCGGGCGTGGAGGCGATCGTCGCCGAGGGTTTCGAGCGCATCCACCGCACCAACCTGGTCGGCATGGGCGTGCTGCCGCTTGAGTTCAAGCCGGGCACCACGCGGCTGACGCTCGGCATCGACGGCAGCGAGACGTTCGACGTGATCGGCACCCGCGCGCCGGGCGCCACGCTGACGCTGGTGATCCACCGCCGCAACGGCGAGACCGTCGAAGTGCCGGTGACCTGCCGTCTGGATTCCGACGAGGACGTCGAGGTCTACGAGGCCGGCGGCGTGCTGCAGCGTTTCGCGCAGGACTTCCTCGCTTCGGCGAAGGCGGCCTGAGCGAGGGCATCCGCGCAGGTCCGCCACAGGGCGCGCCGGGTCGGTACAGCCGACCCGGACGGCGCGACGGACGGTCCCGCCTGATAGAGGCGGGCGGGGGCAGTTGTTCGCGGTATCGATGCATCCACCAGAGGAGATCGATCATGTCCAGTGACAGCACGCCGACCGGCACCGTCCGCCTCCACCGCGTCCTGCGCGCACCGCCCGAACGCGTCTACAGGGCCTTCCTCGATCCCGATGCGATGGCCAAGTGGCTGCCGCCGCATGGTTTCACCGGCCGGGTCCACTCCATGGACGCGCGCGTGGGCGGTGGCTACCGCATGTCGTTCACCAACTTCGGCACCGGCGCCAGCCACGCGTTCGGCGGCACCTACACCGAGCTCGTGGAGTACGAACGGATCGGTTACACCGACCGCTTCGAGAGCCCCGGACTGCCCGGCGAGATGCGGGTGACCGTGGAGCTGGAGAAGAGCATCGCCGGCACCGGGCTGCGGATCGTGCAGGAGGGCATTCCCGACGCGATTCCGGTCGACATGTGCTACCAGGGCTGGCAGGAATCGCTGGACCAGCTGGCCCGACTGGTCGAACCGGAAATTCCCGACGGCCCCTGAGTCGCCGGGCGGTCACCGGCATCCGATGGGACAATACGTCCTGGTTATCCCGGACACCGACCACCATGACCCACCTGCCCCAGCTTCGCATCCCCGCCACCTACATGCGAGGCGGCACCTCCAAGGGCGTGTTCTTCCGCCTGGATGACCTGCCCGAAGCCGCGCGCATGCCGGGCGCGGCGCGCGATGCGCTGCTGATGCGGGTGATCGGTTCACCCGATCCCTATGGCAAGCACACCGATGGCATGGGCGGGGCGACCTCGTCGACCAGCAAGTGCGTGATCATCGCGCCCGCGTCGGTGCCGGATCACGATGTCGACTATCTCTACGGCCAGGTCTCGATCGACTCGGCCTTCGTCGACTGGTCGGGCAACTGCGGCAACCTCAGTACCGCGGTCGGTCCGTTCGCGATCGCCAATGGCTTCATCGATCCCGCGCGCCTTCCGCGCGACGGCGTGTTCGCGGTGCGCATCTGGCAGGCCAATATCGGCAAGACCATCGTCTGCCATGTGCCGGTCGCGAACGGCGAAGTGCAGGAAACCGGCGATTTCGAGCTCGACGGTGTGACCTTTCCCGCCGCCGAGATCGTGCTGGAGTTCATCGATCCGTCCGACGAAGGCGAGGGCGGCGGCGCGTTGTTTCCCACCGGCAATGTGGTCGACACGCTCGAAGTGCCCGGTGTCGGTCCGCTGCAGGCGACGATGATCACCGCCGGCATCCCGACGGTGTTCGTCAATGCCGCCGACATCGGCTACACCGGCACCGAACTGCAGCCGGCCGTGAATGGTGATCCCGATGCGCTTGCGCGGCTGGAAGCGATCCGCGTCGCCGGTGCATTGAAGATGGGGTTGATCGGCGATGCGCAGGAAGCGGCCACGCGCCAGCACACGCCGAAGGTGGCCTTCGTCGCGGCGCGCGCCGACTACGTCGCATCGAGCGGCAGGCGGGTCGCCGCGGCCGACATCGACCTCAACGTGCGCGCGATGTCGATGGGCAAGCTGCATCACGCGATGATGGGCACTGCCGCGGTCGCCATTGCGACTGCCGCGGCGGTTCCGGGCACGCTGGTGAACAGTGCCGCCGGGGGTGGCGAACGCAGCGCGGTCCGCTTCGGCCATCCTTCGGGCACCCTGCGCGTGGGCGCGGAGGCGGCGCGCGTGGATGGCAACTGGGAGGTGACCAAGGCGGTGATGAGCCGCAGTGCGCGCGTGCTGATGGAAGGCATGGTGCGCGTGCCCACACCTTCCGCAACATCGGACTGATCGCGATCGCGGCTATTGGAAGTCGTGCTTTCTGCGCATGGGGCTGCCGCGACGCCTCGCAACTGCATGCGCGCCGCAGCCCGCGACTGCACCGGCCTTCACGGCAACGTCGTTGATGGCCCTGTCGATCGCACACAGTTGCGCGCTGGCTTTCACTGCGCTGAACACGAATTACATTCGTCTTCACCCTGCCGCGAGGTGGCGAGCGCGAACACTCGGTCTCCAACACCGAGGCGACAACGACATGGGCAGGGCAATTGATGGGCAGTACACGCACAGCGTAGGCAGGCTGGATGGTTCGCAGGGCGTGTCCGCCCATGCAGCTGTGGCCCGCGGTGGAGGCAGTAACGCCCTGCAGCCGGTCACGAAACCCGCCAGCCCGGACATCAGCCGCCGCTTTCCGCTGATGGTGCATTGCCACCTCCGCTGGGATTTCGTCTGGCAGCGTCCACAACAGCTGTTCTCGCGGCTGGCCGCGGAGCATCCGGTGCTGTTCGTCGAGGATCCGTTGCCCGGCGACGGCGACGCGCATCTCGATATCACCGAGCCCTATGCGAACGTGGTGCGCCTGGTGCCGCGCCTGCCGCACGATGCACCAGCCGATACGGATGCGCAGTGGCGGTTGCTGATTCCGTTGATCGAGCAGGCGCTGCTGCGTCACCCGCTGCTCGCCGGACGCTTCGCCAATCCGGTGCAGTGGTTCTATTCGCCGATGAGCGCGCCGATGCTGCTGGGCCGTTTCGGCTCGCGCGGCATCGTCTACGACTGCATGGACGAGCTGGCGAACTTCCGCTTCGCACCGCCCGACATCGTCGCGCGCGAGCGCTACCTGCTGTCGCGCGCCGACGTCGTCTTCACCGGCGGCTACCAGCTGTATGAGGCGAAGGCGCGCCACCATCCCACCGTCTATTTCCACGGCTGTGGCGTCGATGTCGGCCATTTCGGTCGCGCGCGACTGGCCTCCACGGAGGTGCCTGCGAGCGTCGCCGACCTGCCCGGGCCGATCCTCGGCTATGTCGGCGTTATCGACGAGCGCCTGGACTACGCGCTGATCGAGGCGCTGGCACTCGCGAATCCGGACGCATCCGTGGTGATGGCCGGTCCGCTGGCCAAGGTCGAGCGCGCCGACCTGCCGGACCTCCCCAACATCCACTGGCTGGGCCAGCAGCCCTACGAGGCGCTGCCGGCGCTGGTGAAGGGCTTCGATGTCTGCCTGATGCCGTTCGCGCTCAACGACGCCACCCGCTACATCAACCCGACCAAGACGCTGGAATACATGGCGACCGGCAAGCCGGTGGTGTCCACCGCAGTGGCCGACGTGGTGCGCAACTTCACCCCGGTGGTGGATGTCGCGTACTCCACCGAGGAGTTCCTCGACGCGGTCCGGCGTGCCATCGACGGTGCTGACCCGACACTGTTGCGCGAAGGCATCGCCCGCGCGATGGATGCGTCCTGGGATTCCACCGTGGCCACCATGCGCAGCGAACTGCTGGGCGCGGTGATGCCGGTGCGGGCCCTGCACGCGGGTGCCCAATGAAGACCGACGTCCTCGTGGTCGGTGCCGGGTTCTCCG
Source organism: Luteimonas yindakuii (assembly GCF_004803715.2). NCBI lineage: Bacteria > Pseudomonadati > Pseudomonadota > Gammaproteobacteria > Lysobacterales > Lysobacteraceae > Luteimonas > Luteimonas yindakuii. Next base: position 518,479 of record NZ_CP039383.2, read on the forward strand.
GCGCCGTGGTGGCACGCCAGCTCGCCGAGCGCGGGCTGCAGGTGCTGGTCGTGGACCGTCGCGACCACATCGGTGGCAATGCCCATGACCGCACCGATGCCCATGGCGTGCTCGTACATCCGTATGGGCCGCATATCTTCCACACCAACAGCGCACGCATCTTCGAATACCTGTCGCAGTTCACCGCCTGGCGGCCGTACGAGCACCGCGTGCTGGCGCGCGTGGACGGCAGGCTGGTGCCGCTTCCGATCAACATCGACACCGTCAACCGGCTCTACGGGATGTCCCTGGACGAGACCACCATCCAGGACTTCTTCGATGGTGTGCGCGAGCCGCGTGATCCGATCCGCACCAGCGAGGACGTGGTGGTGAACGCGGTCGGCCGCGACCTCTACGAGAAGTTCTTCCGTGGCTACACGCGCAAGCAGTGGGGGCTGGATCCGTCCGAGCTCGCGGCGTCGGTTGCCGCGCGCATTCCGACCCGCACCAACCACGACGACCGCTACTTCACCGATACCTACCAGGCGATGCCGGTCGACGGCTACACGCGGATGTTCGAGCGCATCCTCGACCACGCGCATATCCGGGTGGAGACCGGCGTGGACTTCTTCGCCGAACGCGAGCGGCTCAAGGCGCGGCACCTGGTCTACACCGGGCCGGTGGACGCCTACTACCAGCATCGCTTCGGCGCGTTGCCGTACCGGTCGCTGCGCTTCGAGCACGAGCACTTGACCGACACGCAGCGCTACCAGGACGTCGGCACCGTCAACTATCCCAACGACCACGCCTACACCCGCATCACCGAGTTCAAGCACATCACCGGACAGGAACATGCGGGCACGTCGATTGTGCGCGAGTATCCGCAGGCCGAGGGCGAGCCCTATTACCCGGTGCCGCGGCCGGAGAACGAACAGCTCTTCAAACGCTACGAGGCACTCGCGCTGGAAGAGCCCGGGGTGACGTTCGTTGGCCGGCTGGCGCAGTACCGCTACTACAACATGGACCAGTGCGTGGGCGCGGCATTGAAGGCTGCCGAGTACGTCGAAGAGAAGCTGGGCCTCGCCACGCGGGTCGCGGCACCCTCGGCGGTGCCGGCGGCGACGGCCTGAGCCATGTCTGTTGCCCCGGACACGGGGATGTGCGGCATCGCGCTGTGGGGCGGGGTGGAATGCACCATCAACCGCGTAGGCGATGCCTGGTTCAGCCAGTTGCAGCGTAACGGCCATATGGTCCGTGCCGACGACCTGGACACGTTCGCCAGCCTCGGCATGCGTGCGCTGCGCCAGCCCGTGCTGTGGGAGCAGGTCGCGCCGGACGGCCTCGCCAGCGCCGACTGGTCGTGGCCCGATGCCTGCCTCGCGCGACTGCGGGAGCTGGACATCGAGCCGATCGTCGGCCTCCTGCACCACGGTGGCGGGCCGGCCGCCACCAGTCTGGTCGATGCGGATTTCGGTGAGAAATTCGCCGTCTATGCCGCCGCCGTCGCGCAACGCTACCCATGGGTGCGCGACTGGACCCCCGTCAACGAGCCGCTTACCACGGCACGTTTCAGCGGCCTGTACGGATGCTGGGCACCGCACGGCCGAGATCCCGCGATCTTCTGGCAGGTGCTGCGCAACGAATGCCGCGCCACGGTGCTTGCGATGCGCGCGATCCGCCGGGTCCGCCCAGACGCCCGCCTGGTGCAGACCGACGACCTCGGCCGGACCTGGTCGGTGCCATCGCTGGCCCACCAGGCCGAGTTCAACAACCACCTGCGTTGGCTGGCATGGGACCTTCTGTGCGGACGCGTGGACGCCACGCATCCCTTGCACGGCTGGTTGCGCGGCTGCTGTGGTGCAGGCGCGGAGGACATCGCGTGGTTCACCGGCAACCCGTGCCCGCCCGATCTTATCGGCGCCAATTACTACGTCACCAGCCAGCGCTATCTGGACGACGCGATCGAGCGGTATCCCGCCGCGCTGCACGGAGGCAACGGGCGCGAGCGCTATGTAGACGTGGAGGCGGTGCGCATGCTCGATGTGTCGCCGCCGGGTATCGAGACACTGCTGCAGGAGGCCTGGGACCGCTACCGGATCCCGATCGCGATCACCGAGGTCCACCTGGGTGGGCATCGCGAGGAACAGCTGCGCTGGCTGGACGAGATCTGGCGGGGCGCCTGCCGGGCGCGCGACGCAGGCATCGACCTGCGCGCGATCACGCTGTGGGCGTTGCTGGGCAGCCATGACTGGGACTGCCTGCTGACCGAATGCCGCGACTATTACGAGAGCGGCGTGTTCGACGTGCGCGGGGGCAGCCTGCGACCGACCGCGCTCGCACGCATGGCGGCGCAACTCGGCCACGGCGAGCCGCCGTCGCACCCGGTGCTGGCGTCGCCGGGCTGGTGGCGTCGCCCGTCGCGCATGCTGCATGCCGCGACGCATGCGCAAGAGCCCACGGCGGGGCAGGCGCGGCCGATCCTGATCACCGGTGCCACCGGCACCCTGGGTGGCGCGTTCGCGCGCATCTGCCAGGCACGCGGGTTGTCCCATCGCGTGTTGACACGTGCCGAACTCGACATCGCCGACGGCGACGCCGTGCGCCGCGCGCTCGACGGTTGCGAGCCGTGGGCGATCATCAATGCCGCGGGCTATGTGCGCGTCGACGAGGCCGAGCGCGACCACGCCCGCTGCTACCGCGAGAACAGCGACGGTCCTGCGACCCTGGCACGCGCGTGCGCGCGCGACGGCGTCGCGCTGGTCACCTTTTCCAGTGATCTGGTGTTCGATGGCCGCCAAGGCGCGCCGTATGTCGAGGACGACGCGATCGCCCCGCTCAACGTCTACGGCCGCAGCAAGGCCCGTGGCGAGGCGCTGGTGCTCGACCGCCACCCGGATGCGCTGGTGGTGCGCACCAGTGCGTTCTTCGGGCCGTGGGACGAGTACAACTTCGTCTGCCTGCTGTTGCGTGCACTGCGCGCGGGCCTGCCGTTCGAGGCCGCGAGCGATGTCACCGTGTCACCGACCTATGTGCCCGACCTGGTGCATGCCTGCCTCGACCTGCTGGTCGATGGCGAGGCCGGCATCTGGCACCTCACCAATGGCGAGCCGGTGACCTGGCTGGAACTCGCACACCGCGCGGCGCAGGCCGCGGCCACCGATCCCGTCGGCGTCTGCGGGCGGATGGCTGCGGAGTTCGGCTGGCTGGCGCCGCGTCCGGCCTACAGCGCGCTGGGCAGCCAGCGTTCGCTGGTCATGCCGGCGCTGGATGACGCGTTGGCCCGCTGCGTGCGTGACAGCGTGACCTGAGCGCTACCGCAACAATGTTGTGGCGCCCCGGGGCTTCGGGTGACGATGACGCTTTGCTACCAGGGCCACCTATGTCGAAGCCATCGCCGCGGCGAAAATGGATGCCTGCCGCAATCGGCGCACTGGTCCTGTTGCTGGTGCTGTGGGCGGTGCTGCGCATGCGCGGCCCCGTGCTGCCCGGCTATGACGTCGTCGCCGGGCCGCTCGTGCAGCAGGTGGTCGCCACCGGGCGGATTGCAGCGCTTTCGCGGGTGCAGGTGGGCGCCGAGATCGCCGGGCTGGTGCTCGAGCGTCGGGTGATGGAGGGCGACCGCGTCGAACCGGGCGATGTGCTGGTGGTGCTGCGCGCGGCGGATCTTGAAGCCCGTCGTGACGAGGCCCGCGCGGCACTCGCCGCATTGCGCGAAGCCGAACGTCCCGATGCCGAGGCACGTCTGCGCCAGGCGCGGGCGGAACTGGCACAGGCCGAACGCGACCTCGTGCGTCGCCGCGAACTTGGCCAGGCCCAGCTGGTCTCGCGCGAAAGCGTGGAGCAGGCCGCGCAGGCCGTCGTCGCCGCGCGTGCGGCGACCGAGCAGGCGCGCGTGGCCGTGGCCGCACTGGCCGGGGGCGCGCGCGAAGCACAGGCCCGCGAGCAGCTGCAGGCCGCCGAGGCCGCGCTCGAACGCTCGCGGATCCGCGCCACCGTCGCCGGCACCGTGCTCACCCGCAACGTCGAGCCCGGCGACACTGTAAATCCCGGCGACGTGCTGATGGATATCGCCGCCGATGCGCCCGGCGAGATCCTGCTGCCGCTGGACGAGAAAAACCTCGAGCGGATCGAAGTGGGGCAGGGCGCGACCGCCATCGCCGATGCGTTTCCCGCTCGCCCGTTCGCCGCCACCGTGCACCACGTCGCGCCGGGCATCGATCCCGCGCGCGGCACCGTCGACGTTCGCCTGCGCATCGATCCCGCCGCCGATTTCGTGCGCCAGGACATGACCGTCACCGTGACCATCCTCACCGGCCGCCGCGACGACGCGCTGGCGGTACCCAACGACGCGCTGCTCGATGACGCTGACGGTTCCGACCGCGCCGCCGTGTTGCGGGTGCGCGATGGCCGCGTGCAGCGCACGCCGGTGCGCCTGGGCCTGCGCGGGCTGGCGATGAGCGAGGTGCTCGAAGGCCTGCAGGCCGGCGACCGCGTGCTGGCCGTCGGCGCGCTGGCCGCCGACGCCGTGCCCGAAGACGGCACCCGCGTGCGCGTGGAGGGCCAGCCCGCGCCGCAGGCCGGTCACGCCACGCGCGGTGAGTTGCCCGTCGCGTTCGACTGACGCCATGTGGATCGAATCCACCATCGCGATGCGCTTCCTGCGCCAGGGCCGCGCGCAGACGCTGCTGATCCTCGTCGGCATCGCGGTGGGCGTCGCGGTGATCGTGTTCGTGACCGCGCTGATCGCCGGCCTGCAGGACAACCTCATCGACCGCACGCTCGGCACCCAGGCGCATGTGCGCGTGGAAGCGCCGCGCGAGGCCAACCGCATCGCGGGCGCGTCTGCCGGCGTGCTGCAGCTGGTGCTGGAGGACCCGCGCCCACAGGCGCTGCGGCCGATCGACAACTGGCTGCAGGTGCAGGACGTGCTCGACCGGCTGCCGGGCGTGGCCGCGGTGTCGCCGCTGGTGTCGGGGCCGGCGTTCGGGCGTCGCGGCGAAGCGGTGCAATCGGTGGCGCTGGTCGGTGTGGATCTGGACCGCTATCTGCAGGTCATTCCGCTCGACGAGAACATGCTCGAGGGCCGGCTCGAAGTGGGCTCGGGCAACGCGGTCATCGGCCGCCAGCTGGCGGAGGATCTCGGCCTGCGCCTCGGCGGCAAGCTGCGCCTCGATGCCGGCGACGGTCGCGAGGCCATCGTCAACGTGGCCGGCATCTTCGAACTCGGCGTGCGCGAGCTCGACGCGCGCTATGTCTACCTCGACCTCAAGCAGGCGCAGTCGCTGCTGGCGCTGCCCGGCGGCGTGACCGTGATCGACATGACCGTGGATGACCTGTTCGGCGCCAACCAGGTGGCCGCGCGCGTGCGCGGTCTGACCGGCCTGCAGGCGGAGAGCTGGATGGAGAGCAACGCACAGCTGATGAACGCGCTGACCTCGCAAAGCATGTCCACGCGGATGATCAGTGTCTTCGTCGCGATCTCGGTCGCGCTCGGCATCGCCAGCGTGCTCGCGGTCAGCGTGGCCCAGCGCACGCGCGAGATCGGCATCCTGCGCGCGATGGGCACGCGCCGCGGCCAGATGCTGCTGGTATTCCTGGTGCAGGGCGCGGTGCTGGGCCTGGCGGGCTCGGCGCTGGGCGCGCTGGCCGGCTGGGGGCTGGTGGCCTCGTTCAACAATTTTGGTCCGGGCCTGTTCTTCATCCCGGTGCCGGCGGCACTGGTGCCCGCGGCCATGGCGCTGGCCACGCTGGCCGGCATGGGTGCGGCGCTCACCCCGGCCTGGCGCGCCTCGCGCCTCGACCCGGTGGAGGCGATCCGTGGCTGACCCGACGGAGGTGCTGCGGCTCGAAGGCCTGCGCAAGTCCTACAACATCGGCAAACCCAACGAGGTCGAAGTGCTGCACGGCATCGACCTGCGCGTGGACAGCGCCGATTTCGCCGCGCTGGTGGGCCCGTCGGGCTCGGGCAAGAGCACGCTGCTCAACCTGGTCGGCCTGCTGGATTCGCCCACCGACGGCGAGCTGTACCTGCAGGGCGAGGCCACCCGCGCGATGGACGACACCGCGCGCACCGCGCTGCGCGGCCGCCACATCGGCTTCGTGTTCCAGTTCCACCACCTCATCACCGCGTTCACTGCGCTGGAGAACGTGCTGATGCCGTGGATGGTCGCCAACGGCCGCCCGGACCGCGGAATCACCGACACGGCCCGCGGCCTGCTGGCCGACGTGGGCCTGGAGAAGTTCACCCACCGCCGCCCCGACCAGCTCTCCGGCGGCCAGCAGCAAAGGGTGGCGATTGCCCGCGCACTGGTCACGCGTCCGGCGCTGCTGCTGGCCGACGAACCCACCGGCAACCTCGACACGAAGACGGCCGCGGATGTGTTCGGGCTGCTGCGCCGCTTCAACGAACAGTACGGCTGCGCGGTGCTGGTGGTCACCCACGACCCGCGCCTGTCGGACACCTGCGACCGCACCATCAACCTGGTGGATGGAAAGATCGTGTCGGACGAGCGACGGGACGGGCGCCTGCGGGGGGGTGGGGCGCCTACCGCGGAATCGCAGGACCGCCGCAGCTGAGGTCCGTGTTCGAAGTGGAGCCGCCAGCGTTATCTGCGGCAACGCGCGTGCGGCGCCAAGGCAGGCCGGCTATCGTTCCGCCCTGATGACGAGGGCCGCGCATGAAGAAGAGTTATGACCCACCGTTGACCCGGAACACCAACGCGCCCCTCTACCGCTTCGACAAGGCAATCGAGAAGGCGCAGGAACGCCTGCTGTCGGCCATCGACATGAAGCAGCACCACACCAGTCACAACCTGGCGCAGGAAGTGATCAGCGAGGCGCGCGAGGCGCTGCGCAAGGCCGAGCACCAGCGTGAGCTCAAGATCAGGGAACTGGCGCAGAAGGACGCGGACGCCAAGGCCTACCGCACGTAAGCCGAATTCCGGCGCGGCGCCTGCTCGGGTGTAGCCCGCAGCTGCGGAAGTGAACCTGGCTCAGTTGACTCCAGGCAGCAACGCGTAGCCATCGCCCGCGCCGTGGTCACCCGCCCCGCGCGCTGCTGCTGGTCGACGAACCCACCGGCAACCTCGACACCAGGTCGGCCGCGGGTGTCTTCGAACTGCTGTGCGGCTTCAACGAGCGATACGGCTGCGCCGTGCTGGTGGTCACGCACGACCCACGCCTGTCCGGAACCTGCGACCGCACGATCAAGCTGGTCGACGGGAGATCTTGTCGGATGAGCCCAACGACGTTGCAACTCGCGATCCCGCTACGGCGAGGCTGATCCGGTGGCATGCAGGATGTGCCCGTGGCCATCCACCACGGCACGGAAACGCCTTCCTTCGTAGTAGAACGTCGCGCGCCACAGACCGGCATCCTCGCCAGTGCCGCGTTCGCACAGCACGGAGACCTTGCCGTCGTGCATGAGTTGGCGGAAGGCCGACACCTCCAGGCCGAGATTCACGGCCGCCTGCGCACCGTCGATCTCGATGCTGGCCGGCGACGTGTCGGCACCGGCAAGCTGGAGTGCGATGGCCTTCATGCCATCGATGATCCATCCGCGTGCGGCGCGCTGCCTTGATACAGGTCAGGCAGGGGCGCCCTGGTCACCAGCGACTGCGTTTCATCGACGCCGGCATCGCGCCGGGCGGCAGCTTCCGGGTCGACACCGCGACCAGCGCCGCAACCGAGAGCAGGGTGCTGGTCACCAGACCAGTGACCGCAAGCAGGCCCACAGTGGAGATGCGTACCCGCGCCTTCAGCGAGGCCGGTCCCAGCCGTGCACGGACAGCGGCGCTGTGAGTCCGAGCGATGCCCGATCCGGGCGGGGTGGTGCGAGGGGTGACGTTGGCCATGCGGATACCGTCTCGTCGCGAGGCCGATGATCTTGGGTCGTCCCTGGTGAAGACTATGCTGACCGGCAAGAGCAGTCGTGGGACGGGTGCCACCCAGATCCCACAGGATCTGCATCGCGACACCGAACTGTCGATGCAGGATCACCGCACCGCCGGCATTGCCGCCAACTACATCGAGGAGCCGGGTTACGAGGTCTCGCGCAACATTGTCGTGACCGGCGCAGTGGAACTGCTGCGCATCGGCCGCCCGTGGCGATCGCCTCGATCCTGCTGATGACCCGTGGGGCAGGCGCGAGAACTGGGCAGGCAACAAAAAACCCCGCGTTCTGCGGGGTTCTGCCGATGGTGGCTATGGGTGGACTCGAAGTCCCCTCAAAACCGCCCTGAACTATGCCGGCGTTCCGAGTCCCGCCTTGCCGCGGACAGCGAACTGTAGCAGTCAGGGGGCTCTTGTTGTAGCACCCTACGTAGGCCGGCAGGCGGCTCCGCCTACCCTTAAGGCTGCACAGCTGGGGCGGGGAGTGCGGCAAACTGTCCAGCAGCAGCGGGGCATTTGCACGACGGCTCGCTTTCGGTGACTCTACCGTCGACATGAACAATTACGGATCGGGAAGTCAGTTAAGGATGACGAATCAGTCTATTGGTGGGCCACCGGTATCGGAATGGCCTGAACATTTCCCTTCGTGCTGCCCTCCAGTAGACGCTGCAGATGTTGCAGGCAATGTCTATCTGCTCGTAGCGAGCGATCCGCCCACCGAAGCTGATCTCCTCTGCGCCGCACAAAAGGATAGGTTTCGGAACTTTGATGAGTGCCAGCGCGCCAGTTTGTCCTGCGGCATCACACTTGACTACATTGCGCAGCTTCGTGAGAACAGTCCCTTGCTAGGTGACCATCTGATCTCGGTAGCTTCTCTATCGCCTGCGCACGGGAAGATAAAGCAGACGGGGAAGAATAAGGGTCACCATTCTGTATGGCTGCGCGCCGCTGCACTTCAGCAGGGAACAACTCTATTCCAGGTACTGCCATGAATCGCCAGTGGCCTGCGCTCGGTCAGCAGAGTTTCGGACAGGGCTTCAATCTCCGAGCGATTGAGGTTCTCGCCGAGTACAACGGCCCACAGATCGTGCTCGCTGAGTTAGACGGTGCTCATCACTTGGGAGTCGCCGCTGACGCAGATGACTCGCTCACTCGCTGGGTCTTTGCCCCGGTGACGCCCCTCGAACTTCGCGCTTTGGCAGGGGGAGTGCAGAGAACTCGCGAAAGCTTTCTGAAACCTGAAGTGCTTGTCATTGACTACGATCATGACGATAGCCCCGTGCGTGGTTGGACGGTAAATGGCGAGGATCTGGAGGATCGAGCGCTACCTAAAGCCCATGCATTCCTGCCGACGGGCTCGCGTCAAATTCTTGCTCGCCTGTTCCCAAGTTCAACTAAGCAGGAGATCGCCTTCGAGCAGCGAAGCCGGTCTTCCCCGGGCATCCCATTCAAGGCACTGTCGCAAGCCATCGACGTCTTTCAGCGCCTGTGGATTACTCTTGCAGCATCAGGGGAAATGGCGGCGCGTGGGAGATACGCAAACAGCATCCAAAGCCAAGCGACGCTTTCTTTCGTGGAAGCGTACGCTGGATCTCTACGTATTCATGTGGAACCTCGCGACCGGGGGCTTTTTGAGGAGGTCTCGGAAGAGTTCTCTCAGTTGGTCGCGGTGGAGGGCGATGCACTTCGCATGTCCGAGGCGCTGCGCCGGACCGGGCCAAGGGTGCTGAGCCGGTACAAAGAGTTGCTTTCTATCCTTCAGCGCCATGAGTTGGAAATCATGACGTCGGGCCCGCTCACGGATCGTCCGGTGTTCTTGGGGCCAGAGCGAGCGTCGCGAATCTTGGGCGCACTGCTCGAGGCAAGGCACGTTGAAGAATACGTCGTCAACGCAGAGGGATACTTTCTCACATACAGCTCGGTGGAAGCTCGGTTCGAGTTCTCTGACGAGGAGTCAGAGCGACGCTTCAAGGGCGACGTCGATGACGATGTGCGCAGGAGTAATCGGACGATCACTGTGGGCGAGCAAGCGCGCTACGCAGTGATCGTGGAAGTGACGAGAACGCTCCGACCCTCTAACGAGCCCGAAGAGACCTACCGCCTTCGGGCCGCAGTAGAGCTGAACTCAGAGGAGCTGGCTTCGCCGGAGTGAAGCCTTTCGAAGGATTCCAGCGTGCGCGCTGAGCATCTGAAGGAGGTTTCTGCGACTCAAAGCTCGAGACAGGTCCTTCCAAAGTGTCGCCGTTCGGGTGAAAAAATTCTCGGCACCTTGATCAACACACCTTGCTGCGAATCCCCCCCATGGGGGGTCACGGATATTGGTAGATGACTTTGGTATCGAGCACTTCCAAGGCCTGCAGTTCAGCGGCGTGATGAAGACTGATCGAGCGGGAAGAGCCGCGGAGTAGCTTGAACAGATCGGTTTCAGAGCTAGTCAGACGGGCCAGGAAGTTGGGGAATCGGCGCCCGTCGGCCTCGGCTCGATCTGCGTACCTCAAGCAGGCTTCGGTGAACTGGTCGCCCTCGCACTTCCGAGACAGCTCGACGGCAATGTCTACGTCTCCTAGATCAGGGGCTTCGCCCAAGTAGCTCCCGAAGACGTGAAGCTTCGTGACGTGGTGCACGTAGCACGGCGCTTCGTTCAAGAGAGCAGCGCGGTGGGCGATTTCACGCACCAGCCTGTCGGCCGTCTTTCGTGTAATCGGCTTGGCGGCAGATGCCATAGCTAGCGCCGCGCCCTTGATTGTCGTGGTGTAGTACGCCTCACCACTCTGCTCGAAGTGGAACTGGATGAACCCTTCCGAGGCTAGCTCGTCCTTGATCGTTCCTGCACGTTGGGCGCTCACTCCGAGCTCATGGCACAAGCTCTCGAGCGTCCAGCTGTAGTCTCCGTAGCTCCTGAATGCATTTCGCAGCTGCACCGCAGGAACTCCCGCGATGATCATCTCTCGGCTAATTCGCATGTTTGACTTGTAGTTAGCGCTAGTTGAAAGGGGCCGAGCAGAAAGCCCGCTGAGGCAGTCTCTCCGCGTTCCGTTCCTACGTGTGACGACACCCTAGGACTTCATTGATCCCTGGTCTAGACATCGGGCCGCGCTAGGTACAAAATGGACTAACGAACGTTAGGCGAATCTGTACCAATGAAGATCGTTTCCTATTTGCGCGTGTCCACGACCCAGCAGGGGCGAAGCGGGCTGGGTCTCGAGGCGCAGCGCGTTGCCATTGAGAGGTTCGCCTCACAACGGGGTGCTCTCGTGCTGCAGACCTTCATCGAGGTCGAAAGCGGTCGCCTCGATGCGCGACCGGAGCTGGCGCGGGCTTTGCACCTGGCCAAGATCACGGGAAGCATTTTGGTCATTGCCAAGCTCGACCGCCTGTCTCGAAATGCGGCGTTTCTCTTGGCGCTCAGGGATAGCGGGGTCAAGTTCGTTGCCGCGGACATGCCGGACGCTAACGAATTGACGGTAGGCATCATGGCGTTGGTTGCCGAACAGGAGCGCGAGGCGATCTCGAAGCGCACCAAGGAAGCACTCGCCGCGGCCAAGGCGCGCGGCCAGCGCCTAGGCAATCCCAACGGAGCCGAGCCGCTACGGCGTGCCGCGAAGGGCAATCACGCCGCGGTACGGGCCTTGCAGGTGTCGGCTCAGGCGCATGCGGAGGAGTTGAGGAAAGTGATCGAAGGGCTATTTGAGCAGGACGTCACGAGCTTGGGAGCCATCGCGCGGGCCTTGAACGACCAAGCCATCCTCACGCCTCGCGGGGCAATGTGGCACAAGTCGTCGGTCTCCAACCTATTGGCGCGCCTCTCGAAGGCCTCTGCAGATCCGAAGGCCTCCGCCGCACCGCTTCCAGCGGGCTGATCCAACGGCGAGAATGTTGTCGCCAGCCGTGCGCTCGGCGCACCGATTCTCCCCCTCTCCCATCTTCCGCCAGCGACACGGTGCGGGTGGTCTAGTTTTAGAGCCATGCAGCAGCCAGACGCTTCAACGCCCACGAGCGACCGTCTTTTTGACCCCTCAAAGACGCCTGCCGGCGCCCCCATGCGGCAACTCGTCAGCGAAGCTCTCGACCGCATTGAGCAAGTATCGAGTCGGCGGCGCAGGCGGCGCGAGGCGGACCAACGCATCCACGAGGCCAGCGTCGGAGCGCTCGTGTCGGATCTCGTGCACGGGATGCTCTTCAGTCCAAGGCAGCGGATTGCCGTCCCACTGTCCAAAGGCGCACTTGCCAGGACGAAGCGCCAAGTCCCCTTCATGACTGAGAAGTTCGCCGACACGGTGCGGGCTGTGTCCCACGAGCGGGTGGGAGTGGCTGATCTAGAGGTGGGCTACAAGACAGCCTTGGGGAGCCGCAGGTCGACGCTTTTCGCTGGCCCGTGGCTCTCGAGTCGCGTGGAGGAGCTCGAGGTCGAGATTGGCGACATTGGTCGTGACCACATGCTCCTCGGCGATCCTCTGATCCTCAACTCGCGGAAGGTTGGTGGGAAGAAGCACCGGCTCGCGCTTCCTGACACACCGCTGGTCCGCGAGTTACAGAGGGAGATGGACGAGATCAACGGCTGGCTGGCAGGAGCGGACATCGAGTACCTCTTTTGCCCCGTTTCGGACGGCGTCGACACCGGTCAGCGGTACCTCCGGCGCGTCTTCAACAACGGTTCGCTAGACCTCGGCGGTCGACTCTTCCACGGTTTTTGGCAAGGGATGTCCGAAGAGAAACGTCTGACGGGAATCCTCGTGGGCGGAGAGCCTGTCGTGTCGCTGGACTTCGCTCAGATGGCGCTGCACCTAGCGTATGGGGAGGTTCGCGCGCCTGTTCCCGAAGGGGACCTCTACGCGATCCCTGGGTACGCGGCGCACCGCACGGGGCTCAAGAAGGTGATCAACGCGCTGTTGGCCTCCGATGGGCTACCCAGCCGGATGCCCCGGGGTACTCGTGCCCACTTCCCGGCAACAGTCAAATTCAGCCATGTGTACCAAGCCATCTGCGCTCACCACTCGCCCTTGGCTCCTCTATTCGGCACTGCGAGCGCGCTGCGGTTCATGAACACGGAGAGTCGGGTGATCGTCCGGGCTCTGTTGGAATTGAAGGCAAAGAGGGTAGTAGCGCTTCCCATCCATGACTGTCTCCTCGTAGGTCGGGGACACGAGGGGCTCGCTAAAGAGGTCCTTGAGCAGTCCTTCAGGGCCATTGCGGGTGCCGAGGGGAGAGTAGAGGTCGAGAGAAGCTCTCTGGAGGCTAGGGTGGTAGTGGAGAAGAGCTATCTAGAGGGGATGTCTAGGCTTCCCCTTAAGAGGGGGGCGTAAGCAATGGGGCGCACGTTCTCATCGCCGAGCCGTCGTCAAGAAATTCGAGCCCGGGTAGCGCACCCAGAAATCGCCTATCCATCGTGCCTGGTTGTGGGATGCGACCAAGCGACGATGGCCGAACGGCGCCAAGGGCTCAACAAGAACTACTGCCGGAGACATGTGGAGCATTACCGACGGCACGGAAGCTACTCCAAGAGGAGCTACGCGGCAGCGGAGCTCGCTCCCTACCGTAGCTTCGCTCTAATGTGGCTACAGGCGAACCTCGGGCGCCCTGAGGTCGCGGAGGCTTTGGAGCGCATACGGCACCTGTACTGGCGCGCCGGGCGGCCCGAAGAGGCCTTCAGATTGGTCGGGAAGTCCCCTGCTGATCGTGCCAAGTACGTCTGGGGGCGACTCAGTGCAAGGCGAGTCTGCCCAGCGCGTGTGCTCGCTGTCTGGATCGCAGTATCGCTCCGGCACCTGCACGACCTCCAACCAGAACGCCGGATCGAGTACCGCTTGGTCCAAGCAGCAAAGGTGCTTCACCGGATGGCGGGGGGATCGCACAAACGATGGAAGACTGAAAGCGGCGGAAGGGTCGAAGTGACCGAGCTGCACAAGTATCCGCCGAGCAAGGGTCGCTCGCTGCGCCATGTCGGTATGGCCTTGGCACGAGCAGGGGCGCCGATGAGCCATCTCATTAGCGAGCTTGCCGCTTCGGAAGAAACCCCTCGCTTCCTCCGCTAAGGCCGCCAATCCCGGGGGTCGATTTCAGTTCCCGGTACGAGCTGATAATGGCGTTCCTCTCGAACAAGTATTGAGTCGCCCTCAAGCTTGAGGAGGAACATTGCGATGCGGTCATCCGCCATGAACTGTACTGAGATCGGCAGGCAAATCAGGCCGGGGTACTTCTCAGCACAGCATTCAACGTCCTGCTTTGTCTGGACGACGCTCAACTGATCGTTCCCTCCCTTAGCTTGGACGGGGATCACGAAGTGTCTGCCTTCGCGGTCAATCCCCACGTAGAGCTCGTCGATTTCGATCTGTCCGCGGTTGGCGACCGTCGTGCGTAGATGGTTCTGGAGGGAGTACGTGGTCAGGCTCAAGAAGATGTCGATCAAGCGGTTGTAGCGGACTATCGCGAGCAGCGCTTGCTCATCGGTTTGGGTGTACTGGCGGATGACCTCGGGAGTTGCGTCTGGGATCTTGATGGTCTCGTAGGTCTCGTTCGGGACGATACGGTTAAGAGGAACGAGCCGGAACTCGTAGAGCGACCTGCCTTTCATCTCGATCACCCACTCCTTGCCGGGATCTGCGGTGTCCAGAACGGCCTGTGGCAGTGCTGCGCGGAATCGGAAGGAATACAGAAGGTCGCCGATGTTCTTTGGCAAGACCAACTTTAGGTCGGCGGCAACCTGCTCGATATCCGGGCGCGTGAATGGCACCGAGGTATCTCCAGGCTTCCAGCGCGCCAAGAAGATTCGCTCGATGATCTCGACGTAGCGACTCCTGGGCTTAACCGTGGACATGAGCGATTTCCTTATCAGTTGGAACCTTGACGCTTTCGGAAGACCTGCGCGTTCGCTGAGCGATCACCGTATGCGGAACTCCGAAGTAGGCCGCTGCGCCGCTCATGTCGAAGCTCAACAACGTTTCGTCGCCCATCTCGATCACCCTTCCGGGCTTTGTGGGTGCGTACCCCAGCGCGCGCGCAATTTCAGAGCCGACCGCGCGGCCTAGTAGGGGCGGGACAGAGTTTCCGATCTGTCGGAAGCCATGCCACTTTGTCACGTGAAAACGAAACCAGTCCGGATAGGAGTGCAGGCGCGCGGCTTCGCGAACCGTGATCACCCGGGGATGGGTCGGATGTATCGGACGTGGCGAAGTAAACGCTCCTCGAGCACTGTCCGTCCCAGCTCGCAGCGTGTTGCAAAGTCCAGCAGCGTCGAGCTTCCGAAAGCGACTGATCGGCTCGGTCTTCCCGGCTTCCGTGGCAGCGAAGCGCTCGATTGACAGAGCAGTGTGCACGGTAGTCCGGCTTGCCGTCAGTACACCCGGGTCGTACTCCCGACGATAGCCGAAATCATTGGCATCCTCGGCCTGTCCGCGAAGCATCTGCGCATACTTGGACTTGGTCGTAAACCTTGTGCGCACCGAGTCCGAGTGCTGCAACGCGGGAAATTTGTCTGCGTTCGGGAGGTCGGCCAACGCCTCGCCAACCGTTGTGCGGTACGTCGGTGTTGGATAAAAGGGTACCCGCTGATCGGCTCGGGAGCCCATGAGGAAGAGGCGCCGACGGTCCTGAGGGACGCCGTAATCCGCAGCGTTGAGGACGCGATAGTCTTCGACGACGTTGTAGCCGCAGGCTTTCAGGGCCTCGATGATTTCCGTCAGGAACTGCCGGTGCTTGCCCAGAGTAAGGCCCTTGACGTTCTCGAACACGAAATACTTCGGTTTGAGCTCGGAGATGATCCGGACGAAGTGGAACACGAGCTGATTTCGCGGGTCGTCCAGAGCCCGCTTGCCGATCAAAGAGAAGCCTTGGCAGGGGCGCGCCACCCACGACGACATCCACATCCCGGTCGCCGATGTGCGCCCGCTCTCGTATGGAGGCGCCGGTCAAGTCGGCAACGCTAGCGCAGAGTGCATGAGAGTAAGGGAAGTTGTACTCGTGAACTGCGCAATGAATGGGATCTATCTCGACCGCTGCCGCGACATCGAACCCAGCCTGCTCAAAGCCCAATGACAGCCCGCCTGCCCCTGAGAACAGATCAATTGCGATAGGGCGCGGAGTCGGCTCTTCACTCTTCGAGAAACGCTTTGATTCTTTCGGCGACATGTTCTCTATCTTTCAATTCGCACTGCCACACCGTGAGGGCGCCCCAGCCGAGTTCGGCTAGGTCCTTCAGGTTACGCAGATCCCTCGCACGGTTTGAGACTGCTTTGTCTCGCCAAAACCCGGAGTTGCTCTTCGGGGTGCGAGACAGCCTACAGTCTTCGTGGCCGTGCCAGAAGCAGCCATGGACGAAGAGCACCTTGCGCCTCGATCCGAACACCAGGTCAGGCTTTCCCGGCAACTTGGGGCCATGGAGCCGGTATCGATAGCCCATTGCGAACACCATGCGTCGAACCACCATTTCAGGCGCGGTGTCCTTAGACCCGACCTGACTCATGAGCCAGCTGCGGCGTTCAGGTGTCAAGCGGTCCATGGGTGCGGAGCGCCTAAACTGGCAGGTCGAGGAGGTTGATCACCGGTTGAAGACTGGCGACCGCTGGGCGATCCCCGTATCGCTTGCTGGTGATCGATACTTGTTCGTGCCCCAAGATCCAAGCGATGTCGGTTTCGTGAGCGCCGGCAGCGGCAAGCCGGGCAGCGACCGTGTGTCTGAAGCTGTGGGCAGCGGTCTTCTTCGGGTCGTCGATCCCTGCACGTCGCATGCGATGAGCCAGCCGCTTCTGAAGCTTGTCGATTGGGCTCCGGTCTGTACGAGGCGTTGAACGCATGTCGGCGGGCCACAGGTAGCCGTCTGGAGCTTCTGTACCAGCGACGAACTCGAGCAGTCCCAGTTCGATCAGCCGACGATGGACGGGGACTTGCCGCGCGCTCGAGTCTGTCTTGAGCTGCTTCCCGGGCGCGTCTTCGTTGATGTCGAAGAACCAGACTCCGTGCTCTTCTCGCACGTCCCGCTTCTGCAGCTGCGCTGCTTCCCCAAGGCGGCAGCCGGTGTACGCAAGAATCCGCGGAATCCAGTACATGAACGGTTCCACCTTGCTCCGTTCCAAGGCCATGAAGTACGCCCGCAAGTCCTCATCTGTGAATGGCTTGCGGTCATCTTTTGCCCGCCCAGTCTTTAGGTCCCTGAGGACTGTCGCAGGGCTCTGTGCAATCAGGTCGTGCTCAGTGGCCCATTTGAACAGGCTGCGTACTGCCTGCTGGTACATGTTCACGCTGGCTGCGGAGAGTCGAGGGACTGCTTCGTCCTCACTCGCTCGCGCGAGCGCTTCCACCGGGGTAAGCCCGGGGAACGACTTCTTGGCGTTCGATGGAAATCTCGTGAGGGAGAGACCGAGGGCGCGCAGGTCGCTTTTCTCAATCGCACCAATTGGCCGGTCGCCTATCAGGCTCACGACGACTGCGTAAATCTCGCGGAACTGAGCCTCGGTTCGGGCACTCCAAGCTTTCCTGGCGACGCGTTCTTCAGCGTAACTGGTCACTACCTCTGAGAGGGTCGGAGTCGGCTTGAGAGGGGCCTGAGGGGCCTCCCAGTCGCGCTCGAGGGCCGGAGGGGGCATGCGCAGGGGCTCGCCGCTGAGCGCCCTCAGCTCCGCCTTGAGGGCTTCCAGCTTAGCCTCGATCAGGCGTCGCCCGAGCTTCCGCAGCGTTTCCGGCGCGGCGTCGGGAAGCATCCGATGCGCCCATGGGATTCCGATGCTGTAATCGGCATGAGCGAGTGCCGCCGCAAGTCGTTCGGCTTCGTCGGCAAGGTCCCAGCGATGAACGTCAAGCCCTGGCTCGTCCCACCCCTCCAGGGCAAGCCGGTTCTCGATTTCATCGAAGGTCGCTTGCGTGTAGCGACGCGTCAGTTGGTCCAGTTCGTCCTGCGTCATCTTGGTCTTGCGCTGGCGGACGAGCGCCAGATAGGTGCGGATGTGGGTCTCCCACAGTGCGAGGCGGCGGGCCGCTTCCCGACGGTCGCCCGTACGCAGGCTGCGGGTGATCTCGACCCTGCCCAGCAGGCTCTGAAGGGCAGCCGGCACGATCATTCTAGAAGTGTAAGTGTTGCCGCGTCGCTGTAGCACTTCCTGTAGCGTTCCCTGTAGCGCGGCGCTAGGAACGTCGGAAACGCTTGCAAGTCGATTATGAGGCCTAGGGCGCTGAAATACATTGAGCGGCGTCAATCTACATGCGCCGCAAGAGTTAGTAGTCAGATAAGTCACTCATTGCAGCACTAAATAGTTGATTTTTAAGAAGAAATGTCAGGTATCACGTTCTTATGATGATCGGCCGCTAGTCGCGGCTATGATGCGGCGTACGGACGCTAAGTAGCTTGAGGCATAAGAAGGTCGGCACGGACGTTGCGCCGGCGATGACCCTAGCACTACTCTGGCCCCATGCCGGCCGCCGCGGACATTGTTGAGCATCAAAGCCCCCAAAACGAGTGGCAGCTCGACCCGAAGGAATACGAGTCCGCCGTAGAAGCCGCGCTGCGGGCAGGGTTGCAGGAATTGGCGGCCTCCTTGCCAGCGCTAGACCTGGTCATCCTCAACAATCTTCGTATCCATCATCTCCCCATGAGCGAGACAGGGGTGGTGAGACGCGCCGGATTGACGCTTTCGCCCGATGCCAAGCGGGACGTTCCAGTAGCTGCGGCAATCGTTGAGTGGATGAACCAGCAGCCCGGTCCCGCGCTGACGATCTTGACCGGGGTGTTGGCGAACCTCGCCTCGGGGCCAGAAGGTCGAGACCCCGGCCAACGTAGTCGCATCAACAGCCTCGCTCGGATCGTCAGAGCGGCGATCGAGAAACCCAATGCCGACCTTCGCAGCCTGATTGCAGGCGCGCTCACGGTGTCTGACCTGATGAGGCTTGTGGATGAGCAGGTAGGTCAGGACAGTGGAATACATAAGACGTTCAATCAGCTCTGGAGCAGCTGGCTTCGCCATCGTATAGAGCGATGGACGATGGCGGACCCCACTCGGCTACGGCTGGCGATGGGGCCCCCCGTGGCGCTTCCGATCGATTTGGATAGCCCTGATCTGCCGTTGTGGGGAGACGGCGCGCAGGCCGATGATCAGGTTGAGCTGGCTATAAATGAGATCGTTGGCCCCGCATTCTCGGGAGCCGGGACGCGTGCTACTCACCTTCTGGCGAGCTCCCACGGACTGCTTAGGCGTTCAGGTGAGACACCGCTAGCGCTGCATCCTGACCAGCTGGTCCCCGAAGCCCTCATTCAGCAGGTCGCTAGAAGGTCACTGGAAGTCGGCATCGCGTCGATCTCAAGCGGCGCACGTGAGCGTGCGGAGCCCTACCTCGCCTTGGGCCTCCAGATCGCATCCGGGTTGCGGGAGGTGGAGCTGGGGAGGCTGGACTGGGGGGTCTTCGATGACAGCACGGATGTCGTGCTGCTGGTGGACAGGCCGATGCTGTCCCTTCGCGTGCGCCGGCCCCCAAACGCGGTGGAGCCGCCTCCCGGGCTGGTACCGCACCTGAAGCCAACGGCAGATCGCTTTGACTGGCCATTGCCGCTATCACTGCACGACGCGCTCAAAAAGCTGGCGGGGAGTGCTGGACCAGAGGCGGGTGCCCCAGTGTTGCCTTTCGCAAGGTACGGAGTGAGGTACCGCCTGAGAGAGTCGGTCGCGGAACTTCTACCTGGCGCCCAGTTCGGGGCGAGTCGCTTCAGGCTGGTCATCGCAGCGCACTTGGCGGACCGTCATGGTCCTGAGGTCGCCCAGTTGGCGTTGCGGGACAGCTTCTCAACGTCGCTCGGCCCCGCCTACTACACCGCGGTACCGGAGAGCGTCTTGGCCCAGACGCTGTCATCGCTTCTAACGGCTTGGTTTGGCGAGCCGGCACCTCTGGTGCCTAAGGGGGACAGCTACATCGGTTCGCGGGTCGTTCTGAAGGACCACTGCGCACGCGAGTGGCCGAAGCTTCTGAGGCAAGAGGCGTACTCGGCTGCACGCAGGAAGGACCGGCAGAGGGACGCCCTTGTCGCAAGCAGGAACCACCTCGCGGCGAGCCTTTGTGCTGCGACGGGCCTGCGCCCTGGACGCAGCATCGGTGAACTCCACCTCGACTCGGTCGTTCCGGAGCTCGGGCTGGTCATCCTAGAAGACAAGCTTGTAGATGTGCTGCGGAGGACGAGGGTTGCCGCCACCGGATGGCGATGGACCGCCGAACTCAGGGGGTATCTCGATAAGTTGATCGATTTGAGTCGGGATCCGGACCCAGGCACTTCGAGCTGGGCGCGGGCAGTGCTCATGAGCGAGCAGCCATTGTTCTCGTTGCCCAATACGTCAGATGGCGTCGATCCGCTGAGCATGCGCGAGCTGCTCCAAACGATGCCGAATCCGCTGGACGCGGTTCCCAACTACTACCGCCATAGGTTGTGCCAGCGCCTGATCGAGGAGGGCGTGGACTGGGAGTTGAGGCACGCTCAGCTTGGCTGGGTAGTGACGCCATCCTATGCGCTGGCTGACCTGTCGCCTTTGTCCGCAGAGCTGCTAGGCGAACGGCTCGGGAGCACCATTGACAAGATCCTCATGGAGGACGGCTGGTTCGCTGATCGACAGAGGATTCCCACGTGGTCGTGGCACGGGGTTCCCAACCGACCTTTGAAGGACTGGATGGTCGAGCTCCGTCGCTACGAAGCAGAGCATGACCGCCACGTCCGCGGCGTTCGGGAAGAATTCAAGGCTCGCAGAAGGGAAGTCGAAGCGCAGGTGCTGCCACGTCTCGCGGCGGCCATTGAGAAATTTCTGCCGGCGCTGAGGCTGGATGTTGAAACCCGGTCAATCTCCTTGGCACCGGCCCGCCCTTCTGGAGAGCGTGTAGCGCTCTCGATGGAGCATTACCTGCTTGTAAGGGAGGGGACACGTCAGGGGGATCGTGAGCCGGGATGGGCGCTCGAGGCATTGGCCGCGGAATACCTGATTCACGAGGTCGTATCGAAAGCAATCAAGGGTGGCTTGGTGTCAGGGCCAGAGCCGCCTCGCCGCCATCTGGGCACTACCGCGCAGCTTTCCCCCTTCCTGCCCGGCATGGGCCTGGCCATCCGACACGCCGAGGCGATACGTGGGCGGCTCGAGGAACTCATTGCGGCAAATGGAGTTCGCGACAAGGCTGCTGCCACACAGCTGTCAGTGATTGCCCGCAGTCCTTTTCGTACCCTGGAGGCCGCGGCCGCGGCGGTGCATTCAAGTACGAACCCGGTCCGAAGCGCCAGCAACCAGATGTGGCTCCGCGTACCTGCCAGACAGGATCGAAGGGAGGTGCCTATGGTGTTGGGCGGGATAGATGCGGCATTGCTCGCAAGACGCAAGGTCGACGCTCCAACTGCTAAGGCCCTCACGTCACAACAGATCTCAGAGTGGTTTCACGGTCGATTTTCCGACGTAGCGCCTTTGGGAGAAGCGGACGAAGGAATTGAGCGTGTAGTCGCCACGCTGCAGATGGCAGGACGCCTGGAGCTGTCCGGCCCTGAGCGGCTGGTCATGGAGGGGCACACGCTCGCGTGCGTCGGCACCACTCGTAGCGTGGCGATCGATGATCGTTGGCCGTTGCGAACGCGACAGCACTTGGCTGACGGCGGTGTGATCGCCGTCCGGGAGCCATCATCACGCAAGCTCGGGACCCAATCGCGAACAGGCGCGGGCTCCTACGCCAAGTTCACCTCGGCCCTCAACGCCGAAGTTTCGCGGGCGCGGGGAGGTGGGAAGAGTGATGGTAAGCATGGTTGGCGCAGGCGGCTGCGATCGGAGCTGGACCGGCTCGCGAAGCAGGAGGAGACAGGTCCGAATCTGAGGCTTCTGGTCGAATACTCGATCCACAGGTTGCGCCATGGCGGCCAACGTGTGTCGAACCTGAGCCAAGGAACCCTGCATAAGGAGGTCACGCGCTTCGGACGGTTGCTTCTCGACGTCCTGGGTTCCAGATCGTTGCTATCGCTCGATGGCTCCGAGATCCAATCCGCATATCTGGCGGTACTGCTCGGCAAGCCCCAGGCAACCCGGCCGGATGTGCTCGAGGAGCTGGGCAAGTTCCATCGCCACCTTGTGTCCCTGCATCACGTTGCGGAGGTGGATTTCGAGCCTTTACGAACGGTCTGCGGTCCAAGGGTGCGCTGGCCTGCACCGGGCGCTTACTCGGATGTTGAGCTGGAGAGGACGCTGGGTGAACTTAGGGACGATCTGGAGCGGGAGCGCGCTCGTTTGGATGCCGGACCACAGGATGTCAGGGCGTGCGCGCTTCGTGTGGTGGCCACCATCCTTCTTGAAGCGTCGGGTGCGAGGCCCTCTTCGATCCACGGCCTGGTGTTGGGAGATATCCACCTCACTGGCCCAGGGGCGGATTTCCTGCACATCCACCGGTCAGGCGAGTACGGGGAGGCCAAGACAGCGGCATCAGTGGGCTTTGTCCGTCTTGAAGGTGATCTCTGGGCGTCCAACCGGGAGCAGGTTCGGGAGTGGCTGGATCGGGAAAGGGCTTTGGCGGGAGACTCCTGGTGGAGGTACCCCGTTTTTGCAGAATCCGTGGGGTCGGGTAGGCGGTTCGCACGGGCGTTCATGACGGACAGAATTGGCCAGCTCCTCAAATGGGTAACCGACGACGAAAGGGCGCGTGTGTACTGGCTTCGCAAGAGGCGAATCACGGCCCGGATGCGATCGGCCTTGTCCGAAGGTCATGTGCCGAGATCCGTCTATCGCGCCCTACGAGAGTCTGGTCACGTCGACGTGCGAACGACGCTGGGCAGCTACATCCATGATGCGAGCGTGCCGGTGACGACGTACTTGCGTACAGCAGGACAGCTGGACCGGGGGGCAATCATCCGCGCGACGGGGTTGCCTGGGAATACGCTCGACCAGGCGTGGCACCGCAACCGGCATCGCGGTGAGGCGGGAAGGATGAAAGAGGTGCTGGACCGGTTGGGCTCTGGTATCGCAGCGCGGCCCATCGAATGCATCACCGAACCCCCCATGCTGTACAGGCAAAAAGTCCTGCGGCCGGCACATCTGGATGCCTATGCGCGCGCCCGACAACGTGACCGCGAACCCCTTGCCGCGATGGCCCATACCGGAATCTCGGACCTGCAGGCTGACATCCTGGACCGGGCAGCTTTGGATCTTCTTCGGCGGATCGGATCTGCTCCATGGCACATCGACGGTGTGCAACAGAGTCGGGCCGTAATGCCTCCCGCGCGTCGCCTTCAGGAAACGGACAAGCTGTTTGCGCTCATGGATACGACTGCCACCGCTTGGCTTGATGTGCTCGTCGACGCGTGGGTCGAGCAGGGCTATGTCCACCGTATTTGCGGTGAGGGCGTTGTGCTGATGCTTCGAACGCCTGAAGAGCTACGGGCGGCTCACGATCTGGTGGCTTCGACGGGGGTGCGGCTACGAGTCGGCACTGCGTCGGGTCTACAAGTTCTGGAGGCGAGCGAATCCTCGACCGACCAGAGAAGCGCCCATACGAACGCGTTCCGGTGGGTGCTGGCCATGTATTGGCTGTACCGAGCGCTGAGTGCCGAGCGGCCCTAACTGACGAGCTCAGGCTGATGGGTAATCCTGCCGCCTGGCTGAGTCGACCAGACACCATCTTCTTCCAACGCCAAAGTCCCTTCGAACCATACCGCGTCCTTGGCGAAGGCTGAGATCGGGTGCTCGATCACCTCGCGCTGCACGTCCTCCGTCATTCGCACATCAAGCAGGTCGGCGGTCAGCTTGGCGACATAGCCTTTCCGGGGGTGGTAGTACGCACCCTTTACGGGAAACGTGCCTGTTCGACTTCGCGAGATGTGTCTCTTCGGCTCGGAGAACATCTGCGGTGAAAGGACCGGCACGGGGTGGGTACCGGTAGCGTCGGTGTAGGTGGGCGGCAGGTGCGGCTTCGGGTTTTTCGAGGCGAAGGCTTCGAGGAGACGAGCGAAACCGTGGTGTGTCACGGCCTGCACGATGGGCAGCGGAGACTCTTTGCCCGCGTTTTCCTCGAGTTCCCTAGCCGTCAGCAAAAGCATGGCAGGAATGTCGAAACCCTCCAGAAGCAGCGACTCCGTTCCCGTGACGTCCACATACGCATAAGCCCCATCCGCCTTCAGGAATCTTGAAATCGCGTCCTCCCCGAAGGCGTCGCTGATCGCCTTGGTCACATGTGGAAACCGTTCGATCGCCTTGATGTCCTCCTGAGGGATCGGCCTTGGCTCCCCTGACCCCGGGGATGGTGCTGCACATGGGAGGTGAAAAAATGAAGTGCTATCTAGAGGCATCTGTCGACGATGGCTACGGTGAGGTTGCTCCACCGTCGCACGACGTAGGGCCTAAGAACGCGCGCAACCTAAGCTCCGTATGCAGCGGTTGCGAAAAACGTCAGAGACGCATCTTCAGATCCGTCGCGCCTTCGAGGCAGCTCAGAGAGCCTCGAACATGGCCACATGCAAGTGTCGTGCGGACTCGTATCGCGGGGAGCCGGCGACCTACGGTCCAGACCCTCAACCGAGGCGGACACGCATCGCCGCCGAACACATCCACCGAACAGGCGCCGCGGTGGCAGTGGCGATGCTGGTCACTCCACAGGCTGGCCTACGCCATGCCGTTCGGCCGAGGCTTGCAAGGCGCTCGCACACTTCCTCGTGGTCCTCGTCTCGAGACATGCAGAGGATGTGGCCTGCCTCGCCGGCGAAGGTCTCGGCCAGCTGCCATTCCTCGACGTCGTCGAGCAGCGCGGGCAAGCGTTCCTCGAACCGCCAGCAGGCGGTCGATCTCTGCCCGGGGCTAGCCGGGGGTGTTGGGATCGCAGGTCATGCGGCTTCCCGGTACTCGTAATAAGGATGCCGCTTGTCGTCGAACATCGCGTAAAGCGCCTCGAGGTTCGATGGGTCCGGGTTCAACCAGGCTTCGACGTGCTCGGGCTTCATGTTGATCGGAGTGCGGTCATGGCCGGTGGCCGCCACCTCGGGCTCCGGGTCATCCGTGATCGCGGCGAAGGACAGCAGGTCGGGCTCGACGCCCTTGGGGTCCGACCAGCTCGACCACAGGCACGGGACCAGCATCGGCTCGCAGGTCCGCGGCTCGAACTCAAGAATCGTGTTCACCCCGTCGACCTTGACGTGTTCGTAGAAGCGGTCAGCGATCATGAGCCCGTGGTTCTGGCCGAACTGGCCGCGCCAGTAGCCTTCGAGGTTGTCGCGCCTGGCGTTGTAGGTGCCCGGGTACTTCGTGTCGTAGAAGGACGGCTTTGCCGGCGGGGCGGCACCGGTAGCGCATGAGCTTGACGACGCGGCGGCCGCCCTCCGACACGAGCACCGGGCCATAGCCGCCAGGGAATACGCGGTGGTCGATCGGGCTTGGCTTGCCTTTGAGTACATCCAGGCGCTGCTGTGCCGCAGCGGCCAGGTTGTTCCCGATGCGCAACGTTCTCGCGTGCCTTCTTCGTTTCCTTCACCAGCAGGGCGCGCTCCGCGTCAGCCACGCGGCGGCGCTGCTCGAAGAGCTTCTGCGTGAGTTCCTCGGTCTCCCACGCATCCCAGCGCCGGATCATCTCTGCCAGCTCGGCTGGCCCGTGTTGAAGGATGTCGCGCTCAGCGGCCCGCGGCACCTTCTCGCGGCGGGGCTCCTTGCCTTCCTGCCACCAGTAGATGCGGATATACGAATCGAGATCCATATCCGCACCGGTCTCGCGGCGGAACTTGGAGAACTCGGCGCGGACCTGGGCGGAATAGCACATGGGTGGAGAGTAACCCTGGCCTGGTGCCCACGGCATGAGCCCCAACCCCTAGGTGGGCGCGCCGAGATGAAGGCTGCGGACTCGTCCCGTTCAGCGTGCAAGCGCCGTAGTGCACTCGCTCGAGGGCGGATGATGACGCACGGACTTCGTGGGCGCAGGTTGGTAGGAGGCTCGAGTCTAGGAGCTCCTACACATACGCGCCGCTCCAGATCGCCCCGAAAACGCGTCGCACAGACTCATATCCCTCCTCCGTGGACATCAGATCGCAGGGCCGCTGCCAGCCCAGCGCACTCTGTGGACGTTCGACCCAACCCCGCAGCCACGTCTCAGGGTCAAATCCTGCAGGCCATCCTTCCGCCCCCTGCCGACTTTCCAAGTTCTTCAAGAGTTCGGCAAAGCTCTGTTCGAACGTCGGATGCATGCGGTGGCTACCTCTTATTGTGGAGCGATATCCGTTAGCAGTTGGCTGCTTGTTCTGGCCTGATGGTGCTGGCCCCGGTCGGCAGCTTGCTTTAGCACGCGTACTTGGCTGCTCGCAACACGCGGCACGCGACATGTCTGCGTGGTCTTCTGCATATCATGGGGCCGTCGGCATGAAGAACGCGGGGCCTAGCAGTTACGCTTGTTCTGTGGCCGAGACATCACCTTGTCCGAACGCGACGTAAGGAGAAATTTTCGAATGATCCGGCCACTTGCGTTTCTTCTTGGATTTTCCGTCTTGACTGCCTGCAGCTTCGACTCCACACCGTCTCCAAGTCCCGGTGTCGCGAAAGAATCTGACCGCGAGGAAGTGCGCCGAGATGGCTTAGCACATAGTGCTGGCTTGGGTTCGCAATCCCTTGCCCAGCAGTCTGTCCGCACGGGAACCTCCACCGCAACGTCTTGGCGAGAGCAGCTTGCGGCATTACCGCAAGAAGAAGCGCGGCACCTGAGCGAAAAGAACACCAACTACTTCGGAGCGCTTGCCTATAAGAGCGTCGAAGAGCGCGAGTTGCTGAAAAGGATCGGCATTCCATTGCCGGATGACTTTCTAACTGCCCGGCGCTTGGCCGTCGAAGAGTTGAAGTCGGGCGCAGAGAGGGGTGACCTGACGGCCAAATTGATCTACATCGATCGCCTGATTGATGAAGCGCAGCGCAAAACCACGACTCAGGACGGCATTGCCGGAGAGGAAGCGAACGCGCTCGCTGCACAAGCTTCATTCGAGCTCGGAAAGATCAAAGGGCGATCGAACAGTGCATTTATCCCGTACTTGGATGCGCGCTTGTTCTCGAGCGGACCTCCGAAGCCGGAGTACGTGACAGGCGCCATGTTGGCGGCGTTTGATCGCGGGGACACACGAGCGATCGGTCTTCTTGAGCCCTACGCGCGCGAGCATCCAGATGTTGACGCTATGGGCGTGGCTTACTACTTCGCGACGATGAAGGCGGATTCGGAAGTTGGTCACTAGTTAGGGCAGCGTTAGTAGCAGATCTGTCCTGCGCGGCCCTGGCGGCTTGCATGAGATCGTCGCGGAGATCCCCGGCCCAGCAGAGGCTGCGGGGTCGAGTTTTGACATGGAGGCAGCTCCGTAGTTGCTCGGAGCTAATAGGCCCGCCGTTGCCCAGATGTTCGCGGCAGGCGCTGTCGTCAGCTGGCGTACGCGATGTCCACGCTGGGACGCCCTGAGGCACTGACGGAGTTCAGCCGGGGCGCACGGCACCCCGGCAAGAGGGCCATCAGACCGGAGAAGCCTCGAGCGACCCGTCGAGAACGTCGTGCAGGATGTCCGCGACAGCGACGTCGATCGCGGATGCGTCAGGCAGTCGGATCTGCGAACGGGCGCGAGCCATCTCTTCGCACTTCGGTTCAAACGCTGATCGGATGAATGAAGATCGATCCGTCGCCGCATACAGGTCGCGCAGGAATCCGGTGCGAACGTTCTTGCTCACGTGGTCAACCAGTTCGCCCATCTCTTCCGCGCTGAGCATGTACTCGTAGGCGAGCTGAGAAATTTCTTCCTGAATCAATGGCATGAGCTTCACGGAATCGTCGTCGACGACGAGGTCCATCGCCTTCTTCGAGGCGACGGCGCCGATGGTTCCACCCGTAAGGGATCCAACGATGCCGCCGACCACGCCACCGACTGCGGTGCCAATCAACGGGACCGCCGACCCAACAGCTGCACCCGCGGCTGCTCCGGCAATCCAGCCACCTGTGCCGCCAACAACACTCGTGGAGTTGACCGCAAGGTTCTTTCCAAGCTGTTTCCAAGACATGCTCTTGGCAAAACTAGCCCGGTAGAGGTCCGGTGTCGTCATGACCGCGGTGACCACCACAGAGGTGACGACGTTGCTACGCATCAGCTTAGCGACGTGATTACGTGCCGCTGCGCCATACACACTCTTGCCAAGGCTGGCAGCAGCGATCTTTTCGATGATCACCTTACCGAACTGCGTCGATTGGACAGACTTGACGGCATCCCTGGCGAGCACGACGCCGACTGCCGCAGCCTTTGTGCGCAGCACCTGTGAGGTCGCGATACCGGCAGTGAACGCAAGCGTTCCAGAACCGAGACCGTTGAATGTCGCCTCCTTGAGCGCAGCCTCAGTTTCTACACCGTTCCACTTCAGCTGCGCGTAATGGATCGCGAAAGAGAGACCCACGGCTAACCCTGCACCCACGGCATGGGTCTTTGCGTCGAAGATGAGCCCGTCAATGGTGCCGGCACGAGCAATGTTGCGTGCCTGGGCATAGCTGACGCTGCCTTTCTTGACGATCTCCTCCGCCTGGGCGGGGTCTGTGACGCCTGGAACCTTTCCGGCTGCGATCTTCGCGCGCATGCGCTCCAGGCACGTGTCGTATTGATCGGCCGGGACTTCAAGACGTTGGCCGTTGTAGCGGTAGACGCCTTCGCTGTTGAACGCCGACTCCATCGTGCGTGTCGCGGAATCGTAATACTTGGTCTGAACGGCAACGCCGTCCACGATCCGATCCGGACCGTTGAGGGTGTTGGATGTCCCGACCGCTTCAACGGTGCGACCCCTCATCCTATCGGCGAGGATGTTTGCCTCTTCTGCAGCGAATCCGGTCCCACCCTTTGTATGGAACTTGTTGATCTGCGTGAGCTCGATACCCGTTGCGATAACAGGTGCCACGACATGGTTGAGATCAACATGGGCAGCCCCGTGTTTCTCTGTAAACCGCCTTTCTCGAGCGGCTTGGGCACGCGTTGGGGTTGCGGGTGCCGGAACGTTGTCCGGGTTGATATGAGCCATCCGGCGGTCCCGTGCCTTGCGTCTTGCTTCAGCGTCCATGATTTCCCCTGGTAAATATCAGATGGATCTACGAATGGGCGGTGCCCCGATCGAATCATCGCACCCCGGAAGTAGGGATTTCCCTGACACTCCCCGCCCAGAAAGCCCGGCAGCGATGGAGCTCATCCAGTTGGGCATCGGCAGGTCCACCCTCAGTGCGGCCACGCCGCCCATGATGGCAATGAAACCACACAGGAGGCTTTCAAGAATCCCTTGGTCTTCCAGTCGCTGTAACTGCCCGCGGCAGCATCTGCTCGCGCCCGTACGTCGCGGTACGAAATCTAGAACAGGAAGGCCGTGCCCAGACAGGGCAGGATCGCGAGGTTAATGCGCCGCTCGGAGGCGAAACTACTCGGGGCGTGAACTTCGCGTGTCAATTCGGTTATGCGTTTTCTCCCTGAGCACCTCAGGGCTGCGCTCTGCGTGGAATCTAACGGTGTGTAACAACAGTAGGAGCTCTTGAACACATCTGGGAGTCACCCGAGCCGGAGTGCCCACGATCCATTCGCTGGCTATGCGGTCTACTCTAGCCGAGAAGCGGTTCTTCTGGATATTTGCATCAAAGAGGTCGATCAGCTCTTCAATGATCTGCTTGCATGCCACTTCATCATCGTTGCGGAGGAATGGCGGCGCCAGACCTGAGTGCTTAAAGCTGTCTCCCAGCGCCCGCAGGCGCACGGCATAGTGTTCCAACGCTGTCAAGAAGACTTCGGAATGTCTGGACATGAGCGCTACTACTAGGTTAGGCCGAATCTCGGCGGGTAGCTGGCCATACAGCAATCTCTTTCTGACAAGCGGGCCACATAGCGATGCAAGTTCGGCTCGCACGAGAAAATGAGGGATTCCCCAGCTAAGTAAAGCTGCTCAGCATCGAATGCCATCATTGGCAGGAAGCGCCGTACGAAATTGCTAGGCCCTGTCTCGCTGTGATTTGGCATAAGCAATGGCATCAGCGAGGCGCTCATAGCGGTACCCGCCGTACTCAAATTGTTGCCCATTGAAGGAGACACCGTACTCATCTGCCAGGGTTAAATCACCTCTAGTCTGTATAGCCGGCGGGACAAAAGTTTCAACCTTGTCCAAAGAAATGCATATGACCCCAGACTCAAGCGTGTGCACTCGTAAGAACGGTTCTGCGTTGTGCACGTAGGCTTGGAACGTTCCGTCTGAACCCCGGGCCAGGCCTCGCCAGGAACTGGGCGACGGCACGTCAATACCATCAATGTCTTTTACCGGAATGAAGGCGCCTGACCGCGCTGATGTTGCAGCGAGCTTTGCGGCCTCCTGCAAGTCTTGAAGCGCAGCCTTTGCCGTGGAGCTCGAGATAAGGCTCTCGATGATTCCTAGGCCAGCCGCACCTCCTATGGCCCAGCCAGGTGATCCCCAGAATCCAATGCCGGTAGAGAAGCCCTTGAGTCCATCGGCAGCGTTTAGGCGAAGGGCATCTGACCGGCGCAAAGGCGCTTCGAGGCATAGGAATACTTCTGAAATCGTGAAGGAGGCCCCGGACGCAAGCCCAACTTTAAGACTAGGGGTCGTCATCTGTGACTCACTGCGGTTGTGGTTCAAGCCTAGCGCGGACCTAAGACAACCCGCAGAGCGCGGGCACTCAGAGCTTGAGTTCATACTCAGCCTAGAGAATGCAGCTAGTCCCCGCACCCGATTTCATCGGGAGCCACCGTGGTATTAAATTCATCTGGCTTCGTGGCCACCAGGTTCAAGGCCAGCATTCGAGCAAGGTGGGTTTGGGCGCCAACGGTATTGTCACACCACGTTGCATCAGAAGTTCCGTGTCCCAAGCGAATGTGCGTGTTGCCGATTGAGTTTCCATTAGACAGCTCCCTGGTCCTGGTCTGATTATCGTTATCCAGAGAGTAAGCTATTGCCGCCTGTGCAGCTGAACCGTAAGTCACGTAGAAAGTATCGCTATAAATAGTTCGTTTGACAGTTCGGCTCCCGATCGGGGATCTGGATGTGGAAGATTCACTGCAATCCACGCCTCCTACGAACAAGCTCGGCCTACAGCGCACACCAGTTGACCGGGATGAATAGAGGGTTTGTTCGCTATCGTACTCTCGTGAACCTTGGTTTTTTCCTATGACAAATAAATAGTCGAAGTCTTCACGAATCATTTCGACAAAATCAGTCACATCACCTCGTCCGATGAAGCGCAGTTGCGTCAAGGGGAAGTTTGATCTCCATTCGTCAAAAATCGCTTCGGCAATAGGATATGTTTTTCCGTCGGGAGTCTTTTCAAGGGTTGTTACGAGAATGCGGGTCGAAGCAGGGTCAGCATTCTTCAGCTCCTGGGCCGCTTCGAAATCATAGACAACCCGGCCACGAGTCAGGCGCACACCGAATTCTTCCTCGTCCAACTCCAGAATTGGATCCTCAGCCACGCTTCCTTTTCTGGCTTCTAATTCCCAAGGAGTCAGAGATAGGACAGCAAATAGGAAGAGTGCGAATCTAAATGTGCTCACGAGTTGCCCCCGGGTTTGCGACTATGGTCAATAGTGATATCGGCTGCTCGGCTAGCCTCTACAGTGCCCATGCTGCTTGGGGCCTAACACCTTATCCCTACGGGCGGGGGCGCCCGGACGTGGTGCGCGTCGGGCACCACCTCGGCGCTGGCGCCACCGAAACTCAGCAGGGGCCGCACGCCGGATCTCCCGCCTTGCGCCCGAAAAACCGATCGACGTCGCCTCGAACTGATAAGCGTGGGCCTCCAGCGAGACGCTCTCGGCCAGTCGACTGTATCGGAGAACGGGCATGGCGGCAGCGGGGATTGACGTAAGCAAGGCCAGTCCGGATCTCGCCTTGCATGGGCATCTGGGCGTGGTGAGGTTTCCCAATACCGTGCAGAGGTCGCACGGCGGCTGGTGAACGACTCCAGGCTCTCAGCGCCACCCGGATCGTGGTCGAAGCGACGGGTAATTACGAAGAGCCGCTGCTTGAGCCTACCGCGATCCGACCTGTGGATTGCCCGCGTCGACCTGCGGCAGGCCCACGCTTTCGCGAGCGCAGCCGGCGAGCTGGCCAAGACTGACGACATCGACGCTTGGATGTTGGCATTGGTGGTCCGGCTGTTCGCTGATCGCTCGCGGCCCTACGTAGCACCGCCCGGGTGGCAGCGAGAACTGCGCGACTAGGTGGTGGTGTTAAGGCACTTGGCGTCTTCGGCGCTCTATGCCGCCGTACTTGTCCCGCCAAATGTAGAACTTAGACGGGCTAAAGTCGTGCTGCCGAGCCCAACTCCGACACGGCCACGCCGGCCTCGGCCTGCTTGATGAAGCCGATGATCTGTTCCGCGATGAAGCGACGCTTGTGCATGTCCGTCCTCTCTGGGTGATGGACTCACCCTATCTTGGTGGGTACGACTCGGTGGCAGGTCAAGCACCGCACCGGTGACACGGCTGATCGGGTCGGGCGACACATCGACGTCGTAGATCTGCGCAAAGTCGCCTTGGATCACACGCACGCTATGCTGCGCGCGCGCATCGACATGATCTTCTCGTCGAAGCCGGCACATCACCTGAAATGCTTGGGAAACAGTTTCTCTCTAGCGAGCCGGCGATCGCGTGGTATGTCCGAGGGGACCGCGCCTCGCCGGTCAGCCCTTGACCATACAGATGGTCCTCAGAGTAGTCTGGTGCTTGCGCGAACCAAGCCCTCAATCACCGCAAGAGACTCTTCTCGTGAGATCAGGGGGGTGTCCGGGAAGACAGCACTGACGGCGGTGGCAACATAAGGCGCGCGTGACATTCCGCCGGTCACATAGATTCGCTGCGGCTCTTCGTCGATTTCCGTACGCGCTGAAGAAAGAAGTGTGCGTAAGGGTCGCAGGAGCTCCGACGCAGCGTTCAGCAGTCGGCCTTGGTCTATCTCAGCTTGCAGCCCTTGTTCGATATAGCTCAATCGTAGGGACGCGCTTTCCGAATCACTCAGGAAAATCTTTGTGCGCTCAACGGCCCGATTGAGGCGGACGGTAGCTCCAGACGCCTGTAGCCGGCCAACGCGGTGACGATAAGGTTCTTCGAGGCCGGAAAAGCTCGCTTTGATGAAATCTCTTTGACGATGCTGGTCGTGAACCGCGGCTGCGTTATAGAAGTGATGGACCGGCGTACGCGTAACTCCTTTGCCAAAGAGGGGCATGAACTCTTGTAAATTCAGATGCAGATCGACATCGGTGCCGCCAACCGGCGAGCCCCAAGATTTGTGGATCTTCGGCGCAGTGTCGTCTCCGCCCACGTCAGCTAATGAGATGTCGGATGTACCGCCGCCAACGTCTACAATCAGCGCGAGATGCTTGTCCGAGCTTGTCTCGTGGAACGCCCATGCAGCAGCTACTGGCTCCTCCAAGAAGTCGACCTGTTCAAAACCAGCTGCAGTCGCTGCGTTGGTGAGTAACCGAACGGCTTGTTGGTTTCCACCCTCTCCCATGGAGCTGCGAAACCGCACCGGACGTCCCAAAAGCACTGACGTCGCCGGCGATCCGAACTGAGCGCAAGCTTGCGTCCGTATGTGGGCAAGAATTCGGGTAGTTATGCCCAACAGGACAGAGTGAGCATCCCCATGCAATCGGAATCCCAGTAGAGACTTTGGTGATTGCACAAGACGGCCACCATGTTCACTGATGTAGGCTTCGATTGCTTCCTCGCCGAACACAGCGGCATCCAGATTGAGCTTGGTTTCCATAGATGCTCGCTGTGCAAGCCAATCTCTGCGAACTGTCGCCTCTGCTTCCTTTCGAATCTCGTCCATTGATCGCTCAACCACGCTCCTCCTAAAGGGCTCGCCACTTGTCGACGCTTGATTAATCTGCTCGCGGCTCCTAGCTTGGTCGTTGAGCGATGTACGAACGTGAGCCTCAACGTGACGCTCCAATTCGGGTGTGAGCTCGAAACAATCTGCGTTCGGCAAATATCTGGGAAAGAAAGCAGCCGTACGAAACTGAGGCTCGTCGCCGAACCGAACGAGTTCGACCCGTCCGTCCACCATGGCCCCTGCTGCGGAATAGCTGGTCCCGAAGTCGACCCCGATGCGCATGCGTGTCCCGGTGTTTAGCTGGCGTCTCCGACAGCCGGTGAAGACTATTGAGCAGGCTGAGCCCTCTAGTGCGCCTACAGTCAGCGGAGTCGGGTAGGTCACAGAAGAAGAAAGTAGAACTACTGCGTCGTTTATCACATCCTGACTGTGCATGCCCGCCGAAGGCACGATCAGGTGCCGGCATTTGCGGACTGGCCGGTGGCGGCCCACCTCAGGCTCGGGGTCGTCCGAGATCGCGGCCAAGGAGGCGCGCGACCAGCATCGGCTCGCGGATGCGCGGCTCGAACTCGAGGATCGTTTCTCCCCGTCGACGACGACGTGCTCGTGGAAACTGTCAGCGATCATGAGCCCGTGGTGCCGGCCGAACTAGCCGCGCCAGAAGCCCTCGAGGTTGTCGCGCCTGGCGTTTTAGGTGCCTTGGAACTTCGTATCGTATACGGATGGCTTGCCGGCGGGGCGGCACCGGAAGCGCATGAGCTTCACGACGCAGAGCCCACCCTCCGAGACGAGCACGGGGCCATAGCCGCCGGGGAACACCCGATGGTCTATGGGGCTCGGCTTGCCCTTGAGTACATCCAGACGTTGCTGTGCCGCGGCGACCATGTTGGTCCCGATGCGCACGTTCTCGCGCGCGTTCTTCGTTTCCTTCACCTTCAGGGCGCGCTCCGCATCGGCAACCCGGTGACGCTGGTCGAAGAGCTTCTGCGTGAGCTTGTCGGTCTCCCAGGCGTCTCGGCGGCGGATCATCTCCGCCAGTTCGCCTGGGCCGTGCTCGAGGATGTCGCATTCGGCGGCGCGCGGCACCTTTTCGTGGCATGGCTCCTTGCCTTCCTGCCGCCAGTAGATGCGGATATAAGAATCGAGATCCATATCCGCCCCAGTTCCGCGGCGGAACTTGGAGAACTCGGCGTGGACCTAGGCGGAGTAGCACAAGGGCGGGAGAATAACGCCGGCCTTGTCCCCACGGTATGAGACCGACGCCTTGGCGGAAGCGCCGCAACGACCGTTGCGGACTCGTCCCGCGTAGCGGTGCAAATACCGTAGCGCGCTGCGCTCGAGTAAGGATGACGACGGCGGCCATCCGGGCACGGGCTTGGTGGAGACTGGAGGCTAGGAGCTCCTACACATACGCGCCGCTCCAGATAGCCCCGAAAACCCGTCGCACAGACTCATACCCCTCCGCCGTGGACATCAGGTCGCAGGGCCGCTGCCAGCCCAGCGCACCCTGTGGGCGTGCAACCCAATCCCGCAGCAGCTCTCAGGGTCAAATCTTGGGCCATCCCTCCAGTTCCTGCCGGCTTTCCAAGTTCTTGATGAGTTCGGCAAAGCTCCGTTCGAACGTCGGATGCATGCAGTGCTACCCCCTGTGATCGAGCGATATCTGTTCGCAGCTGGTTGCTCGTTCGGGCCTGAGGGCACTGGCCGCAGGCGACAGCTTTCCTAACTAGGCGTGCCTGGCTGCTCGCACGACTCTTGGCGCAGCATATGGACTGAAAGTCTGGGAACAGATCTTCCAGGACATGCTTGATGGTCTTGCTCTCCGCTCGCTCCGCAAGCGGCTCGCATCCGTCGGATCCTCTCTCTTGCCAGGCTCTCTCCTTAGGTGTCTGCCCCCAGCGCTGTAAGCGTGGCTAGGAGCAGTGCAGGGTGCGCGCCAACAGCATGGGGACTAACGCAGACAGCGCGAGAGCGGGATGCCCGGCCGCGGCTCGAACCACTGTGACGCGGGACACGCGAGCGCCAATGGCGAGGTCGGCCTACGTGAGCGCCCGGCGTCGCCGAGTGCGGCAGAGGAGCTCGCCGACCTTGGCGAAAGCGGCCTCCTTGTGATCGAGCGGCCTCAGGTGTGGGGGGCGCACCGATATTTATGCTTTTAAAGGCGAACAGGTTTCCGTTCACCACTACGGTGATGGGTATGGCCTCGTCGGCCTCTTATCAAATGCTCGCAGCGGAAACCGAATCTCTATGCCACTTCTCCACCCGGCAAAAACCCATGTTTCACCCTCGTCCGCGTACATATCCCAGCACCCGTATTCGCGAACCCCATCCCCCGTCCAAAGCACCGCTAGCCCGTTTCCTGACTCGGCTGTACACCTCGCCATGCTGTTCTCATCGGGGACAAGTAGTTCTAGCAGAGCCCCACGGCCGATATACAGCGTTAGCGCTTCTGGGCGCCAATCTCCGTCCGAGTGGAGATAGCTAAACCTAGCGTGGGACCTGCCTTTGAAGTCGTAAAACTGGATCGGGATAAGTGGGCGCTCGTCCCGGGAGGTCCTAGGACGCGCTACGACTTGTCGATCGAGCTCTCGGGAATATCTTTCCACACCCTCATCAATTGTTGCATTGATAGCGTCCATGTCTAACGAACGACCCTGACCCAATGCTGTGCAGACGGTCATTGCTAAAGCTGCAAATAAAAGAGCCCCGCCTATCTGCCATTTCATAGATGCACCATCCTACGATGGGATTAGAGATTGAACCAGATCTCTGGTCTGGGGACCAGTGACCCGACTTGGCGGTGGTGATGGACCTGTACTCACGGCCAGTGGTCGGCTGGCAGATGCGGGGAGAGCGGACCACGGGCCGGGGCAATTAGTGACCCCCCTAAAGTGCTGGACGTCCGGAACCCTTTATATGAGGCCTAACACTATTCTCCAGGTAACTCATCTGCAGCTCTTGCGAGTGGCAAAGGGTTCTGGGACCAGGTCTTGGCATGGAAGACACTCCTGATGGTTAGATCAGGGTGTCCACTGAACCGAAGGAACTACCGCGTCGGCTTCAACGAATTGTTATGTTCGCTTGAGATCAACTAAAGCCTGCTTTAGCAAGTCTGATAAGGCGCGTTGATGGGCGCCCAATTCGGCCTGGTAGAACTCAAACTTGGGCTCGCTATCGTAATCAAGTTGCTTGCGACTTCGCAGATCTTCCAGCAAGCCAACCGAATCTTGAGAAATAAATAAGGCTCCAATATCCGTTGCCCTACTCAAAGCAGCGGATGCCTTGATGTACTCCAAATAGAGATCCTTCTCTCTCTCATCGGAAAGGCCAGTTCCTTGGCCGTAATCTTCTTTGTGCACTCGGAAGTATGCGATCTTGTCGTAAAGCGCATTGATGATTTCTTCATATGCTTGTTCGCGACGTGTAATTTGAGATCTGTAGCTCTCCAGCCGGACAGCATAGTCGTGCCTTATAGACTCACGTAGTCTTTCAAGTATCCAATTCTTGCCAATGAAGATAAGCAGCGCAACCAAGCTTACGCTAGTTATCGAGCTGAGCAATGCTATCGCTATTGATTCCATATGCGTCTAGACATAACACACAGGTTAAGCCGAGACGCGTAGTGGAGCGAAGCGGCTTGGGCTTGAACGCATCGTTAGGCCGTTGCTGACCACTAGTTTGCGAACACTATTAAGACAACAATTGCCACGACTGGCAAGAACACCAACCATGCAACATCCTTCAATGCCTTAGCGCCACGATCTAGGTCAGAGAGACCATCATCGATTGGCTGTTCCGGAGGTGCTGGCTTGAGCTTGGGTCGACTTCTGCGTTCTTGTCTAATCTCTCCGGCTCGTAGCTGAATGTACAGAGCTTCGCCGCGCTTCTCGTCCCCATATGAGAGGGAAATTGCCTTCACCAGCAATGGCTTATCGATCCTGCCGCGCGACACTTCCTCAGCTGCCAATCCGAAAAACTCTTTGTCCACGCTGAGATGCTCCTTGGAGGCCTAACACCTATTCGAACAGATTGGGGTGTAACCCCCGTTCCGTAACCCTATCGTTTCGCTGTCCGGCCTTCGGGCTTTGCCTACAATAACAATGGGTTGCGACGGAGGCCGGTGCCTAATCCCGGTGTAATCTTGGTGCCGGATCGTGACGGGCGGGGAAGGACGCTACCACCGGCGGGATTTTGGAACAACGCGCAGCAGAAGGGGGGGGCGCTGGCCATGCCTGTTCATGCAATTACTAACTGACAGCGCTTTTGCTCTGGCGTAGCCTCTGCTCCCCGCGTCTCACCCGTGCGAACAGGATGCAGTCCATGCTGGCGCACCGCCTACCGAACCCCCCGACACTGATCGGTCGATTGGCTGAGTTCTCGAGCTTGGCGTTGCCCTCGCTGCGTCAACGTGTGGCCTGTGGCTTCCCCTCCCCGGCGGAAGACTTCTTCACCGAAGAGGACCGACTGGATCTCAACCAGAAGCTGGTGACCAACCCGGCGGCGACATTCTTGGCCTGGGCAGACACCGGCGGGTCGATGGTCGACTTTGGCATCCATGACGGGGATCTGCTTGTCATTGACCGTTCCATCCGACCTCGGAGCGGCCATACCGTCCTTGTTCTGTGGGAAGGCGGTTTCATGGTCAAGAAGCTGGACGTCCGCGCTGGGCGCATACGGTTGCTGGCCAGCCAGGGCGTGCAGCCGATTGTTGTCGGTGAAGGTGTGGAACTGGACGTCTGGGGCGTAGTTCGCTGGTCGCTGACGAAGCACGCCTGAGTCCGCCGTCGGCGCTTCCGGACACTCAAACACCGAACGCCCCCGAAGGGGCGCCGGCGGCTTATCGGCGTGTCAGGGAGGGGAGCCCCTTGTCCTATGGACGTTGCCAGAACCGCCATCCCAGTGTCCTCAAGGTGCCGCACGGAAGGGATCAGCGAAGTGCGACCGCGTCTGTAGGGATTCCCCGACGTCTCAGGTCTTGAGCGCCGAGCGGCGTACGGTTGCCGCCTTTCCCGGAAACTTATGACATGACGACTGCGGACGAATGGCGAGCCTGGCTTGGACCGTTGGAGGGCGAGCGCTGGCCGATGCGGTGCGACCTGGTCCTGACTAAGCACGACGTACTGAAGCTGCGCGAAGGGTTGTGGCCTCAGGGCATGGACGACCGTTGGGTCGTGTGGCTGGACGGCGCGGTTCTGCGCTGCTGGCGTTCCTGGACGCGAACCTGCGTGTACGAGGGCCAGGTTCTGCTGGCCGACGATGGCTCCGGCATTGTGTCCGTGCTCGATGTACTTGATGAGCCTCAGCAATACAGCCGGGCGTCGTCCGAGGCAGGAGAGCTGGAACGCTTCGAGGGTGTCGTCGGCCTGGCCCTGGTCCCGCAGTTCGCGTGATGTACGGCCTGATCGACGGCAACAACTTCTATGTGTCATGCGAGCGGGTGTTTGACCCCTCGCTACGCGGCAAGCCTACGGTCGTGCTGGGTAACGCTGATGGCTGCGCAATTGCCATTTCGACGGAAGCCAAGACCCTCGGAGTGAAGATGGGTACGCCGATCTTCCTGGTTCCCGCCACCGTTCGAAAGCAGCTTCAGGTTCGCTCCGCAAACTTTGCGCTGTACGGCGACCTGTCAGGACGAATCGTGTCGATCTTGCGAGACCTCTTTCCCAGGGTAGAGGTGTACTCCATCGATGAGAACTTCGTAGATGTCGCCGGGATCAGAGGCGTGGAAAAGCTGGCGCTCGAGGCGCGCGAGCGGATCCTCCAGTGGGTCGGCATTCCCTGCTGCGTAGGATTGGGCGCCACTCGCACCTTGGCCAAGGCTGGCAACAAGCTGGCGAAGGATCAGTCCAAGAGGGCGCTGCGCGCCGGTCGGCTGGCGGTCTTCCATGCCACGCCAGACAACGTCGAGCGACTAGCGGTCGAGGATGTCTGGGGCGTTGGCTCTCGCTACGCGGCGCGCCTTTATGCAGAGGGAGTGCAGACCGCCGCCGACCTCGTCGCGCTGCCCGAGCACCACGTCCGCGCCCGCTATGGCGTGGTTTTGGCCCGGACGCACAACGAACTGCGGGGGATTCGTTGTACGGATCTTGAGCTCGAGGAGCCCGACCGCAAGCAGATTGTGGTGAGCCGCACCTTTGGGCGGGATGTCGAGGACCCACTGGACGCTTTGGCCACGTTCGCAACCGTAGCCTGCGAGCGGATGCGAGGCCGGGGGATGGCCGCAGGCGCAATGTGGGTGTGGCTGACGGGCAACCCACACAAGGGCGACAACTTCCACGTCTCGAGAGCGTCACCCTTGGCATTCCCCACGCAGGACAC
The DNA here is from genome assembly GCF_004803715.2 of Luteimonas yindakuii. Classification (NCBI taxonomy): domain Bacteria; kingdom Pseudomonadati; phylum Pseudomonadota; class Gammaproteobacteria; order Lysobacterales; family Lysobacteraceae; genus Luteimonas; species Luteimonas yindakuii. The sequence goes on from NZ_CP039383.2 coordinate 558,453, forward strand.
GGGCGAGGTCATCCGTGCAGCGCATTTGTTGGCGAGATCAATGATGACGAGTGGGCAGGCCTACAAGAAAGCGGGTGTCGGCTTGACGGAGCTGGTTCGCGCGGAAGAGCGCCAGGCTGACCTGTTTTCCGTCCCAGACGAGAGGCGCGAGAGATGCATGGCGGTCATGGACCAGATCAACGCCAAATGGGGGCGTGGAACCATGGGGGTTGGGACGTCCGGATGGAAGGTTGGCGGGGCTAGGCCAGGAGAGGTGCGTGCCTGTAGAGAGGGTCAATGGCGGCCGACGCTCAAGTCGTTGTCGCCGGCTTACACGACCAAATGGACGGATCTGCTTCGCGTTCGTTGAGCCAGTTTGGCCGTGGGAAGCACTGGACGGTCCGTAGGTCACGCCGGGCTTAAAGGCGGAGCTTTCTCGCTTGACAGGCTGGAAGATGGGCCCGAGGCTCGCCGGCATGAAAATCGATGTCGATAAGATGAGCCTGAAGGAGCTCAACTCTTTCCTGGCGGCGGCCCAGCGTCGGAAGAAGCTGCTGTCGAACCGACGGCCGATCGGGGCCGTCCGCAGGGACGTAATCGCGCTTGCTGCCTCTCACGGTTACGCGATAGAGGAGCTCTTCGACGCCGGGATGGCTTTACGTGCTGACAAACCGGCGCGGAAGCGGAAACTACCGCCCGTAGCGGCTAAGTATCGCGACCCAGAGAACAAGCGGAACACATGGTCGGGCCGTGGACGCATGCCGCGCTGGCTGGCTGAACGGATGAAACGAGGTCAGAGCGTTGCCGACTTCCTCATCCCCGGACTGGGTCGACCGACTGCGAAAAAGGGCGGTTCGATTGGTAAGCGATCCGTCTTTAGGCAGGATTGAGGACAGGCGCTCTGTGGACCACAACTCGTGATGCCCGAGCACATACTCGATTACTACTGAAGGCTGAGATGGCCGATAGAGCTGCCTTCGCGGCAAGTGCTTCCGGCATGCAAACTTGGCAGCCGCGTTCCTGTTTGCAACATCGCTTGACCCGTATCGGCTCGCTTCCAGTATCAGCTTGGTGCAACGGCTTTGGGGACGCTATGGAATGGCTTAAGGCCGGCAAGAAGGTGCTGAAGAATGCGGCCGACGCGACGTACAGCGCATCGAAGGTAGTAGCAAGACATCAGGAAAAGATCGCGAACGCGACATGTTCAGCAGTTGAGGCTGCCGGCGGGGCGATCGAGTCTGCGGGCCTGGTCGCCAGCAAAGCAGGACAGGCCACCTCAGTTCGGCTACGAAAGCATGCGACGGGATCAGGGTATGCGCTCGTCAAAGTTGCGGCGGAGGTAGGCGCTCTCGTAGGGCACGGTGTCGATGTTGCCGGTGCCGGTGTGAGGGTGACTGGAAAGCTGGCCAGAAGGACCGGGGGAGCAGTGGGAGCCACGACAGGCGGCGTTGTGCTGGGTGGTGCATCGATTGCGTCTGAACTCGTCGACAGCGTTGCGATCGCAGATCGTGATATCAAAGCCATTCGCGCGGAAATCGCATCGTACGGCGCACAGATTCGTGCTGAATCCGAGCGTCTTGAGCAGTTGATTACGCATGGGCAACGGGAAAGGCGGCGAGGCGAACTGCTGGACCTGCTGGTTGTCGGTGGGGTGTCGCTGGCCTTCGCTTTGGAGAACCCGGCGGACGTTCCCATAGAGGTCGTGCGGGCTTATGAGCTCGCGTACCCAAACCTGGCCGCGAAGGAGAGCTTCATCGAAGTAGTCGAGAGGCTCGGCCCGGACGAATTGCCAGGGTTCGTGTCCGGTGTCAAAGGCAAGCTGTTTGAGCTGGAACTGATCGAGCACTTCAACAGCGGCGGGCTCCCGGAGGGACTTCACGCTGACTTGGCAGCGGGGCCAACTCAGCCGGGGTGGGATATCCGGATCCTTGATGATCAAGGGGAGGTGGTCGACCTGCTTCAGGCAAAGGCAACTTACGCAACGGGTTACGTCCTCCAGGCCCTCGAGCGCTATCCCGCCATCGACGTGGTGACGACCAGCGAGGTCCATGCGCAGTTGCTGGCGCTGGGAATCTCCGAAGGAGTAATTGATGGAGGCATCACTGTGGCCACCCTCCAGCAGGCGGTGCAAGGGGCCACCGATGGCGGGGTTGAGTTCGGCATAGGTGACCTCGTGCCATCTGCCTTGGGTCTAGCCGTGATCGGTCTATCTTTGCTGGTGGACAAGGACATGACTTGGACCGAGAGGGCGTCCAAGCTCGGCGAACGAGGGGCGCGACTCGGCGCGGCCAGCGCGGCTGCGAAAACTGCCATGGTCGTGTCCCAGGCGTGGTGGTTAGCTCTTGTGGTTGGGCTTGGGTCGAGCTGGCTCTCGCGAAAGGGGCGCATACGGCGAGAACAGTACGAAGCACTGAGCCAAGCGGCCGCTATCCTGCGTCGTCGTTTTCCGGAGTCGGATGCAGGTGAGTTCGTGACCTCGGCTACGCCGATATGATGGCGGAGACGCCACCATTGGAGGTGCCGGGATGGTTCGCACAGGACATCGGGATGATGTCGCAAAGACTGCGGATGATCCTGTGTTTTGTTGACCCCGCTGGTAGTGACGGGTCAGGGCCGCGGCCGGACGATCTGCGCCGGTTGATCACATCACTGGTGAACCAAGTGGACGGGTATGCGCGTGACGGCAAGCGGACGAGCAGCACTCTTGCTGAGGTCTCGCAGCTGGCCGTCTTGTATCAGGCGTTGTTCTCACAAGAACTCGCTGACTCCATAGTTCACGAGGAGATCCTGCCCGCAGAATACCTGCCTCCAGACGATCTGATCCATTCCATAGGCGCGAGAATAGGTGATCTTCTTCGAGCAGCGCTTGCTCGTCTCAAGCTGGACGCAGGCGAGATGATGAATAGATTCGAGGTCGGTTCGCTTCTACCAATCGCCCGCGACGGCGCTGAAGGGAAATTCATTCGTACTGGAGAGCTTTGCTTTGACCTTGAGGACGGCCGGCACATGGTCTCTGCGGGCGTTGCACGGGTCTACCTGGAAGCAAACGGATTCACTTTGACACGTCTGGTAGACACAACGCCGATCATGCCCTTGCGCTGAAGTGACTTGTTAGCCCAAGGGTTCCCTTTGATTGCTTTCCGCTGTGGGCATGCCAGCGGATACGTCAGCGCAGCTATCCGTTCTGTCCACCCGAGATGGTTCTCAGATACCGCAGAGCCTTCTCCAAGTCGCCGTCCGCCACCGCCTGAAGCAGGGTGCGATGCCCCAGAACACGGATGGGAGTCAGACGGAAATGTTGTGCGGCATCGGCGTCCGATTCATGGAGCTCCGCTGTGACAAGAAAAGCGGCGCAGACTTCATGAAGGCGGTGCTGTACCTCATCACTTACAGTGGTTTGATGGACAACGTCCGCAGGTAGCCGCAACGCGTCCGCCAGCTCGGTCGGCTCCATCTCCAAGGCCTTGGCGACGCTGTGGAGCGTTGCGCCGCAGGAACGTGCGTTTTGGATGATGTCCTGTGTCAGAAGCATGTAGTCCTCTCTTATGGCTGTGGCCCGCCCCGTATCGGCGCGGATGGTCCTGCTCACAAGCCGGTTCTAGGCCGTCGTACACGGCGCCATGCGAGGCGTCCTAGGAGGCGCGCAGCAGTTGCGAGCACCATGGCAGGCTCGATCACCAAGTTGGCGGCGGACCGCCACGACAACGGGGTTGTCTCGTGCATCGGTGTTCCTCGTACGTGCTGCCAGTCGTCTGACTCTCAGGTTCTCAGAACGGTTCGTCCAGGTCGAGCGAGATCCGAACCGGGGGAGGCGAGCATGCCCGCGGCGTCCAAGTGCGGATGGGGTTCTTCCGCTCCCGATCACGTTCACAGCTGCGTTGGTCAGCTGCGCGCACCCGGGCCAGAAGCGCGGTTGGGATTGAACCGTCCTGGCGTCGGTGGCTGATTCCACTCAACAGTGCACGCATGGCGTAGCCGGCATCGGGCCAATCGACTTCCAGGCGTTCGAGCTCGGAGTGCAGGCGGCTCAGGCCCAGTAGCTCATGGCCCACGGCTCGGGCCTGCGTTGTGGGGAACATGTCCTCCGTGTAGGCCCAGCACTTCCCGATGTCATGCAGGAGACCTGCTGCAACACAGATGTCGCGCTCATGGTCTTCGAGCGTCCCTTGGGAATGCAGATCGAGAGCCACTTCAAGGCTATGGGTGGCCAGGCCGCCCGGGAAGGCGTGGTGATGGCGAACGGAGGCAGGCATGGTCCAGTAGGTGTCGGCAACGTCCCGGCGCAACAACACGCGCTCCGTCATCCTGCGCAGTGGATCCGACTGGATCTGCGCCACCAGATTGACCGTTTCCGCCACCACGTGCTTTCTCGGGCACAGGTCGTCCGGAAGCCAGGCCAACGGCGCATCGAAGTCGGGATCGTAGTCGGCCGACGTGATCACCGGCACGTTGTCGTTGGCCGCCTCCGAGTCCCAGCGCACGACCTGCATGACGTGGCGGGTCAGCGAATGCATCAGCAGCTGACTTCGCACCGATGGGGACGGAATGAGGTATTCGGTGACGGTGTGGCCATGACTGACCCGCCAAAGGCAGGTGCTCGACGAGGTGTTCTGCCCCTGTGCGGGTCCAATCAGTACGCCCGGCATGACGTCGATGTCGGGGGCGATGGAAGCTGCCATCAGGTTCCCTCCTTCAGAGGCACTGCGGTGGATGTATCGAGGAGCTGGCGTTTCAGCAGCTGCCGGAGCGCCGCAGCGTCCAACGCGTCGATCTGGTCGGCCGTCATGGACTGCGTGCGGCTCGTGGCCTTCCTGCTCACGAGTCCGGTGAAGGCGAGCCCGTCCTGACGGGTGAGGTTGGGCACGTAACGCGAGTACACGGTGAAGAGCATCTGCGTGTTGGTGTGCCCCATGAGTCGGGCGATCCACTCGGGGTTCTCGCCGGACGCCAACATCAGCGTCGCTGCCGTGTGTCGCGTCTGGTACGGCCGGCGCTTCTCGAACTCGAGGTAGCGCAGCAGCGGGTACCAGATCCGGTTGGCGAAGTTGTGCGCGTCGATGGGGTTACCCGCGCGAGTGCAGAACACGTACACGGCGTCCGGATCCCGCTCCTCCCACTGCTGTCGCAGCGCCTCCTTGACCATCGGCAGCATCGGGATGTCGCGGATGGAGCTTTCGGTCTTGGCGTTCTCTTCCGACTCGCCGCCTGCGAACACCTCGCGGACCTTGATCAGCTCGTTGTCGAAGTCGACGTACTTCCATTTGAGCCCGTTGATTTCACCCGTGCGCATCCCGGTGAAGAAACGACAGGTGACGTAGTTGCGGAAGTCGGGGCGGATCGTGGCGCGAATCTTCTCCACCTCCTCCAGGGAGAAGGGCATCACGTCGGGACGCCGGCCCTTCAGTCGCTTGACCCCCTTGAAGGGATTCGGCGTGCCAAAGCGCTCACTGGCCTCCGTCAGGCACTGGCGCAGAAGCCCCATGACCTTGTTGATCGTCGTCGAGGACAGCTTGGGGCTTGAGCGGCCGGGCAGTTCAGCGAGCTTGGCGCGGAACGTCAGCACGTCCGCTTTCGAAATGGAGCCGACCGGCCGCTCGCCGAACTCGGCCAGCAGGTGCGCGTCGAACGTTGCATCCACGCTGTCCCGGTGCTGGCGCCGCCATTGGGGCGCCATCTCCTTGCGCCAGGTCACGGAGAAGTCGGCGAAGGCGGGCGTGTCCGGACCAGCCGGGGCTGCGGGTAGGGGATTGCCACCCGGAGGGGCCGGGAAAATCCCGCCGACGGCCGGCGCCGGTGCGGCGAACTGGGCCGCCTTCGGGCTTCCCGGGAACGTCGCCGCGTAGTCGAACAGGCCCTGCTTGATCTCCTTGGAGATCCGGCTCATCAGAGACTGGACCCGGCGGCGGTTCTCAGCGGTGTCGGGCAGGGCCGTCTGCTCCCGGCAGCGGACTCCCCGGTAGTAGAAGTCCAGGAACAGTAGGCCGTTGTCCTTGCGGGCGCGGACCTTAGCCATGGGCCAGGCCGCCGTTGGCCATCGGGATGCTCAGACCCACGGCCGGCGTGCGAGCTGCCGGGACGCCGGGCGCCTTGCTGGCCGAGAACTTGCCGATGTCCCGCTCGATCGTCTCGCGGATGAAGAGGAGCTTCCGGCCGCCAAACGGGCGGATGTAGTGCACGCCCTCCAGCAGCACGGCGTCCTTCAGGCGGGTACGGATGGTCCGGGAGTCGTAGTGGATGATCTCGGCGAGCTGATCGGTGGTAAGGTAAGTCTGGTTCATATCTGCGCTCCATGATTCATTTGTGATACGCATGCACCGCCTGTGATGCATGCTGGTGTTGTATCAAAAGAGAATCAAAGTGCAACATATAATGTTCAATTGAACCATATACGATTCAGTCAGGATTCAGCTCAATGCTCAGGTTCAAGCTCAAAGAGCGCATTGCCGACAAGGAATTCAAGGAGGGCAGGCGCATCTCCCTGAGCGAGGTTGCCGATACCACCGGCATCGGTCGCATCACCCTCTCGCGCATGCTCAACCGCGGCACCAACGTGCGCTCGGACACGCTTGATCGCCTGTGCGCCTACTTCGACTGCAGGATCGAAGACCTGGTCGAATACGTCCCCGACGATGCCGCCGCGCAGCCGGGCACCACGACGCAGCAGCGAGGCTAGGGCATGGCTGCAGGAGACAGCCGCTGGCACGTCGTACACCCATCGGCCCATGCGCACGAGCAGGAGGCCTTGGACCTGCTGCGAGCGCACCTGCCTGATTCCTCGCCGTTCCGAGCCTGGTCGAACTTCGAGTTCATCGCCGAAGACGGCAGCATCAACGAAGTCGACGCGTTCATCGTGTCCAGCGATCGCATCTACCTGGTCGAAATCAAGCACTGGGCTGGCCGCATCAGCGGCAACCAGAACAGTTGGCTGATCCGTTCGCCCAGCGGACGCGATCGCTACGAGGAAAACCCGCTGCTGCTGACCAACCGCAAGGCGCGCAAGCTCAAGTCTTTGCTCGGTCGGCAAAAAGCCTTCCGCAACGCCCAGGTGCCGTACATCCAGGCCGCTGTTTTCCTGTCCGAGCCGCACTGCGAACTGACGCTGGACGAAATCGCCGCCCAGCACATTTACCTGCGCCCGGACGCCCGCCACCGCGGCGGCGCGCACAGCATCATCGACGTCATCGTGGGCCGCGCCACCCAGGCCGAAGCCCGCGCCGGCATCAGCCGCGACACCGAGCGCGCACTGGCCCGTGCGATGGACCAGCTCGGCCTGCGCAAGCGCACCCGCGCCGCCACCGTCGGCGACTACCTGCTCACCGGCCTGATCGCCGAAAACGACCGCTACCAGGACTGGCAGGCCACCCACCAGCGCGTGGCCAGCGATCACAAGCGCATCCGCATCTTCCCCCACGCCCAGCGCGCCGCCGAGGCCGAGAAGCGCGAACGCAAGGACATCGCAACCCGCGAGTACGCGCTGCTGCGCGACATCCGCCACGACGCCATCCTCAGTCCGCGCCAGCTCACCGAAAGCGACATCGGCCCGGCGCTGGTCTACGACTTCGATCCCGAAGCCCAGCGCCTGGACCACCTGATCGACGCCGCCGCTGCGGCCCCCGGCTTCGACCAGCGGCTGGAGCTGATCCGCGCCATCGGCGAAGCCCTGGCCTATGCGCACAGCCGCAATGTCTACCACCGCGCGCTCAGCCCCTGGACCATCGAACTGCAGCACGACGCCCAGGGCCGGCCGCGCCCCGTGCTGCGCGACTGGCAGAGCGGCATCGCCGGCCAGGACGGCACCGCCGACACCCGCATGACCATGCACCTGGGCCAGCAGGCCGGGGTGATCGACAACCCGCGCTCGGCCATCTACGCCTCGCCCGAAGTCGTCGCCGGCCACGGCTACGACCCGGTCGCCATCGACATCTTCTCGCTCGGTGCCCTCACCTACGCCCTGTTCGGCGGCCGGCATCCGGCGACCAGCGTCGAGGACATGCTCGACAAGTGCCGCCGCGGCCCGGGCCTGATGATGTCCGAGGCGCTCGACGGCGCGCCCGACAGCCTGCAGGTGCTGGTGCAGGCGGCCACCGACCCCAATCCTGCCGACCGCCCCTCGGACGTGCGCGAGTTCCTGCGCATGCTCGACGACGTGGAAGAAGAGCTCACCGCGCCCGAGCCCGAACGCGGCGCGCTCCCGGCCGATGCCCGCCAGGGCGACATGCTCACCGGCGGTTTCAAGGTGCTGCGCCGCCTGGGCGCCGGCTCCACCTGCCACGCGCTGGCCGTGGAGAATCCCGAAGGCCAGCAGGGCGTGCTCAAGGTCGCCAAGGATCCGTCCTTCAACGAACGACTGCGGCAGGAATACGACACCCTGCTGGACGTGCCGCACCCCAACATCGTCAAGGCCTTCGGCATCCACGACATTGACGGCCTGACCGCGATCTTCATCGAACAGGCCGGCCACCGCACCATGGGCCAGCGCCTGCGCGAACAGGGCCCGCTCTCGCTCGACCTGCTCGAACGCTTCGGCGACGAGCTGCTGGCGGTGCTGGTGCACCTGGAGCGCGAGGGCATCAACCACCGTGACCTCAAGCCCGAGAACATCGGCCTGGGCGAAACCCGCAAGCGCGCCCTGACCCTGAAGCTGTTCGACTTCTCCCTGGCGCGCGCCCCGGCCGAGAACATCCGCGCCGGCACCCCGCCGTACCTGGACCCGTTCCTCAGCCTGCGCCAGCCGCCGCGCTGGGACCTGCACGCTGAGCGCTTCGCCGCCGCCATGACCCTGCACGAAATGGCCACCGGCACCCTGCCCACTTGGGGCGCGGCCGGCCAGGACCCGGCCAGCAGCGACGAAGACGCCAGCCTGGACGTGGAGAAGTTCGACGCCTCCGTGCGTGACGGCCTGGCCGATTTCTTCCGCCGCGCCCTGCACCGCAACAGCAAGCAGCGCTTCGACAACGCCGACCTCATGCATCTGGCCTGGAAGAACCTCTTCCGCCACATCGACCAGACCACCACCACCGACGACGACAGCGATGGCAGCACCACGCTCGACTTCGCGCGCGTGGAAAGCCTCTCGCGCGAAACGCCGCTGTCAGAACTCGGCCTGAGCGCGCGCGAGCTCAACGCCGCCGACCGCATCGGTGCCACCACGGTCGGTCAGTTGCTGTCGCTGCCGGGCATCCGTTTCTACCGCAACCGCGGCATCGGCCAGCAGATCACCCGTCGCCTGCGCCAGGTGCGCGAAGCCCTGGCGGGCAACCTGGGTCAGGCCACCGCCCCGGACCTGCCCGACGACCAACCCGGGGCCTGGAGCATCGACCGCCTGGTCAAGGCGCTTGAAAGCACCAAGCTCGAAGCCGGTGAGGCCGACATCGTCAGCCACTGGCTCGGCCTGGCCGACGCCAGCCCGACCGTCCAGCTCGACCTGCCCAGCCAGCGCGAAGTCGCCGAAGCCTCCGGCACCAGTCGCGCCCAGGTCCAGGCCGCCATCGATCGCGCCGCCGGCAAGTGGGCCAAGAACGGCTGGATGACCGCGCTACGCGATGAAGTAGCCGCCTTCTTGCAGCGCCGCGAATCCGTTGCCAGCGTGGCCGAGGTGGCCAGTGGCTTGCTCAGCGCCCACGGCTCCACCACCGGCGATGCCGAACGCCAGCGCCTCGCCGCCGCGGTGCTGCAGGCGGCGCTGGAAGTGGAAGCCACCCGCGAATCGGCTCGCTACGTGCTCTATCGCGGCCATACCGTCCCTCTGGTCGTGAGCACCGAAGGGCAGGGCGGACTGCAGGCCTCCACCGCCGAGCGCGCCGGCTTTGCCGAAGCCCTGGCCGCGGAAGCCGCCACGCTGGCGGCCGAAGACCCGCTGCCCAGCCCGCGCCGGGCCGAGCAGGCGTTGATGGCCATCCCCACGCCCGCCGGCGACCCGCCGATGACACCCGAGCGCCGCCTGCGCCTGGCCCAGGCCGCCGCTCCCGGCGTGGCCTTGTCCAGTCGCCAGGAACTGTATCCGGAAGGCCTGTCCGCCGAGCGCGCCCTGCGCCTGGGCGCCAACACCCTGCTTGGCGCGCGCCGCCTGGGCGTGGAGCAGCTGCACGCCCGCATCCACAGCCGCTTCTCCAAGGCCGAGCGATTGCCAGGTCGTCCCGCCCTGGACCGCCTGCTGCAGCAGATCGATTTCCCCCTGCAGTGGCACGAGGCCGGCGATGGCCTGCCCGCCGGCTACGCCATGGCCCAGCAGGCCAGCGGCGCCACCCGCCACACCAGCACACTGCGGCGCATGACCACCGCAGTGCACGGCGATGCCGACTCTCCGGAAGCGCGCGAGGCGCGCGCCTTCGACGCCACCGTGCGCCGCGCGCTCGACGCCGGGCGGGTGGTGCTGGTCACCGCCGACCTGCGCCGGGTGGAAGACGCCGTTCCCGAACTGAGCCAGCAATACGACCTCGCCGCGATCAGCCTGGACCGCCTGCTGATCGATGCGCTCAAGGCCCAGACCAGCCAGATTGGCGGCGATTGGCGCGTGGTGCGCCAGGCCGACGCCGCCGTGCAGTCCAGCGCCGACTGGCGCCGCCTGACCGCCTTGGTTGAGCGCGCCATGCCGGCGGTGGTGGCACAGCTCCGTGACGACCCGCGCCCGCTGCTGCTCCAACACCTCGGCCTGCTGGTCCGCTACGGCCACACCGGAGTGATCCAGACCCTGCGCGACGCCGCCAGCGCCGGCCAGCGCCCCGCGCGCCTGCTGCTGCTGCCCGGCGACAGCCACCAGCCGCCGATGCTCGACGGCGTGGTGCTGCCCGTCATCACCCCGGCCGACTGGACCCATCTGCCCAGATCCTGGCTGGAGAACCGCCACCGCGCGGCCCCGGCCGCCGCCGCATCAGGACCCACCGCGTGATCAATGCAAGACAGTTGCTGACCGACCTGCAGGCCCAGCAGAAGAAGCTCGAAAACGACCTTCGCCAGCAGACCGAGGCCCTGCCGGAACTCAAGGGCCGGCTGGAAGCGGAATACAAGGCCGCCCGCGACGCCGGCCGTACCGCCGACACCTATGGCACCTGGCGCGATCACCAGATCACCCAGTCCGCGGTCGCCTGGGTGCTGGCCTGCACCTTCGTGCGCTTTGCCGAAGACACCGGCCTGCTGCCCACCCCGCGCCTGTCCGGCCCCGGCGATGCCCTGCGCCGCGCCCGCGACGCCTTCGGGGAGTTCGTGCGCCAGCGCCCCACCGACCACGAGCGCCACTACCTGGAAAGCGTGTTCGACGGCCTGGCCGAATTCCCCGCGCTCACCGGCCTGTTCGGCCGTGCCCACAACCCGCTGTTCGCCATGCCGCCCTCCTACGAGGCCGCACGCGACCTGCTCGCCTTCTGGCAGCAGACCGACCCGGACACGGGCGCCCTGCGCCACGACTTCACCGATCCCGCGCTCGATACCCGCTTCCTCGGCGACCTCTACCAGGACCTGTCCGAAGCCGCGCGCAAGCGCTACGCCCTGCTGCAGACGCCGGGGTTCGTGGAGGAGTTCATCCTCGACCGCACCCTGGAGCCGGCCATCCGCACGTTCGGGCTGGACGGCATCCGCCTGATCGACCCGACCTGCGGCTCCGGCCATTTCCTGCTCGGCACCTTCGGCCGCCTGCTCGATCACTGGCAGCGCAGCGCGCCGGGGCTGGACGCGCGCGAGCGGGTCATCAAGGCGCTGGAAGGTGTCTACGGCGTGGACCTCAACCCCTTCGCCGTGGCCATCGCCCGATTCCGCCTGCTGGTGGCCGCGCTGCAGGCCAGCGGCATCCACACCCTGCGCGAGGCGCCGGGCTGGAAGTTCAACCTCACCACCGGCGACTCGCTGCTGCACGGCCGCCGCTTCGACCTGCTCGGCGCGGACGATCTCGGCCAACGCTACCCGCACGCCTACGCCGCCGAAGACATCGACGAGGTCAACCGCATCCTCGGCCAGCGCTACCACGCCGTGGTCGGCAACCCGCCCTACATCACCGCCAGCGACAGCGCGCTCAACGCGCTGTATCGCGAGCGCTACGAAACCTGTTATCGCCAGTTTTCGCTCGGCGTGCCTTTCACCGAACGCTTCTTCCAGTTGGCAGAAACCAATGGCGACGCGCCGGCAGGCTACGTCGGCCTGATCACCGCCGACAGCTTCATGAAGCGCGAGTTCGGCAAGAAGTTGATCGAGGACTGGTTCCCGCGCCAGGACCTCACCCACCTCATCCACACCTCCGGCGCCTATATCCCCGGCCACGGCACGCCCACGGTGATCCTGTTCGGCCGCAATCGCGCGCCGGTGGCCGCCACCGTGCGCGCCGTACTCGGAATTCGCGGCGAGCCGTCCACGCCGGATGACCCGGCGCAGGGGCTGGTGTGGCGGTCCATCGTCGAGCTCACTGACAAGTTGGGCAGCAGCAATGAGTACGTCAGCGTCGCGGACATGGAGCGCGATCGGTTGGCGAACCACCCGTGGAGTTTGCAGGGCGGAGTAGCGCCTTCAGTGCTTGAGCAGCTTGAATCCACGAGTCAGGCGGCACTAGGCAGTGCTGTTGAGAACCCGATCGGACGGGCTGTCAGAATTGCTGAGGAAGACGTGTTTATTTTCCCGTCTTCGCGAAGAAAGTGTTCGCCGATTCCTCAGCAGCAATTCCGCGAATACCTTGTCGGGGACTCCGTACGTGACTGGAGCGTAGGATCGCTGGACAGTGTTTGGTATCCCTACCATCGGCCCTCGGGCAGAGAGTTTTATTCTGAACTTTGGGTGTGGCGTACCACTTTGGCGCGCAGGAGAACATTTCAGGGAGAAATGGAAGATGCCGGCTTGGAGTGGTTTGAGTACATGCAGCACACGTCTTCTGCATATCGGACCAAGCTGTCCATCACCTTCGCCTTCGTTGCCACCCACAACCACTTCGTGCTGGATCGCGGCGGCAAGGTGTTCAAGCAGAGCGCGCCGGTCATCAAGCTGCCGGCCGAGGCCAGCGAGGATGAGCACCTGGGGCTGCTCGGGCTGTTGAACAGCGCGTCGGGGTGCTTCTGGATGAAGCAGGTGTTGCACAGCAAGGGCGGTGGTGGGATTGGGGGCGGCCTGGCGTCTGAGGAGTGGGAGAAGTTCTACGAGCACACCGGGACAGGAATGCTGTCGTTTCCGCTTCCGGAAGAGCGACCGCTTCACCTGGCACGCCAGCTCGACGCGCGCGCCGTTGAGCGCGAGACCCATCTTCCGGCTGGGCTTGCCGCGCAACTTCCGCTGTCGCGAGTCGAATTGGATGCGCACCGCAATCAAGCCGATGCGCTGCTAGCGCGCATGATCGCGCTGCAGGAGGAGCTCGACTGGTGGAGCTACCGCGCCTACGGCCTGCTAGAGGATGACCTCACGTTTGCCGGCGACCCGCCCGGCATCGCCTTGGGCGAGCGCGCCTTCGAGTTCGTGCTGGCGCGCCGTATCGAAGGGGGCGAGGTCGAGAGCACTTGGTTCGCCCGCCACGGCTCCTCCCCGGTTACAGAAATCCCCGCCCACTGGCCGGCCGACTACCGCGCCCTCATCAAGCGCCGCATCGCCCTGATCGAATCCCACCCGTGGATCGGCCTGCTCGAGCGCCCCGAGTACAAGCGCCGCTGGAACCAGCCCGGCTGGGCCGAACTGGAGCAGGCCGCCCTGCGCGGCTGGCTGCTGGACCGGCTGGAGAGCCCGCACTACTGGCCCGAACCTGCACTGCAGCGCGTGAACGATCTCGCCGCCCGCGCCGAGCGCGACGCCGACTTCATGGCCGTGGCCGCCCTGTTGACCGGCCAGCAGGCCTTCGACGTCGCCGCCCTGCTGCGCGATCTGCTGGACGGCGAATCTGTGCCCGGGCTAAAGGTGCTGCGCTACAAGCCCGCCGGCCTGCGCAAGCGCGCCGACTGGGAGCACACCTGGGACCAGCAGCGCCGCGAGGACGCCATCGACGCCGCCGTGGCCGCCGAACACCCGCGCCGTGACGATGAAGACGAGGCCCAGTGGCAGGCCCGTATCAAACCCGAGCAGGAGAAGCGCAAGCTGGCCGAGGTCGGCCGCCTGCCGGCCCCGCCCAAGTACACCAGCGCCGACTTCCTGCGCCCCGGCTACTGGCGCCTGCGCGGCGGCCTGGACGTGCCCAAGGAGCGCTGCTTCACCGTCCCCGACCCGCAGGCGCCCGGCGACTGGCTCTACGGCTGGGCCGGCTGGAACCCCGCCCAGCGCGTGCGCGCCCTGGCCGGCGCCTGGATCGACGGCGAAGAGCGCAGCGGCGCCGACCCCGCCCAGCTCCTGCCCCTGCTCATCGCCCTCGACGAGGAGCTGCCCTGGGTGCTGCAGTGGCACAACGCCATTGACCCCGACACCGACGTCCGCCCCGGCGACTACTTCCGCGACTGGCTCGCCCAGCAGCTTAACCGCCATCACTGGACCCGCCAGACCCTTGCCGAGTGGCAGCCGCCCGCCGCCTCACGCCGGGGGCGGCGGGCCAAAGCCGGGAGTTAAACCTATCATGGCCGTGGTAGTTACCGTGGCCGTGTTATATATCATGGCCGTGGTAGGATCGCTGGCATGAATTCAGCCCCGCCCCCGCAGATGGCTCGCGTAGAAGAGCAGCTGGCAGCCTTGTTGGAGGAGGGCGGCTGGTCGGTGGATGTGGAACCGGTGGGACCGCAGCGGTACCGCCCTGACCTGGTCGCCGGGCGTGGTCCGCACCGCTACGCCGTGGAACTCAAGGCCGAGCCCGAAGGCCGCCCGGACCGGGCGTTGGCCCTGCTGTCGCAAGCGATCCTGCAGGCCAGCCGTTATGCCGCAGACCTGGGTATGCGACCGCTGGCGGTGGTCGGGGTGGGCAATGCCTCGCCCTCGCTGAGGCGCCGGTTCGTCGACTTCCAGCGCGACTACGCACCCGATGTGGCCGTGGGTCTGGTATCGGAGGCCGGTGGCAGCCTGTTCATCGGTCCGGGGCTTGATGGGCTGGACCGGGAGGAGCCGAAGGCGCGCCGCAGCGGCAGGGTCGCGCAGCCGCGCAAGGCCTCCAATCTGTTTTCCGACCTCAACCAGTGGATGCTCAAGGTGCTGCTGGCGCCCGAGCTGCCCGAACGGCTGCTGCATGCGCCCAGGGGCGAGTACTTCTCCGGTTCGGACCTGGCGCAGGCCGCCGGGGTCTCGCCCATGAGCGCCTCCCGGTTCCTGCGGCGCATGCAGGAAGAGGGCTTTGTGGATGACTCCGGGGGGCCGCTGCGCCTGGTCAGGCGCGGCGAGCTGTTTCGCCGCTGGCAGTCGGCCGCTATGCGCTCTTCGCCCGAGTTGCGCATGTCCTACCTGATTCCCGCTGCAGGCCCGCGGCAGTTGCACAAGCTGGCCTCGCGGCTGGAAGCCTGCATCGGCCTATTCGAGGCCGCTGACATGCTGGGGGTGGGGCACGTGAGCGGCGCGGTACCGCATGTGTACGTGCGGCGTCTGTCTCCGCCACGGGGAGTGGAATGGCCCGGCGTCGTGCCCTGCGCGCCAGGTGAGCCGCCGCAGGTGATCATCAAGCAGAGCAATGCGCCCGAGTCCCTGTTTCGTGGCGCCATCCGCGCAGGCGACGTTCTGGTGGCCGACGTGCTGCAGGTCTGGCTGGATGTGTCCGCGCATCCGTCGCGTGGTGCCGAGCAGGAACAGTTGCTGCGTGAGGGCGCGCTGGCGGATGTGCTGGGGGAACGGCCATGAACGATCTCGCGCCGTTCGTCAGGCTGGTCCAGGCGTTGGCGCCGTGGGAGTCGCGGCTGCTGTTCGTGGGTGGCTGGGCACATCGGCTGTATCGGCTGCACGAACGCGCGACACCGCTGAAGTACCAGCCGCTCGCCACCCTGGATGCCGATGTCGCGTACGCACAGCGCGAACGCCTTGACGGGGATATCCGGGCAGCATTGGAAGCCGAGGGATTCCACCAGCAGCTGACCGGCAGCCACCAGCCGCCTGTGTCGCGCTACACCCTTGGGGAGGAGAGCACCGCAGGGTTCTATGCCGAGTTCCTGACGCCGCTGGTGGGGCGCGCTTACACGCGCGAGGGTGTGCCGATGGCGACCGAGGCGCAATCGGGCATCACAGCCCAGCGCCTGCGCTATCTGGACCTGCTGTTCCTCACGCCCTGGTCGGTGACCCTGGGGGCGGACTGGGGTGCGGACGTGCCACTGGCCGCGCGCATTCCGAATCCGGTGGCGTTCATCGTGCAGAAGCTGTTGATCCACCCGGACCGAGCGGCCGGGAAGCAGGCACAGGATCTGTTGTACATCCACGATACGCTTGAACTGTTCGCAGCCCGCCTGGACGAGCTGCATGCGCTGTGGGACGAAGACATCCGGCCAAGCATGGATCCCGCCTGGGTGCGACGGGTCCTGCAGGCGAGGACTGATGTGTTTGGCACCTTGAACGACCGGATCCGCGACGCGGCCCGGATTCCGCAGGACCGGGACTTGGATCCGGAACGGATGCGGGCGATGTGTCTGGAAGCTTTGGGGGAAATACTGGAATGACCACCACGATCGGCGACATCTTCACCATCCCGGAGGCTGTCCATCAGGGTGATTTCGTCCTGCGGCTTACAGAGGGTCTGCAGGCTGACAAGCGTAGGCAGACGCTGCAGCAGTACGTGGTGACGCCGCAGCTGGTGCAGTCGTTCAAGCAAGCGCTGTCGCTGATCGGCAGCGCGGTGAACGGCAACTCGTCCAAGGGCGCCTACCTGCACGGCAGCTTCGGCAGCGGCAAGAGCCATTTCATGGCGGTGCTGGACATGATCCTGGAGGGCGATGCCGATGCGCGCGCCATTCCCGAACTGGCTGGCGTGGTCCGCGAGGCCAATGCGTGGTGGGAGGGCGGCAGCTACCTGGTGGTGCCGTTCCACATGATCGGCGCGCGCAGCATGGAGCAGGCGATTCTGGGCGGCTACGCGGCCCATGTCCGTGAGAAGCATCCCGATGCACCCACGCCCGGCTTCTACCGCAGCGCCGAGCTGATCCAGAACGCCCACCGCCTGCGCGGACAGATGGGCGATGAGAGCTTTTTCAAGGCGCTCGGCGGCAGCGGTGGTGGCGACGGCGGCTGGGGCAGCCTGGGCGGTGGTTGGGATGCGATGGCCTATGAAGCAGCAGCTGCGGCCAATCCGGACGACGCCGAGCACCGGCGGTTGGTGGGCGATCTGGTGGATGCCTTCTTCAGCCACCTGCATGCCAATGCCGACACCGACAACTACGTGAGCCTGGACCGCGGGTTGGCGGTGATGTCGCAGCACGCGCGGGATCTCGGTTACAGGGCGGTGGTGCTGTTCCTGGACGAGTTGATCCTATGGCTGGCAAGCCATTCCCAGGATCAGGGCTTCCTCAATCGCGAAGGCCAGAAGGTGGCCAAGCTGGTGGAAGCCGAGGCGGCCGACCGGCCGATCCCGATCGTGAGCTTCATCGCCCGTCAGCGCGACCTGCGCGAGCTGGTGGGTGCCTCGGTGCCCGGCGCACAGCAGTTGGCCTTCGCCGATGTCTTGCAGTGGTGGGAGGCGCGCTTCGACGAGATCAAGCTGGAGGACCGCAACCTGCCGGCCATCATCGAGCGCCGCTTGCTGCAGCCCCGCGGCGAGGCCGAGAAACAGCAGTTGCACGAGGCGTTCGAGAAAACCGCGCGCGTTCGCCAGGAAGTGCTGGACATCCTGCTCACGCACGAAGGCGACAAGCAGATGTTCGAGCAGGTCTATCCGTTCAGCCCGGCGCTGGTGCAGGTGCTGGTGGCGCTGTCGGGGCTGCTGCAGCGCGAGCGCACTGCCCTGAAACTGATGCTGCAGCTCCTGGTTCAGAACAAGGACCGGTTGCAGCTTGGCGACGTGATTCCGGTGGGCGACCTGTTCGACGCCATCATCGACGGCGATGAGCCGTTCACCCCGGTGATCAAGAACCTGTTCGACCGCGCGCGTCAAGTGTGGAACCGCAAGCTTGTGCCACTGTTGGAGGCCGATCACGGCGTTTCCAACCAGGACATCCTGGACGGCAATGCCGATCCCCAGGTGATCCGCCGCTACCGCGCCGACGCTGGCATCCTCAAGACCCTGCTGCTGTCGACCCTGGCGCCGGAAGTCGAGGCGCTGCGCAACCTGACCCCGACCCGGCTGGCGGCGCTGAACCACGGCACCATCCGCTCGCCACTGCCCAATGGCGAGGCAGGCACCGTGCTGGCCAAGGTGCGCGGCTGGGCCAGCCATGCCGGCGAGATCCAGCTCAGCGCGGACGCGGTGCACCCGGTGATCAGCATGCAGCTGAGCGGCGTGGACGTGGAAGGCGTGCTGGAAAACGCGCGTGCCATGGACAACTTCGGCAACCGCGTGCGGCTGGTGAAGGATCTGCTGTTCGGCGAAATCGGGATCGATGCGTCCACGGCGCTGCTGGCGCCCGAATACAGCTGGCTGTGGCGCGGCACGCCGCGGCGTACCGAAGTGTTGCTCCAGAACGTTCGCGAGCTGACAGACGAAAGCATGCGCCCGGGCGATGGCGTGTGGCGGCTGTTGATCGACTATCCCTTTGACGAGGATCCGGCGCGCACGCCGGCCGACGACCGGGCGCGATTGCAGACCTTCCGCGAGCGCGCCGAGTCGGTGCGCACGATCGCCTGGATTCCATCCTTTCTTAATGAGCGCGCGCTCGATGACCTGGGGCGGCTGGTGATCCTCAACCACGTGCTGTCCGGGCCGCGGCTGGACGAGTACGGGGCTCACCTGCAGCCGGTGGAACGCACCGAAGCTCGGGCGACGCTCAAGAGCCAGCGTGACCAGTTGGAGCTGCGCGTGCGCGGTGCGCTCAAACAGGCCTATGGGATCGCCCAGGGCACCGGCAACGACGTGCACACCAGCCACACCCTTGACGAACACTTCCAGTCTTTGGCTGGCGGGCTGAGGCTGCAGCCGCCCCCGGGCGGCGGCTTCAAGGAGAGCGTGGAGCATCTGCTGGACCAGGCACTGGCCCACCAGTATCCGGCCCACCCGAAGTTCGAAGGTGAGGTGCGGCGTGCCGCGTTGAAGTGGTCCCTCGATGCGCTGCGCGAGGCGGTGGATTCGCCCAATGGACGCGCAGACCTGGAGCGAGGCCGGCGCGACGAGATACGTCGCATCGTGCAGCCGCTCAACCTGGCCAGGTGCGGTGAGGCGCAGCTGTCGCCGGAAGACCACTGGCGCACCCACTTCACCCGGAAGATGGCCGCAGAGGGGGTTAAGAACCCCACGGTACGCCAGCTCCGGCAGTGGATCGATGAGCCGCAGGCCATGGGCCTGCAGGACGACGTATCGGATCTGATCATCCTGGGCTGGGCAGCACAGGCCGGTCGCACGCCGTACCTTCACGGTGGACCGGTGCAGGCCGAGGTCGGCGGCTTGCAGCGCGAGTGTGAGCTGCGCGAACAGGCGCTCCCGGATGAGGCACTGTGGAAGGAAGCGGTTCGCCGTGCCTCGGACATCTTTGGCGAGGTTGGCACCGGTGCCGGCCGGAATCCCGGCAACGTAGCCAGCATGGTGCAGGCGCTCCGCAGGCATGCTGGCGAAAAGATGGGCGCCGTGCGTGACTACCGCGCGGCGCTGGAAACGCGCCTCGGGGATTGGGGCGTGAAGGGTGACTGCGCCCGCATGCGCACCGCGCAGGCGTCGCTCGATCTGCTGATCGCCCTGGCCGATGCCAGTGCGGACACAGTGGCGGTGCTGGCGCAGGGACGGGTGGATACCTCCAGTGCCGCGATGGGTGCCGTGATGGCGTCTGCGCCGACGCTGACGGCGACGCTGCGTTCACCGCAGTGGCAGGTGCTGGAGACGTTCCGCGGCCTGGGCCGGAGCGACGCACCTGCGGTGGCCGTGATTGAGGCGGCGGTGGCGGCGCTGGCATCCGACGAGCATGTCATCCGGCTGGATGCGGAGCTGTCCCGCCAGCACGGGGCTGCGCTGAAGCTGATGGTCGCGCCGCCACCTCCGCTCCCGCCACCTCCACCGCCGCGGCCATCCCCCTCAATCCGCAATATCGAGCGGCGCTCCGCCGATGCCGCGGCGGTGACTGAAGTGATGCAGACGCTGCAGCAGGCCCTGCAGGAAGATGCTTCCCTGCGCGTGGACATCGACTGCCGCGTGTATCGCGAAGGCGACGGTGGGGCGTGAGCCTGACCCTGTCCCAACTGGCCAGCCATGCGGCCAGGGTGTTGGAGGAAGGTTCGCCGCGGCAGGCCCTGGCCTATGCCTGGCCGCACCCGTGGGCGGGCGGTGAGTCGATCGAAGTCGCCGGGCGCACCCTGCCGCTGCGCTATTGCCAGTCGAGCCTGGAGGTGCGTGAGGCGCTGGCGGCCGAAGGCGAAACGCCTGCGGTGTTGCTGGTCGGCTTACCGGAAAACGCACTGGGCCAGGACATCCTGGGGCGCCTGGCGCGCCATCGCCTGCTGCACGTGGACCGCTGGCAGTTGGTGCAGGACGCGTACGGCGTGCGCCAGGTGGATCCGAGGCTGTTTCCCATGCAGTGGCTGCCCGCGGTGCTGATGGATGCGGTGGCCGTGCGGCCGACGGCAACGTCGCCGGTGCTGACCCTGGAAGACGCCATGGGCACCTGCCTGGCGTTCGTGTTCGGCCTGCCTGCGGAACAGCCGGGGCTGGATGACCTGGCCCATGCCTGTGAAGACAACCATGCGCGCTGGCTGGCGATCGCGCCTGACCACCGCGAGCACTACCGGCAGCACCTGGTGGAGCAGTTCGGGCCGCTGGCCGAAGCATTCGTGGCGGCCATGGAGAACGGCAACGGGCACGCGATTGCCGCCATCGGCCTGGCCTGCGACGTGCTGTATGCGGACGAGGCCGAGAAGCTCCCGGAGCTGCGTGACGCCCGCGTGCGCCTCGAATCGCGCCTGGGTGGCCATCGCCTGAAGGTGGCGGACGGCAAGAGCTGGGCCCGACTGGCGCGCGATCTGGCCGCTCGTCTGCCGGAGGCCGGGCGGCTTGCCGCGGAACGCAAGGCCTCCGAGCTGCTGCAGGCGATCGGTGCGAGCGATCATCTGGAACTCAGCGGCGTGCTCTCCCTTGGCCTGGACGCGCGTCTGGACCAGCTTGGCGAGTCCATCGAACGATTCCTACGCACGCCCGATGCGCTTCTTGAGGTTGAAGCTGCTGCAGCGTACGTATTGGCCCATCGGCTTGCCCGGGGCGACCACCCCGGGCCGGCGGCGGCGCGGATGGCGGCGCGACTTTGCCGTTCCCTGGCAGTCGGCGCCACGGGCACGACGGTCAACGACTCCGTCGCCCACTATCTGGAGCACGGCGCGTGGCAGGACTGGGCGCGCAGGGCGCTGCGCGGCGTCCGCCCGGAGCGGTTCGCGCGGGCGGTGACGAAGCTGCTCGACCAGGTGGCAGTCGCGCGCCGGCCGCAGGACGAAGCCTTTGCGAGCAGCCTGCTGGCTACGCTGCGCTTGGGCGAGGTACCAGGCGGGCTGACGCCGGTGGAGTCGGCGCTGGACCACGTGGTCGCGCCGCTGGCGTCGCAGTCGCCGGTGCTGCTGGTGGTGCTCGATGGCATGAGCGCAGATGTGTCGCTTGCGATGTCGCAGTCGCTGCTGTCCCGAGGCTGGGGTGCCTGGGCCCGCCGCGGCGAGCCGCAGGCCCTGCTGGCCACCGTGCCCTCAGTGACCGAGTGCAGCCGCACCAGCCTGCTGTCGGGAAGGCTTGCGCGCGGCGTCGCTCGTCAGGAGGCCCAGGCGTTCGCCGCGCACGAAGGTCTCCGGCGGGCAAGCCGCTCGGGCCATCCGCCGCGGTTGTTCCACAAGGCCGGCGTGGAGCAGAGCCACCAGCTGGGCACTGAGGTGGCGGCCGCGATTGCCGACGCCAGCTGCCAGGTGGTGGCCGTGGTCATCAATGCCATTGACGATGCGCTGGCCAAATCGGACCAGGTCCGCATCGACTGGGACATCGAAACCATCCCCTTGCTGGCTGAGGTGCTGGATCATGCCAGCCGTGCCGGCAGGGCCGTGGTCCTGACCAGTGATCACGGCCACGTGCTTGAGCGTGATTCGATACTGCGGCCCGGTGGCGCAGGAGAACGCTACCGCACGGCCGAAGCGCCGGTCGCCGAGGGTGAGTTGCTGGCCGACGGGCCGCGCGTGCGGGCGCTGATGGACAGCGCGATCGTGGTGCCCTGGCGCGAGGACATCCGCTATGCGGTGAAAAAGAACGGATATCACGGCGGCGTGTCCCGCCAGGAAATGATCGTGCCGCTGGGTATCTGGACGCCTCCGGGCATGGAGCTGCCGGATGCCGGGTACCTGCCGACGAACATTGCCAGCCCAGCGTGGTGGGAGTCCGACGGCCAGGTGCCACCACCCCGGTCCGTGCCCGCGCAACCGCCTGTCAGGCGAAGGGCGGCGGAGGCGTCCGGCGACCTGTTTGCACCGCGGCAGGCCAGCGGCTTGGCTGATGCGCTGTTGGCCAGCAGCGTCTTCGGTCACCAGCAGGCGCGGGTCGGACGTGTGGCCCTTGAGCCTCAGCGGCTGGCCACGCTGGTGCGGAAACTGGAGGATGGTGGCGGGCGCGCCCGGATCGAACAGCTTGCGCAAGCGATCGAGATGCCCGCGGTGCGGATGCGCGGCGTGGTGTCGATCCTCCAGCGCACGCTCAATATCGATGGTTTCCCGGTGGTCACCTTTGAGCAGGCGACCGGGACCGTCCTGCTTGACCTGCCACTACTGCGCACACAGTTCCAGCTATGACGACGATCTCACCCGCCCGTGCCGATGAAATCCTGGATGCGCTGCGACGCGGCACCGTGCCCGAGTCTGCGCTGGACGCGTTTGCGGTCGGGCTGGACCCCTACCGCGACACCCTGCTGGCGGAGCTGAGCCAGGGTTCGACAGGCCGAGGCCGGTTCAAGGCCGTGCGCGGCGACTACGGAACGGGCAAGACCTTTTTTGCCCGCTGGTTCCAGGGGCTGGCGCGTGCGGAAGGATTCGCCAGTTCGGAAGTGCAGATCTCGGAGGCGGAAACACCGCTGCACCGGCTCGAAACAGTGTACAGGCGCCTGATCGAGCACCTGATGACCGAAGGCGGCGAGCGTGGCGCCATGCGCGCGATCATCGACGGATGGTTCTATGCGCTGGAAGAGGAAGTGCTGGCGCGCGAAAGCGACTGCGCCGAGGACCGGCTGCTGCAGGCCACCGAGGCATTGATGACCGAGCGGCTGCGCCCGATCGAGCGCCAGGCGCCTGCGTTCGGTGCCTGCCTGCGCGCGTATCGCCGTGCCGTGGCGGCCGGCGACGAAGCCTTGGCCAGCGGCCTGATTGCCTGGATGTCGGGTCAGCCGAACGTGGCCGCTGCGACCAAGCGGGCGGCCGGGATCAAGGGCGACATCGACCACTTCGGTGCGCTGGGCTTCCTGCAAGGTTTGCTGCTGATCCTGCGCGACAGTGGGTTTTCCGGCCTGGTGCTGGTGCTGGACGAGGTGGAGACCCTGCAGCGCGTGCGCGGCGACATCCGCGAGAAGAGTCTCAATGCGCTGCGCCAGTTCATGGACGAGATCGATGCCGGCCGCTTCCCCGGCCTGTACCTGATGATCACCGGCACGCCGGCGTTCTTCGATGGCCCGCAGGGCGTTCAGCGGCTGCCGCCGTTGGCGCAGCGGCTGCACGTGGACTTCGGTACCGACGCGCGCTTCGACAATCCGCGTGCGGTCCAGATCCGCCTGCGTGCCTTCGACATGGAGCGCCTGGTCGAGGTGGGGCGGAACGTGAGGGCCGTGTTTGTTCAACGCAGCGCTGTCGCTGATCGCGTGCTGACGCTTGTCGACGATGCACTGCTCCGGGACCTGGCCACTGCCGTGACCGGCAAGCTGGGCGGGAAAGTGGGCGTTGCGCCGCGGATCTTCCTGAAGAAGCTGGTGGCCGAGGTGCTGGATCGGGTCGACCAGTTCCCTGACTTTGATCCACGGAAGGATTACCAGCTTGTGGTGCAGGCTGCGGAGCTGAGCCAGGACGAGCGGCGCGCGCTGTCGCCCGACGACATCCAGCTCGACCTGTGAGCAGCGATCACCCCGAAGCAAGCGCGTTCGAGCTGCTGCATCCGGCAGTCCAGTACCACGTGGTCAATTCGCTGGGGTGGCCGGGGCTGCGGCCGCTGC
The DNA here is from genome assembly GCF_004803715.2 of Luteimonas yindakuii. NCBI lineage: Bacteria > Pseudomonadati > Pseudomonadota > Gammaproteobacteria > Lysobacterales > Lysobacteraceae > Luteimonas > Luteimonas yindakuii. Next base: position 582,569 of record NZ_CP039383.2, read on the forward strand.
AGGAGCAGGCGGTGGCGCCGCTGGTGCAGGGGCATCATGCGCTGCTGATCGCTCCTACGGCCGGTGGCAAGACCGAAGCGGCAGTGCTGCCCGTGCTGTCACGGATGCTGACCGAGGAGTGGCGCGGCCTCAGCGTCCTGTACGTCTGCCCGACCAAGGCACTGCTGAACAACCTGGAGCCGCGCCTGTCGTCGCTGGCAGGCATGGTCGGGCGCAGGGTGGAGGTCTGGCATGGCGACGTGAGTGCATGCGGCAAGTCGCGTACCCAAGGCGATCCGCCCGACATCCTGCTGACCACGCCCGAGTCGCTGGAAGGCATCATGCTCGGCAGCCGCCGCGACCACCGCCGGCTGCTGGGCGGCGTGCGCTGCGTGATCGTGGACGAGCTGCATGCCTTCGCCGGCGACGACCGCGGCTGGCACTTGCTGGCGCTGCTCGAACGCCTGCGCACGCTGGGCGCGCCTGTGGAGCAGCGGATCGGACTGTCGGCCACGGTGGGTGATCCAGCGGCGCTGCTGGAATGGCTTGCGGGCCACGCAAGCGGAACGGCCACCCTGGTCCACGTGTCCGCACCACCCGCCGAGTCCGAGATCGCCATCGACTACGCAGGAAACATCGCCAATGCCGCCATCCTCATCGGCCGGTTGCATGCCGGCGAGAAGCGACTGGTGTTCTGCGATAGCCGCACCAAGGTGGAAGAGCTTGCGCTTGCCCTGCGCGCGCTGGAGGTCGATGTCTTCGTCTCCCATGCAGCCCTGTCGGCCGACATTCGCAGGCAGGCCGAGCAGGCCTTCGCCGAGCGCCAGAACTGCGTCATCGTGGCGACCAGCACACTGGAGCTGGGGCTGGATGTGGGTGACCTGGATCGCGTGATCCAGATCGATGCGCCGGGGTCGGTTGCGTCCTTCCTCCAGCGGCTGGGGCGTACGGGCAGGCGGCGGGGCAGTCATCGCAACATGCTGTTCATTGCGACCAGCGGTGAAGGGCTGCTGCAGGCCCTGGCGATCAAGCAGCTCTTTGGCGAGGGCTACGTGGAGCCGGTGCTGCCCCCGCCCCTGCCGTACCACGTGCTGGTGCAGCAGCTGTTCGCGCTGATCTTCGAGCACGGCGGCGAGATGGCTGAAGCCGACTTCCTGGCACTGTCCGGTCGCATTCCCGGGATGGCCGAAGCCCTCGATGCTGGCTGGCCGGAGATCAGGGCGCATCTGGTTGCGGACGGATGGCTGATCGGCATCGGCATGCAGTTGGCGCTGGGGCCGAAGGCGGAAGCCAGGTTCCGCGGCAAGGGCCTGGCCGAGCTGTGCGTCTCCTTTGATTCGCCCAACGCTTTTGCGGCCATGCATGGCAACGTGCTGGTGGGCCATGTCGATCCCTTGAGCCTGGCAGGCAAGCGGGATTCGCCGGTGATCCTCGCCCTTGGAGGGCGCTCGTGGCGTGTGGTGTCGACCGACTGGTCACGCGCGCGAGTCCATGTCGTTCCCAGCGAGGAGAAGGGCAGCAGTCGTTGGCTGGGTGCGGCGCGCGGCGCATCCCGGGTGCTGTCGCAGAAGGTGCGCGACATCCTTGACGGCGCCGGTGCGGATAATGAGCCCGGGCTTTCGGGCAGGGCGCGGGCGAAGCTTGCCGAGCTTCAGGAGGAACTGCAGGACACCCTGCGGACGGTTCCATTCGAGCGACCCGACGGGGGCTACGTCTGGTGGACGTATGCGGGGCTGGCCGCAAACCTTCTGCTGGCCGGTCGCATCACAACGGCTGGAGGCAGCTACGGCGTGGTGACCGCGTGGAGCGTGAAGTTCACGCTGAGCCCCGTGGCCCTGGAGCGTGTCGGCGGCTGGAAGAGCCTGGCGGCGCTGGAGCCGTTCTGGGAGCCGGCGGCGAAGCCCAAGTTCGCGGAACTGCTGCCTGCTAGCCGGGTTCACGAAATGACGCTGCGTCGCGTTCAGGCTGTTGCGTCGATCAGGTGTCCCCCGGAGTGATCCGCGCCAGGGCGCTGGGCACGAGATGCCAAGCTCACTTTTGGGTCAGAGGCGCGTTGGCGGCTGCAAGAATTGGGCACGGAACCGGGCACGAACCGGGGCACAGGCAGTTTTCGGGCCGCGGCGGCTTGGGCTCGATCAGCCCGAAAACGCGACCCTGGTTTTTTCGTCCCGGTGATCTGGGCACAAAGAAGCCCGCATCCAATGGCGGGCTTTCTTCGTCTAAAGCGTTGTTTTTGCTGGAAAATCTGGTGGCTATGGGTGGAATCGAACCACCGACCTCGGGATTATGAGTCTCGCGCTCTAACCGTCTGAGCTACATAGCCAAATTTTCAGATTTCGTTCCTATGACCCCGACATTATGAGTCTCGCGCTCTAACCGTCTGAGCTACATAGCCATCGGTGCCCGGCCTGGATGGCCCGGGGAACGCGGAATTGTCTAACGGGACGGCCCTTCCGTCAACGGCCCGCGGGCCATGCTTGTCGCTTCATGCGGGGCATGGCAGAGTCGATCGCAGTGAATCTGGAGTCCGCATCGTGATCGATCCGGACGGTTATCGACCGAATGTCGGCATCGTGCTGATGCATCCCGACGGTCGGGTCTTCTGGGCCCGGCGAACGCGCCACGACGGATGGCAGTTCCCGCAGGGCGGCATGAACACCGACGAGACGCCGCTCGAGGCGATGTACCGCGAGTTGCGCGAGGAAACCGGCCTGCTGCCGGAACACGTTGCCGTGCTGGGCGCCACGCCGGGCTGGCTGCGTTACCGCCTGCCGCCGCGCGCGGTCCGCCGCAACGACCGCCTGGTCTGCATCGGCCAGAAGCAGGTGTGGTTCCTGCTGCAGTTCGCGGGGCGGGAAAGCGACCTGCAGCTCGACCTCTGCGACAAGCCCGAGTTCGACCACTGGCGCTGGGTGGACTTCTGGTACCCGCTCGACCATGTGGTGACCTTCAAGCGCGGCGTGTACGTCAGTGCGCTGCGTCACCTGGCGCCATTCGCGCGGCAGGTGGCGGGGCCGCAGGCGGTCCCGCACATGAGCCTGTCGCCTCCGTCCCCTCGGCACGCGCCCAGGCGCAACAAGCAGCGGCCACGCACCCGCCCGGGCGTCAGTGGCGGACCCAGCCAGGGCCAGCGGGGTGGCGATGGCATCCGCTGAATGGGTCGGGTTCTCAATCGTCGATTGACAATCATTCTCGTTTGCGATCGAATATGCCCCAGTTCGCCGACCGAGTCATTGCTGTGTACGTGTGCATCTGCAACGGAGTCACCGACCGCGATATCGCCGCCGCCGCTTCGGCCGGATGTGCAGGCGTCCACGAACTGACCATGCGCACCGGCTGTGGCGCCACCTGCGGCAGCTGCGTGGAGATGGCGGGAGAACTGCTGGCGCAGGCGCACCGCCGCCACGAGGCCGAACTGCGTCCGTTGCCGGGCATCGCCCGCGCGGCCTGAGTCCCGCCGGCACCGTCTGACCGACCCCACACCCCGTCCCCGACGGGGTGTTCGCGTTGTGGCGGATGCATGTGATTCGCGTTCCGTCGCCCGCGCCGGCGCACGGCTAGAGTAGGCGCCGTCCCCGCGTCACGGAGCCCGGCATGAAAGGCGATCCCAAGGTCATCCAGTACCTCAACAAGGCGCTCTACAACGAGCTGACCGCGATCAACCAGTATTTCCTGCATGCCAAGATGGCGCGCCACTGGGGGTTTGCCCGGCTGGCCAAGCACGAATACGACGAGTCGATCGAGGAGATGAAGCACGCCGACAGGCTGTCGGAGCGCATCCTGTTCCTCGAAGGACTGCCCAACTTCCAGCACCTCGGCAAGCTGCGGGTCGGCGAGAACGTGCAGGAGATGCTCGAGTGCGACCTCGCGCTCGAGATGGACGGCATCCCGCTGCTGCGCGAGGCCATCGAGCATTGCGAGCAGGTGCAGGACTACGTGAGCCGCGAACTGCTGGTGGAGATCCTCGCGAACGAGGAGGAGCACGTCGACTGGCTCCAGACCCAGCTCGACCTGATCGGCCGCGTCGGCATCCAGAACTACCTGCAGGAACAGATGGACGACTGAGCCGCCTCAGGCGGTGGTGGCGCGTCCTGCACGCAGGCGTGCCCGTGCACGCGCGAACTCGTTGGCGACCATCGCCACCGCCACCGCCGGCCGCTCGAGGGTGCCGGTGCGTGCGCCGGCCTCGATCCGCCGCGCGCTGGCCGACAGCAGCATCGCGCCAAGGTTGGCGCTGGATGACTTGAGCGAGTGCGCGGTGTCGCGCAACGCGTCGTAGTCGGGGCCGTCGACCGCCGCTTCCAGCCGCGCGATCAGCCGCGGCGTGTCTTCCAGGAACACATCGATCAGGTGGTCGACCTCGTCGCCGAGCATGGTGCGCAGTTCCTCGAGCACCTCCTCGTCGATGACCGGCGGCAGGTCCGTGGGTGCGACAGGGGCCGTCGGGGTCGGTGTTTGCGGGGGTGTGACTGCGGGCGAGGGTGCAGGCGCTGGAGCCATCGGCGACGCGGACATTGCTGCCGGCGCCGGGGTCGTTGCTGGAGCCGGGCCGCTCGCTGGCGCTTGCGGCGTGGTCTTGTCCACCGCTGGCATTGGCGACGCTTCGTTCGTAGCTGCAAGTGCACCCGCACCCGCACCCGCACCCGCACCTGTAACTGTGGTTGCACCTGTGGGCGCGGGTGTCGCTGGGGCGAGGTGCGCGGAGCCTGCCGGGATCGGCGTCGCGTCGTCTGGTGGCGCGGGTGCCGTTGCCGCGGATACCGGTGCAGCAGGTGCAGCCGCCGTAGGCCTCAGCAATGTGGCAGCGGGCGACGGCTGCGCGACGACCGCGGGTTCGTCCGGCGTCCCGCCCGGTGCCGCCGGCTGCGAGGTCATCGCGGTGCCCGACGACGCGGCTTCCCCCGCGCCCGCTGCCATCCATTCCACGCCAGCCGTCGCCAGCGGTGGCGCTGGTCGTTCGACGGTTGCCGCCGGTCGCTCGACCAACGCGATGACACGGGGTTCCTCCACCGGTGCCGGGATTGCCTCGATCGTCACCACCGGAGGCCCCTGCGGCGCAACAGCTGCCGCGGCGTGCTCCGCTTCCGCCGTACCGGTCCCGTCCGCATCGTCCGCAGCGCCCATCGCGACGAACTCGCCGAGCCCGGCGCCCGGATCCATCGCCGGTTCCGGCTGGTTGGGATTCCACCAGTGGTAGAGGCAGCGCTCGAGTTCGCTGCGCGTCACCGGCTTGGGCAGGTAGTCGTCCATGCCAGCGTCGAGGCAGCGCTGGCGGTCGCCGGCCATCGCGTTGGCCGTCATCGCGATGATCGGCAGGTGGCGGCCATCGCCCTCGGCGGTTTCCACCTCGCGCCAGCGGCGCGTGGCCTCGTAGCCATCCATCACCGGCATCTGGCAGTCCATCAGCACCACGTCGTAGCGCGAGGTGCCCATGCGCATCAAGGCGGCTTCGCCATTGCCGGCGGTATCACAGGTGATGCCGAGCATCGCCAGCAGGCGCTGGCCGACCATCAGGTTCACCGGGTTGTCCTCGACCAGCAGCACGCGTGGCGTGCGCAGCGGCGCATCTGCCGGCCCGGGCGCGGCGGGTGCCGGCGTGCTGGAGGCAACGGCGGTGGCGGACATCGGGAGCGCCTGCGTACCGGATGTGCCGGCGTCCACGTCCATGCTTTCGCGTAGCGACGGGTTGCCGCGGCCGAGCAGGGCGGCGCGCAGGTCGGCATCCGGCGCCTGCCGGCTGAGCAGGGTGGCGCCGGCCTGCATCTCGTCGGGAACCACGTCGTCGCCGTACAGGGCGATCAGCTCGAGTTCGCCATAGACCGCCTGCCGATTGAGGTTGCGGTACAGCGCAAGCGCGGTGTTGCGCATGCCGGCGAGGTCGGCGAGCACCAGCGAATATGCCCACGGCGCGCCCTGCGAGGCGGCGGTGCGCAGGCGGTTCAGCGCTTCCTGCGTGGTCTCCACCGAGGTCACCCGCAGGCCCCAGTTGGGCAGCAGCATCGACAGGCGCAGGCGCAGGCGCGGGTCCGCGCTCAGCAGCAACAGGCGCTTGCCGTCGGCCATGCGCTCCTGCGACGGCAGGTCGCCATGCACCTTCAGCAGCGGCAGTTCGAACCAGAACGTGGTGCCCTGGCCGGGCACGCTGTCGACGCCGATGTGGCCGTCCATCAGCTCGACGATGCGCTTGGAGATCGCAAGCCCGAGGCCGGTGCCGCCGTACAGGCGGGTGGTCGAGGCATCGGCCTGGCTGAAGGCCTGGAACAGCCGCGACTGCGCGGCCTGGGCGATGCCGATGCCGGTATCGCGGACCTCGAAGCGGAGCTGGTGCTGGGCGCTGCTTTCGCCGAGGCGACGCACGGTCACCGACACAGAGCCGCGTTCGGTGAACTTCACCGCGTTGCTGAGCAGGTTGCCCAGCACCTGGCGCAGGCGCACCGGATCGCCGCGCACCGGCAGGCGCACGCCGCTGTCGATCTGCAGGTGCACGCGCAGCCCCTTGCTCTGCGCCGGGCGTTCCATCATCTGAATCACGCCTTCCAGCAGCTCGCGCAGGTTGAAGCTGGTGATCTCGAGCTCGAGCTTGGCCGCCTCGAGTTTCGAGTAGTCGAGGATGTCGTCGACGATGCGCAGCATCTGCTGCGAGGACGTGTACGCGGTGCGCACCAGCTCGGCATGCTCAGGGGCCAGTGGTGCGTGGATCAGCAGGTCGAGCATCGGCACGATGCCATTGAGCGGCGTGCGGATCTCGTGGCTCATCGTGGCCAGGAACTCGCCCTTGGCGAGCACCGCCGATTCCGCGGCCTGCTTGGCATGGCGCAGCTGCGATTCGAGCTGGGTGTGCAGTTCCAGCTGCGCCTGCAGTTCGGCGCGCTCGCTTTCGTGCTGGCGTGCCAGCGCATCGGCCTCGTCGAGCTCCTGCTCGCGCCGGCGCGCGCCGTAGATCACCGCGGCGGTGGCGAAGGCGCCCAGCAGCACCAGCACCAGCGCGATGCCCTGCCAGGGACCGGACATCCCCGACATCTCCAGCACCAGCATCGCGGCCGCGCCGACGGCGGCCCCCAGCGCCAGCCACCGCAACATCAGAAGGGAGGGGCGTGAGTGGATGACCATCCTGGGTCCTCAGAGCACCGAGTGCTGGAAATCGAAGTCGACCTCGCGGCCGGCCCCATGCACGAGATTGCCCTGGATGTAATCGATGCCGCTCATCCAGAGCGTCGCCGCGGCCTGCGGGTTCTCCACCTGCTGGCCGATGACCTGCAATCCATAGCGATGCGCGCGTTCGATCGCATCGCGCATCTCGTCGCGCACCGCCTGCTCGGCGGCGCCGGTCGAGTAGTGCGCGGACAGCCGCACGTGGCTCAGCGGCAGCTGCGCCAGCAACGCGTCGGACTCGTTACCGCATCGGTAGCCGGACAGGCACAGCTGCACACCGGAGTTCTGCACCGCCGCGCAGAACTCCTGCAGCGATACCGCATGCACCAGCGCGTCGTCCTGGCGCACGTCCACCACCAGCTGCGAACCATCGAGTTCGCGTGCGCCGAGTTCGGCCAGCAGCCATGGGGCGTAGCCGTCGCAGCCCAGGCTGCGCGGCGACTGCGACACGAACAGCCGCAGCGTGCGCCCACGCTGGCGCTGCTGTTGCAGCATCGACATCGCCAGGTCGAGCACGTGGCGGTCGATCTCCTCCAGCACGCCGGTTGATTCCGCCGCCGGAAGGATCTCGGCGGCGGTGTGCAGGGTGCCGTCGCTATCGCGCAGGCGCAGCAGGGTCTGGAATTGCGGATCGTTGCCGCCGGCCACCGCCACGATCGGCTGGTAGGCCAGTTCCAGACGTCCTTCGGCAATCGCATGCGAAACCAGTTCATCCAGCGAGGGATCCGCCGAGCGCGCATCGGAGGCGACATAGCGCGCGATGCCGATGGGGTCGAGTCGCGCCAGCCGCAATGCGTGCTCGGCGGCCGCCAGCGCGCTGCCGGCATCGTTGAAGCCGTCGGCCAGTGCCAGCGCACCGATGCGGCCGCGCAGGCGGATGGTTTCGCCGCCAGCGGAGAACTCCTGGCGCGCGAGCCCGTCGCGCAGCTGGCGCGCCCAGGCCAGCAGGTCGTCCGGGGCGGTGTCGGCGTGGACGAGGAAGGTGTTGTCGTTGAGTCGGGCGGCCGCCTGGCCATCGCTGAGCGTCGCGATATGGCGGCTGGCCTCTACCAGCACCGATTCGAGCGCCGCATAGCCGAGGCGGTCACGCAACGCCGCGGTGCCCTCGAGCTCGACGAAGAACAGCGCGCCGCTGCCATCGCCGGGAATCCCTGCGGCCAGCCGCTGCAGCATGCGGTTGCGGGTGAGCAGGCCGGTCAGCGGGTGGCGGCCCTCGGGCGCCGGCGCCTGCGCCTGGCGCGCGCGGCGGATGCGGTTCTGCACTGCCGCGATCAGGTGCCGCGGCCGCACCGGTTTGGTGAGGAAGTCGTCGGCGCCGAGTTCGAGCACCTCGAACTGGCGCTCCGGATCCGGATCGCCGGTCAGGAACACGATCGGCGTCTGTGCGAACGCGCCGTGGCTGCGGATCATGTGGGTCAGTTCGGTGCCGTCGATCGACGGCATATGCAGGTCCATCAGCACCAGGTCGGGCTGGAATACCTCCAGCGTGGCGATCGCCAGCCCCGGGTCGGGCACCACCTGCGCCTGCATGCCGGCGCCATTGAGGATGCTTTCCGCGAACAGCGCCTGGCTGGGATCGTCCTCGACGATCATCACCCGGTAGGGCGCTTCGGTCGCGTCCGACTGCCCGGCCCGCGCCGCGGCCGAGGCGATCTCCGCCTGCGTGCGTGCGGTCTCGCTGTCGTCGTCGGCGGGCATCTTCGCCGGCGGGGCATCGCCTGCCCACCGGCGCCAGAAACCGGCCGGCGGAAACTCGGCGCGTCGGATGTCGTCAGCCCTCTCCATCATGAGACTCTGCGGCCATTCCCCGTCGAAAGGCAAACGCGCGCCCGGTCCCCGGCGCGGCCGCCGATTATGCCCGAGCCGGTGGCCGCCGACCCGTGCAGGGGTCGCATCGTGTTACCGGCGCGCTCGCTTCCTGCCGAAGAGCTTCCGCCACAGCCACCACATGCCGCCGAACGCAAATGCGGCCAGGCTAAGCACCAGGGCCAGCGCCAACCACGGGTTGGTGATGGCAAGTGCAAGCGCACCGACGGTGACGGTGTCCTCTGTGGCCGATGCCGCCCAGTTGCTGACCGGCTCCGGCGAGGTGTTGATCAGGGCGCGCGACCCGCTCTTCAGCAGGTGGCTGGCCAGTGCGACGCCGGCGCCGGTGGCGAGCATGCCCGCGCCGAGTTCGCCATCGGGCGACAGCGTGGCCGCGGCCAGGAACGCACCCGCCGGCACGCGCGCAAGCGTGTGCACGAGGTCCCACACCGAATCCACGCCGGGGATCTTGTCGGCGAGGAATTCCACGACCGCCAGGACACCGGCCACGCCCAGCACCCACGGTGACTGCGCCGCTTCCAGCGCCGGTGGCAGATCCAGCCAGCCGAACACCCCGGCGATGCCCACGCCGAACACCGTGAGATACACCCGCACGCCGGCCAGCCAGGCCAGCAGGATGCCAATCGCGAACAGCTGGGCTTCCGACATCATGGTTCCCCGGTGGCGTCGTTGACGCGCAAGTGTAGGCAGCGCGGCACGATCGCGCGTGGCCGCGGCGCTCACCGGTTTGAACACGACCCCACCCGCGCGCGCGGCGTTTTCTTGACCCGTCCCGCCGGCGCCGCTATATCCATGAACATGAACGAGCCCGAGCGCACCTCGCCGGCGAAGCCGGTGCCGTCCCCGGCCTCCAGGCCCGCTGCAGGCGTCGATGCCGATGTCACCGTCATGCGCCTGCAACCGCGGATGCTGGCGGCAGCCGCCGTTGTCCTGATTTCGCTGTTGTTCGGTGCCTGGGGGCTATGGGCCGGGTTGCGCGGGGGCGGTGCGGTGGGCGTCGACAGCGAGCAGGTTGCCCGCCTCGAGCAGGAGGTCACCACGCTTGCCCGCTCCGACCAGATCAGCCGCGAGGCCAACCTGAAGCTGCAGGGCACGCTTGCCGAGCGCGACGAGGAGATCGCCGCGTTGCGTGCCGATGTCGCCTTCTATGAACGGTTCGTCGGCGCGACCGCGCAGCGTCGGGGACTCACCGTGCACGAGCTGCGGCTGGCGCCGGGCACCGGGAGCGTCTGGCATTACACCGCCACGCTGACCCAGAACCTCAATCGCGACGCCTCCAGCGAAGGCGAATTGCGGCTCACGGTGGAAGGCACACGCGACGGCCGGTTGCAGCAGCTGGACTGGGACGACCTGCGCCAGGGCGAGGACGCGCCGCCGCTGCCGTACTCGTTCCGCTTCTTCCAGCAGGTCCAGGGCGACATCGTGCTGCCGCCGGGCTTCACGCCCACGCGGGTGACCGTGCGCCTGCAGCCGCGCGGCGGTCGCGTGGTCGAACAGTCGTTCCCATGGACCGAGGCGACAGCGCGTTCCGCACCGGACGCTTGAACCACCTCCACGTGGCCCCCATCCTTGGGCACATGGAACCCATGTCGCTCCCCCAAGCTCCCGGTTATCAGTCGCTGTCGCGCCCGATCGATTTCACCACCGCCGCCGCCTCCAAGGTGCGTGAGCTGATCGATGGCGAGGGCAATCCCGCGCTGAAGCTGCGCGTCTACATCCAGGGCGGCGGCTGTTCCGGTTTCCAGTACGGCTTCGAGTTCGACGAGCAGCAGGCCGAGGACGATCTCGCCATCGCCACCGATGGCGTGACCCTGGTGGTCGACCCGCTGAGCCTGCAGTACCTGATGGGTGCTTCGGTGGATTACGTCGAGAGCCTGCATGGCGCGCAGTTCACCATCCGCAATCCGAACGCGAAATCCACCTGCGGCTGCGGCAGCAGCTTCACCGTCTGATCCACCGCGCCCGGTCGCCGCATGGCGACGCCTGCAGCCGGTTCGGGCCTAAACTCCGGCGGCGCGATATCGCGTGCCGCCGGATGTGCCGATGACCGCTGCTGTTGCCGCGCCAACACCCGACTATGCCTTCGTGGCCGCATCGCTGGATCGCGCCGAGCACCTGCGCCTGCAGCCCGCCGCGCTCGAAGCCCTGCGCGCGGCGGCCCGGTGCATCGTGGTCGACGATGACGGGCGCGCACCGGTCGGTGATGGCGATGGGCTGTGGATGCCCGACGCAGGCGCGCTGCCGCGCGACGCGTGGCAGCACGCGGTGTTCCTTGGCCTCGACGGTGACGGCCACGGCTGGTTTGCCTGCGATGCCGCGGACGTGCCCGACACGCCGGACGGCACATGGGTCGACCTGCGCAGCGCGGCCGCGCAGTGGCCCGCGCTGCAGGCGACCGCGTTCGCGCAGGCGCGCGCGGTGCTGCACTGGCGGCGCCGGCACCGGTACTGCGGCGCCTGCGGGGCGCGGCTGGAATACGTGCGCGCCGGCTGGCTCGGCGTGTGCACCGGCTGCAGCGCCGAACACTACCCGCGCACCGACCCGGCGGTGATCGTCGCCGTTTCGGATGGCCAACGCCTGTTGCTGGGCCGCCAGCCGGGCTGGCCGCCGCGGCGCTGGTCGGTGCTCGCCGGCTTCGTCGAGCCGGGCGAGACGCTGGAGCAGACCATCACCCGCGAAGTGTGGGAAGAATCCGGCGTGCGCGTGCGCCGCGCGCGCTACGTCGGCTCGCAGCCGTGGCCGTTCCCGTCGTCGCTGATGCTGGGCTTCGAGGCACTGGCCGAACCCGACGAGCCGCGCCCCAACGATGACGAGCTCGAGGACGCGCGCTGGTTCACGCGCGAGGAGATCGGCGCCGCGCTCGATGGCACCGGCGGCGACGACGGACTGCTGCTGTCGCCGGGCATCTCGATTTCGCGCTGGCTGATCACGCACTGGCATCGCGAGGGGGCGCTGCGGGAGTAGTGGTCCGCCGCGGATCAGTCCGCAGCAGATCCTGGCGTGCGCCTACGCCGCCGCCCCGCGCAGCTCCCGCACCCGCGCTTCCAGTGATGCCGCGCTTGCCTGCGCGCCCTCCACCGGCGCGGCGGCGACCACTTCGACACGCGCACGCAGGCGCCGTGGCAGGCGCATGCGCCGCATCCTTGAATCGTGCCGGCTCCACATGCTGGTCCACATGTTGCGCAGGGCCATCGGTACCACCGGCACCGGGCGTCGGGCCAGGATGCGCTCGATACCGCTGCGGAACGGTGCGATCTCACCGTCCGCGGTCAGCCGTCCTTCGGGAAACACCAGCACCAGCTCGCCATCGGCGAGTGCGGCGTCGATGGCATCGAAGGCGCGCAGCATCAGTGCGGGGTCCTCCTTTTCCGGGGCGATCGGAATCGCCTTGGCGGTGCCGAAGATCCACGACAGCACCGGGATGGCGAAGATGCGGTGGTACATCACGAAGCGCACCGGCCGCGGCACGCTGGCCGCCAGGATCAGCGCGTCCATGTAGCTGACGTGGTTGCACACCAGCAGGGCCGGGCCCTCGTCCGGCACGTGGGCTTCGATGCCGTGCAGGCGCAGCCGGTAGAGGGTGCGCACAAGCACCCAGCTCAGGAAGCGCATCAGGAACTCGGGGACGATGCTGAAGATCCACACCGCCACCAGCAGGTTGGCGATCGCCAGCGCCAGCAGCAGGTGCGGGATCGTCCAGCCGAGCACGCCCTGGGTCACCAGCCCGACCACCGCGGCCAGCACGATGAAGCCGGAATTCTGGATGTTGAGCGCGGCGAACACCCGCGACATCTCCGAGTTCGGCGTGCGGCTCTGGATCAGCGCGAACAGCGGCACCACGAACACGCCGGTGAACATGCCGATGCCGACGAGGTCGACGACCAGGCGCAGGCTGCCCGGCTGTTGCAGGAACCCCGCGAGATCGAGCCCGCCCACGGGGGCCAGCCCGGGGCGTGCGAAGTAGAGGTCGAGCACGAAGGCGGTCATGCCGAACGCGCCCACCGGCACCAGGCCGATCTCGACCGTGCGCGCCGACAGCTTCTCGCACAGCAGCGAGCCGACGCCCACGCCGATCGAGAACAGCGCCAGCGCGAACACGTACAGCGTCGCCGATCCGGCGGCGCCGCCCAGATGCACTTCGGCGTAGGCCGGCAACTGCGAGGTGATCAGGGTGCCGAAAAACCAGAACCACGACACCCCGAGCATCGCGTTGCGCACCGCCGGCTGCCGGCGCGCCATCCGCATGACCTCCAGCGACACCGGTACCGGATTCCAGCGCACCCGCAGCGTGGGGTCGCCGGCGTCGATGCGTGGAATCCGCCGCGCCATCAGGTTGCCGACGATCGCAAGCGCCACGATCGCGCCGGCCGCGGCCTGCGGGCCGTGGCTGCCCGCCAGCTGGAAGATCAGCCCGCCGGTGATCATGCCGAGCAGGATCGAGATCGACGTGCCCATCTCGACCAGGCCGTTGCCACCGGTCAGTTCCTCAGGTTTCAGGATCGACGGCAGCACCGAGTACTTCACCGGGCCGAACAAGGTGGACTGCACGCCGGTGCAGAACAGCGCCACCAGCAACAGCGGCATGTTCTGCAGCAGGAAGCCGACCGCCGCCAGCGACATGATCGCGATCTCCATCGTCGTGGTGATCACGATCAGCCGCTGTTTCTCGAGCTTTTCGGCGACCTGGCCGGCCAGCAGCGCCGAGAACAGGAAGTACGGCAGGATGAACACCGCCGGCGCCAGCATCGCGTACAGCGCGCGTTCCCGGGTGCTGGCGCCGAGGAAGATCAGCAGGCCGATGATGGCCTGGCGGTAGACGTTGTCGTTGAACGCCCCCAGCGCCTGCACGATGAAATAGGGCACGAAGCGCCGCTGCCGCAGCAGGTCGAACTGGCTATGGGCCATGCGGGCGTGCCTCAGCCGCGTTCGCGTTCGATCGCGCGCCAGCCGATGTCGTGGCGGTGGAACTCGCCATGCCAGGAAATGCCGGCGACCGCGGCGTAGGCGCGCTGCTGGGCATCGGCCACGGTGTCGCCAAGCGCGCACACGCACAGCACGCGGCCGCCGGCGGTCACCACGTGCTGGCCTTCGAGCGCGGTGCCGGCGTGGAACACCCTGGTGTGCTCGGGCTCGGGCACGTCCCAGGTGTTGATGACATCGCCGGTGCGCGGCTTGCCGGGGTAGTGCTCGGCTGCCATCACCACGCCCAGCGAGGGGCGCGGGTCCCACTGCGCTTCGATGCTGTCGAGGCGGCCGTCGATCGCGGCGTCGACCAGGTCGGCAAGGTCGGACTGCAGGCGCAGCATCACCGGCTGGGTTTCCGGATCGCCGAAGCGCACGTTGTATTCGATGACCTTCGGCGCGCCGTTGCGGTCGATCATCAGGCCGGCGTACAGGAAGCCGGTGAACGGAATGCCGTCGGCGGCCATGCCGGCAACGGTGGGCTCGACCACGTCGCGCATGATCCGCGCATGCACCTCGGGCGTGACGACCGGCGCCGGCGAGTACGCGCCCATGCCGCCGGTGTTCGGGCCGGTGTCGCCGTCGCCGACCCGCTTGTGGTCCTGGCTGGTCGCCATCGGCAGCGCGGTGCGGCCGTCGACCATCGAGATGAAGCTGGCCTCCTCGCCGTCGAGGAATTCCTCGATCACCACCCGCGCGCCGGCGGCGCCGAAGGCGTAGTCGGCCAGCATGTCGGTGATCGCGGCTTCGGCGTCCTCCAGCGTCATCGCCACGATCACGCCCTTGCCGGCGGCCAGGCCATCGGCCTTGATCACGATCGGCGCACCGCGTTCGCGTACGTACTCCAGCGCCTCGTCGACGTGGGTGTGCACCGCGTAATGGGCGGTGGGAATGCCGTGGCGGGCGAGGAAATCCTTGGCGAAGGCCTTGCTGCCCTCGAGCTGGGCGGCGGCCGCACTCGGCCCGAAGATGCGCAGCCCGGCGTCGCGGAAGCGGTCGACCACGCCGGCCACCAGCGGGCCCTCCGGCCCCACCAGGGTGAAGGCGACGCCCTCGTCGCGCGCCAGCGCCAGCAGCGCATCGATATCAGTCGCGGCCACGTCGACGTTGCGGCACTTGTCCTCGGTGGCGGTGCCGGCATTGCCCGGTGCCACCAGCACTTCGTCCACGCGCGGCGACTGCGCGAGCTTCCAGGCCAGCGCGTGCTCGCGGCCGCCGGATCCGATCACCAGGACTTTGGACATGGGCATCAGCCACTCGTATGTGCGGACGACGATTCTAACGGGCGCGACGCCCGCGCCTGCCGTTAACCGGGGCGAGGGCGGTCGCGGTGTAACCTGTGCGCCTTCCGCTGCCGACGACCGCCCGCGCACCTGCCTGCGCCGCGGCCATGACCCGATGAACGCATGCCACCCCCGCCATCCGCCCGAGGGCACGCCGTCCGTGCGCGTGGCGACGCCGCATGCGCGTGCGCTGCGTCTCTCGGTGGCGCCGATGATGGACTGGACCGACAGCCAGTGCCGGGTCTTCCACCGCCTGCTGGCACCGGATGCGCTGCTGTACACCGAGATGGTCCACGCCAACGCGGTCATCCATGGCGACCGCAGGCGGTTGCTGGCGATGGATCCCGTCGAGCATCCGGTGGCCCTGCAGCTCGGCGGCAGCGAACCGGCGCTGCTGGCCGAGGCCGCGTGCATCGCCGCGGCGCATGGATTCGACGAGGTCAACCTCAACTGCGGCTGTCCCTCCGATCGCGTGCAGGCCGGGCGCTTCGGTGCCTGTCTGATGCGCGAGCCGACACTGGTCGCCGAGTGCGTGGCGGCGATGCGCGCGGCGTTGGCGGCCGATGGCCATGCCGTGCCGGTCACCGTGAAGTGCCGCCTCGGCGTCGATGACGACAGCGAATACGCGCGCTTCCGTGCGTTCGTCGACGCGGTGGCGGCCGCGGGTGCCACCCAGGTGATCGTGCATGCACGCAACGCCTGGCTCAAAGGCCTGAGCCCGAAGGAGAACCGGGAAGTGCCGCCGCTGCGCTACGACTGGGCCTATCGGCTCAAGCAGGAGCGCGCCGACCTCACCGTGCTGCTCAACGGCGGCATCGCCGACGAAGCCACCGCGCTCGCACACCTCGATCATGTCGACGGCGTGATGCTCGGCCGTGCCGCCTACCACGATCCCCATCTGCTGCACCGACTCGACTGCGCGCTCTCGGGCCGCGCGCCGCAGCCGCGCGGCGCGTTGCTGGCGGCGCTGCGCCCGTATGTCGAAGCGCAGCTCGCGGCGGGCGTAGCGCTCAAGCACATCGTCCGCCACGTGCTCGGCCTGTTCCATGGCCAGCCTGGCGGCCGCCAGTTCCGCCAGGTGCTGAGCGAGGGCGCGCACCGCCCGGGCGCCGACTGGGCGCTCGTCGAGCGCGCGCTGCAGGCGACGGAGACCGCGGCCCGGAGCGTGCCGGCATGATCACCCGCGACGTGGACGCGTTCCTTGCGGTGGCGCGTGCCGCAGCCGCCGATTTCGGACCCGCGACCGCGCGCGGCGCGTTCCTGGTCAGCCCTGACGGCTTCAGTCGCGCCGCGGAATCCGCGCGCGACAACAGCTACATGGCCGATGCCGGCTTCGATGCGCGGGCGGCCTGCGCGGAGCACGCCGAACTCGTGCGGCGTATCCGCCAGCACCTGCCCGTGGAAGTGTTCCCGGGCGATCCGGCCGCGCCCGACGGGGTGTTTCCGAACAACGTGTTCGGCACGAGTGCCGATGCGCTGGTCATCGGCCGCATGCGCCATCCGGTGCGCCGGCGCGAAGCCGCGCGCCGCGACATCCGCACCTCGCTCGGCGAGGGCCGTCGTATCGTCGACCTTTCGCTGCAGCCACATCCGTGCGAACTGACCGGCGCGCTGGTCATCGACCGGTCGCGCGGTCTTGGCATCTGCGGCCTGTCCGAGCGCTGCAGCGCCGAGGGCGCGGCGCTGATGCACACCGCGTTCGGGCTGCGTGCCACGCTCGTGCTCGATCTCGCGCCGGGCGAATACCACACCAATGTCGTGCTGGCCGTCCTGGCCGGGCGCGCGGCGCTGCTGTGCCCGGATGGCTTCGCGCAACCCGCGGTCGCCCATGCGGTCGTGCAGGCGCTCTACGGCGACGCCGCCATCGTCCTCGATGCCGACGCGCGCGCCGCGTTCGTCGCCAATGCGATCGCGCTGACGCCGTCCACCGTCTGGATGAGCGCGCGTGCCGCCGCAGCGCTGCCGGCGGCGGCGTCGGCGCAGCTGGCCCATGTCGGCTTCCAGGTCGAAGCGGTGCCGCTGCCGGCCATCGAGGCGGCCGGCGGCTCTCTGCGCTGTTGCGTGGCCGAAATCTTCTGACCCGCCACCCCAGCTGAACATCGTCAGGGTGTTGACGAAAAAGTTAAGGACGGATTCACTGCATGGCTTCGAGACTGGACCCCGTGCTCCGCGATGCGGCGCCGTTCCTTCGCTTCCCCGGATGCCTCGATCATGCCCGTGCCGTTTCGTCTCACGTTGCCCTGCCTGATTGCCGTTGCGATGGCGGCTGCCGGGGGCGCGCAGGCGCAGACGCGAGAGCAGGGGCGCGGGCAGCAGCAGTCGCAATGGCCGCGTGGCGGACAGGACGCGATGGGTGATTCCATCCGTCGTGTGCGCAGCGAGGCCCGCGGCCAGGTGCTCAGCGCGGAACGGATGCACATGGACGGCCGTGAGATCAACCGCATCAAGGTGATGGACGATCGGGGCCGGGTCAGGGTCTACGAGGACGATCCGCAGCAGCGCGTGCGCAGTGAATCGCCACGTACACGCAGCCGCGACGATTGAGTTCAGATACTTGAACGCATAGGGTCAGCTCCCTGACCCTCTCTGACACGGAGTTCGACCCATGCGTATCCTCCTCGTCGAAGACGAAGCACCGCTGCGCGAGACCCTCGCCGCCCGCCTCAAGCGCGAAGGCTATGCCGTCGATGCCGCGCAGGATGGCGAGGAAGGCCTGTACATGGGCCGCGAGGTGCCGTTCGACGTCGGCATCATCGACCTCGGCCTGCCGAAGATGTCGGGCATGGAGCTGATCAAGGCCCTGCGCGACGAAGGCAAGCAGTTCCCGGTGCTGATCCTCACCGCGCGTTCGAGCTGGCAGGACAAGGTCGACGGCCTCAAGCAGGGCGCCGACGACTACCTGGTCAAGCCGTTCCATGTCGAGGAACTGCTGGCGCGCATCAACGCACTGGTGCGCCGCGCTGCCGGCTGGAGCAAGCCGACGCTGGAATGCGGCCCGGTCACGCTCGACCTCGCCGCGCAGACCGTCAGCGTGCACGGACAGAACGTCGACCTCACCAGCTACGAGTACAAGGTGCTCGAGTACCTGATGATGCATGCCGGCGAACTGGTCTCGAAGGCCGACCTCACCGAGCACATCTACCAGCAGGATTTCGACCGCGATTCCAACGTGCTCGAGGTCTTCATCGGCCGCCTGCGCAAGAAGCTCGACCCCGACGGCATGCTGAAGCCGATCGAGACGGTGCGCGGTCGTGGTTACCGGTTCGCGATCCCGCGCAGCAACGAAGGCTGATCGCGTACGCGATCAGTCGCGTCCGTGTTTTCCACGCCGCGTGCGTCGCGTGGCATCCTGCGCTGATCCATGAGCCCTGAAACCCGTCCCCGACGCGCACTGGCGTGGCGGCCGCGCTCGCTGCAATCGCGGCAGATGCTGGCCGCCAGCCTCGGCCTGGTGGCATTCCTGGCGGCAGCCGGCTATTCGCTCGACAGTGCGTTCGTCGACGTCGCAAGCCAGGGCCAGCGCGACCGCCTGCGCGGCTTCGCGCTCACCTATGCCGGCGATGTCGAGTTCGCCCGCGACAACAGCATCATCCCGCCGGATGCACCGCCGGACGAACGTTTCGAGCGCCCCGGCAGCGGCACCTATGCGGCCATCGTGCTCGACGGCAGCGTGTGGATGTCGGGTTCCGCGCACGGCCCGCGCCTGCCGGAACTCGAGCTCCTCGAGCCCGGGCAGGAGAAGATCGACGGCCCGCTGCCGATCAGCGACAGCGCCAACCAGCCGGGCGAGGTGATACGTTACGGCCGCGGCTTCGCGCTGGTGCGCGAGAGCGCCGGCGTCGAGACCGAGCTGCCTTACACGGTGTACATCCTCGAGGATGCCGGCACGTTGCCGCGCCAGGTGCAGGTGTTCCGCCAGGCGTTGTGGCGCTATCTCGGCGTGGCCGGCGTGGTGCTGCTGATGCTGCAGGCGCTGGTGCTGCGCTGGAGCCTGCGCCCGTTGCGAAAGGTCATCAGCGAACTCAAGCGCGTGCAGCGCGGCCAGGCCAATCGCATGGGCGAACTGCATCCGCGCGAGCTCGAGCCGCTGACCGACAGCATCAACGCGCTGATCGAGAGCGAGCGGCAGAACCTCGAGCACCAGCGCAACACGATGTCCGACCTGGCGCACAGCCTGAAGACGCCGCTGGCGGTGCTGCGCACGCGGCTCGAGGCCGGGGCCAGCGACGAGGAGCTGCGCGATGAACTGCAGATCCAGCTGCGGCGGATGAACGACCTCGTCGGCTACCAGCTGGGTCGCGCGGCCTCGAGCGGGCACAAGCTGTTCGCGGCACCGGTGGAGATCGAGCCGTATGCCGAGGAGATCGTGCGCGGGCTGGAGAAGATCTACGCCGCCCAGGGCGTGATCTGCGAGTTCGATATCGATCCGGTGGCGCGCTTCCATGGCGAGCCCGGCGACCTGCAGGAACTGCTCGGCAACCTGCTCGAGAACGCCTTCAAGTGGGCCCGTGACCGCGTGCTGCTGACGGTGAAATCCGGTGCGCCGCAGCCCGACCGTCGTCCCGGCATGACCCTGGCGGTCGACGACGATGGCGAAGGCATCGCGCCCGACCGCATCGCCCATGTGCTGCAGCGTGGTGTACGTGGCGACGAGCGCGTGCACGGCCACGGCATCGGCCTGGCGATCGTGCAGGACATCGTTGGCAGCTACCGCGGCGAGCTGCGCGTCGGGCCATCGGCGGAACTGGGTGGCACGCGGTTCGAGGTGGTGTTCCCGCCGGGCCTCTGACCCGGGTCAGGCGTCCAGCGGCGAGCGTCCGTAGAAGCGCTGCAGGTGCTGCGCCACGCCCGGGAGCTCCTCGCGCAGCAGGGCCGGGGCGCTGAAGTGGTATTCGCTGCACACCGCGAAGAATTCCTCCGGCGCCTCCGCGGCGTAGGGATCAATCCCGCTCTCGCCACCACCGTCGAGGTGGGCGACGAAACCGTCGAACGCCTGCTGGAAATCGCGCGCCCAGTCGCGTTGCCACGCGCGCGGCAGCGCGGGCGTGCCGTCAAGCACGCCATCGAGTGCGTCGAGCTTGTGCGCCATCTCGTGCACCGCCACGCAGAAGCCGGCATCCGGGGTGTCGAGGTCGGACTGGATGTCGGCCCAGGACAGGATCAGCGGACCGGCCTCCCAGGCCTCGCCGATCAGCTCGTCCTCCCATTCGTGCAGCACGCCGGCGGCATCGACATGGGTGCGGTTCACCCGGAACGCGTCGGGGTAGACGATGAGCTGCGACCAGCCGTGCATGCCCTCGCGGCCGAATTCCAGCAGCGGCAGGCAGCACAGGGCGGCAAGCAGCGCGCGCTGTGCGTCGTCGAGGACGAGTCCGGCCATCGGGGTGATCGTCTTGCGATGCAGGAATT
This sequence comes from Luteimonas yindakuii, assembly GCF_004803715.2. Taxonomy (NCBI): domain Bacteria; kingdom Pseudomonadati; phylum Pseudomonadota; class Gammaproteobacteria; order Lysobacterales; family Lysobacteraceae; genus Luteimonas; species Luteimonas yindakuii. The sequence continues at coordinate 603,181 of NZ_CP039383.2, forward strand.
CGCCGGTCAGCGATCGCAGGCGATCTTCCCGGCCGGCATCGAGCCGGGCCACCAGGGTGGCGCGATCGCGGACCGCATTCCACAGCGCCGCGGGCGGCGCCTCCGGGCGCGGCCACAGCCGTTGCAGCCAGCGTGTCATCGAACCCGCACCACCATCAGCGGTGCCGCGCGAACCGCGATCCGGTCAGCGGAACATGCCCGGAAGGAAGCTGTGCCAGCGTGGCATGCGGGCGCCGCCTTCGGGGCCACCGCGGCCACCAGGGCCACGTTCGACGGCCTCGGCCGGGCCGGCCGGCAGGCGCTCCGCCGCAGGACGCGGATTGGTCGGATCTTCCTCGGCCACCGGACAGCCCTCGCGGCCGGGCGCCTGGCGTCCCTCGGCAGCCAACAGCGGGAGGCTGGCGGAAGCGATCAGCAGCATCAGTGCGATTCGCAGGAGCATGGGGGCGGCCGTTGCAGGGCAGGGTCGACCACGGACTATACCGCGGTTGCACCGCGTGTGCAGGCTGGGCATCCTGCCCGGCCACCGTGGCGCCGCCGCGGCCTGCGAGGATGCCGGATGAGCCTGGAGCGTGCACTTCTCCAACGCCTCGCCGCGGGACCGGTGTCCGGCGACGTCCTGGCGCGCGAGTACGGCCTGAGCCGGGCCGCGGTGTGGAAGCGCATCGAGGCGCTGCGTGCCGCGGGCCTGGGCATCGAGGCGCGTGCCGGTCGCGGCTACACGCTCGCCGAACCGCTCGACCTGCTCGACGCGGACGTCATCCGCGACGGCCTGACCGCCGACGCCACCGCGTTGCTGGGTGCGCTCGGCGTCGCCTGGACGCTGGATTCGACCAACAGCGAGTTGCTGCGACAGCCCTTGCCCGCCCGTGGCGCCGCGGTGCTGCTTGCCGAACGCCAGACCGGCGGGCGCGGTCGCCGCGGCCGCGACTGGGCGTCGCCGCTGGCGACCAACCTCTACCTGTCGGTTGCGCTCGGCTTCGATGGCGGGCTTGCGCGGCTGGGTGGCCTGAGCCTGGTGGCGGGGGTCTGCGTGGCCGAGGCCGTCGCCGCACTGGGAGTGCCGGCGCGGCTGAAATGGCCGAACGATCTGGTGGTCGAAGGCAGCGACGGCCTGCAGAAACTCGGCGGCCTGCTGATCGAAGGCGGTGGCGAACACGCGGGGCCGGTGCGCGCGGTAATCGGCATCGGCATCAATGTCGCAATGCCGGCCGCGGCGGGCGCGGCCATCGGCCAGGCCTGGACCGACCTGCGCCGCCTCGGCGTAGCCACACCGGTGCGCAACACGCTTGCGGCGGGTGTCATCTCACGGTTGTTGCCGGCGCTGGATGCCTTCGCCCGCGAAGGCCTGGCGCCGTTCCTGCCGCGTTACAGCACATTCGACGCGCTGCGCGACATGGCGGTCGACATCCACGACGGCGGTCGCGTGACCACCGGCATCGCGCTCGGCATCGCAGCCGATGGGGCATTGCGGGTGCGCACGGACGCGGGCGAGCGCGGGCTGCACGCGGGTGAAGTCAGCCTGCGCAGGCGCGCGCATGGCTGAGTGGCTGTTCGACCTCGGCAACACGCGGCTGAAGTGCGCCCCACTCGAGCAGGGGCGGGTGGGCGAGGGCTTTGCCGTCGCCCATGACGGACGCGCCTTGCCCGGCGACTGGACCCACGCGCTACCGGCGCGGATCGACTCCGCGGTGCTGGCCAGCGTCGCCCCGGCACCGTTGCGCGCCTCGCTGCTCGCGGCGCTGGGTGGGCGCTGCGGACGCGTCTCGCGCGTGCACACCGAACCCGGGTTCGCCGGCATGCGCATCGCCTACGCGCATCCCGAACGCCTCGGAGTGGACCGCTTCCTCGCCCTGCTCGGCGCGCATGCGCGCGGTCCGGGGCCATGGCTGCTGGTCGGTGTCGGTACCGCCCTCACCATCGACCTGCTGGATCGCGACGGGCACCACCGCGGAGGGCGGATCGCGCCGTCGCCGGCGCTGATGCGCGAGAGCCTGCACCGGCGCGCGCCGCACCTGCCGCTGCAGGGTGGGCGGCATGTGGCGTTCGCCGATGACACCGACGACGCGCTGGCTTCCGGTTGCGAAGGGGCCGCCTGCGCACTGGTCGAGGCGAGTCGCCGCGACGCGATGCAACTGGTGGGCGCCAGCCCCACCGTGCTCGTGCATGGCGGCGGTGCAGCGGCGGTGCTCGCGGGCATCGAGGGCGCGCTGGCCGCGCCGACCCTGGTGCTGGAAGGCATGGCCCGCTGGGCGCGCGGACAATGACGGGTGTGCCGCGTCGCATCGCGGCCTAGAATCCGGGCATGTTCGCGCGCGCAACCATCGTCCTGCTGATCGCACTCAACCTCGGGGTCGGGCTGTGGTGGCTGTTGCGACCCGAGCCCATGCCAACTGCACCGCCCGACCAGCCGGTCGGCGTGCCGCGCCTGCGACTGCTGGCGGAGGCCACCCCGCAGACGCGCGAGACCGCGGCGCTGGCGGCGGACGCCACGCCTGCCACCGACGCGCCGCTGGTGGAGCTGGCGGCGGATGACCCCGCCACCGGTGACGCTCCAGCGGCCGCCCGGCCGCGCGCCTGCCATCGCATCGGTCCATTCGCAGATGACGCTGCGCTGGCACGGGCCCGCGGGGTACTGGCGCCAGACGTGCGCCGGCTTGCCGTGCACGTGCCACGCGCCGGCGGCGGACGCGGCTGGCGCGTGCTGTTGCCCGCGCAGGTCGACCGCGCCGCGGCGCAGGCGGTCACCGGGCGGCTTGCGGCGGCCGGGTTCAACGACCATTTCATCCTCGGTGGCAGCGAGGCCAACGCGATCGCGCTGGGTCGCTTCGGCAGCGAGGATGGTGCGCGCCGCCATGCAGCCGCACTGCAGGCCGCAGGCTTTCCCGCGCAGGCCGAGGCCATCGCTGCCGCCGATGCCCGTCGCTGGCTGGATATCGAAGTGGATACGGGCTTCGACGCCGATGCGGCGCGGCGCGCCACGGGCGCGGCACAGGCCACGCCACTGGATTGTGCGGCATTGCATTGAGGTGGCCGCGGTGGCCGTCGCCTGCGTCGGGCACCGGCGCGGCTGCTAGAATCGCCGCCGGCATGTCTGCAGCCGCGCTGACGTGCAGCCGCCATACGCCGCTTTAGCTCAGTTGGTAGAGCAACGGTCTTGTAAACCGTAGGTCGTCCGTTCGATTCGGACAAGCGGCACCACTTCTTGCAGAAGGCGACCTCGACGGGTCGCCTTCTGCGTTGCGGCACGAAGTTTCCGCTGTCGCGCCTGGCGCGCTAAGCCGTCGATGCCCGCCTCCATCATCGACAGCGCGGGTTGCGTGTGCCGCGCCTCAGGCGCCGCCGGCGTCGAGCACCTGCAGCAGCTGCCGCACGTGGTAGGGCTTGGGCAGGAAGCTGACGTCGGGCGGAAGGTTGGGCAATTGCGCGCGCTGGTAGCCCGACGCCAGGGTCACCTTCGCCTGGGCCTGCAGCCGGGCGGCGGCCGCCGCCACGTCGATGCCGCTGAGTCCGTTGGGCATGCTGACGTCGGAGATCACGTGGTCGAAGCGCGGCTCGCCCTCGAGCTGGGCGATCGCCTCATGGCCGTCGGCGGCGGTGGTGACCTCGAAACCGAGGTCGGTCAGCACCTCCGCGATCAGGTTGCGCAGGTCGGCTTCGTCCTCGACGAACAGGATTCGGGCCCGGGTCATCAGTGCTCTCTCGCCGGCAGATGGATGGTGACGGCGGTGCCGTGTCCCGGCTGGCTGCGCAGCTGGACGAACCCGCCCGATTGCGAAGCGAAGCCGAACACCTGGCTGAGCCCGAGCCCGCTGCCCTGGCCGACTTCCTTCGTGGTGAAGAACGGTTCGAACACCCGCGCCTGGTGCTCGAGCGGAATCCCCGGGCCGTCATCGACCACTTCCACCACCACGAAGTGCCCGGTCCGGTCGTGGCGCGACGCGGGGTCGCGGGTCTGCTGGCAGGAGGCGGTGATCGTGATGGAGCCGCCGGAGGGCGGCAACGCATCGCGACTGTTGCTGACCAGGTTCAACACCGCGGCCTCGAACTGTGCGCGGTCGATGTCCGCGACCAGGGGGTCGTCCGCGAGTTCCAGCTGCACGTGGACCAAGTCCCCGGCAGCGCGTTGCAACAGTTCGATGTTCTCCGCCAGCAGCTCGTTGACGTCGGTGGTCTCGAGTGCCAGCGTCTGGCCGCTGCCGAACGTCAGCAGCTGGCGGGTCAGCAGTACGCCACGCTCGGCGCCGCGCATCGCGGTCATCACGTAACGGCCGATCGCCTCGTCCCGGGTGCGTGCACCGATCAGGTCGAGGCTGTTCACGATCACGGTCAGCAGGTTGTTGAAATCGTGCGCCAGGCCGAGGGTCAGCTTGCCGATGGCTTCCATCTTCTGCGCCTGCATCAGCGCCTGCTGCGCTTCCTGCAGTTGCAGCTCGGCCTTGTAGCGCTCGGTGATGTCGCGGGTGACTTTGGCGTATCCCAGCAGCCGGTCGTCCTTCCAGATCGGGTCGATCACCACGCTGGCGCGGAAGCGCGAGCCGTCCTTGCGCACGCGCCAGCCCTCTGCCTCGAAGCGGCCGTCGCGGGAGGAGGTTTCCAGGTTGCGTGCCGGCACCCCGCGTTCGACCTCCGGGGCGGTGTAGAAACGCGAGAAGTGGGTGCCGATGACGTCGGCGGCGTCGTATCCCTTGATCCGGCTGCCGCCACGGTTCCACGTGCGGATATAGCCGCGCGGATCCAGCATGTAGATGGCGTAATCGGTTACGGAGTCCAACAACAGCGCGAACTGCCGCGACTCATCACCCAGCTCGTCGGCCGGCGAAACTTCATTGTGCTGCATCGGAACCCCCGTCAGGGGTGCCGACCCTAGGAGCGGCCAA